>NZ_JASDCV010000016.1:0-169566 GCF_030407755.1 Rhodococcus sp. APC 3903
GCACTGACATTCATCGACACACTGTTGAGTTCTCAAAGAACACGCACACACCATCACCACGACCCTATGGTCGCCGCTCCGGGGCAACTTTTCCAGCCTATCCCAACCAGGTCACCGGCGCAAACCGGAACCCCGTGAAGAAAACTGAATTGTGTTCGCCAGGCACTTCGTACAACCTCGTGTCACTCACCCTCGCAGGTGGGAGTCGGTGTCCGTGTCGCTCTGACCTGGACAAAGTTACGCGAACCTTCAATCAATTCACAAATCGCCTGGTCACAACACCGATTCACTAGCCAAGGCCAGGTCAGACAGTTAAGCCTTTCCGCCAATCGCGAATAGGCCCGAGTGTGACGCCGAGCACCGAACCTATTCGGAGCCCACCCGCTCGATCACTCCCCCGAGTCCACGAAGATTCTCGACGAAACGCGGGTACCCACGGTCGATGTGGAAGATGTCGTGGACTTCGGTGGTTCCGTCCGCGACCAACCCGGCAAGCACGAGCCCGGCGCCTGCCCGAATGTCCGAAGACCACACCGGCGCACTCGACAGCACTGGAACTCCGCGGATCACAGCATGGTGACCATCAGTACGAGCGTCGGCGCCGAGTCGGATCATTTCCTCGACAAATCGGAAACGCGATTCGAATACGTTCTCGGTGATCATCGACGTGCCCTCGGCAACCGCCGCCAAACCGATTGCCATCGGCTGCAGGTCGGTCGGGAATCCGGGGTAAGGCAATGTCGCGAAATTGACTGCTTTGGGTCGTTCACGCTGGATGACACGGAAACCGTCTACCTCGGGAGTCACCTCCGCGCCGGCTGTCCGAAGCTTGTCGAGGACCAACCCGAGATGCTTGTGATTCACCCCGCGAACGCGGACGTCGCCCCTGGTCATGGAGGCAGCGACACCCCATGTTGCGGCAACGATGCGGTCACCGATGACACGGTGCGTAGTCGGTTCCAACTTGCGGACGCCTTGAATGGTGAGCGTCGAACTTCCGCCGCCCGATACCTTGGCGCCCATTTCGTTGAGCATGTTGCAGAGATCCACGATCTCGGGCTCACGTGCAGCGTTGTCGATCACCGTTTCACCTCGGGCGAGCACTGCTGCCATCAAGATGTTCTCGGTTGCACCCACAGACGGGAAGACCAGGCGAATGTTCGCGCCGTGAAGGTCGTCTGCCTCGGCAACGACACATCCGTGTTCGATTTCGCTACGCGCGCCCAACAGGCGGAGCCCGGATTGGTGCATGTCGAGTGGCCTCGAACCGATCGCATCGCCGCCAGGAAGTGCGACAACAGCGCGTCGACAACGCGCGACCAGCGGACCAAGCACACACACCGACGCCCGAAACTGCTTGACCGCGTCAAAATCAGCGTGATATTTCGGCTCGGCCGGCGTCGTGATCCGCACTTCGGAGTCTTCGAGTTCGACCTCGCAGCCCAGCCCTCGCAAGACGTCCGCCATCAGCGGCACGTCAAGAATGTCCGGGCAGTTGGTCACCACAGTGGTGCCTTCGGCCAACAGCGCAGCGGCCATCAGCTTCAACACACTGTTCTTGGCCCCTCCCACCAGTACTTCACCTTCGAGGCGGTTACCCCCGGTCACAAGAAAGTGCTCACTCACGGTTCACAGCCTAGAGCCACAACCTCGTCGGCACCGCGCCGGTACCGTAGCCCTATGTCTGTTCACCTGACGAAGATCTACACCCGGACCGGCGACGACGGGACCACCGGCCTCAGCGATTTTTCGCGAGTCTCCAAGAACGATCCGCGTCTGATCGCCTACGCGGATTGCGACGAGACCAACGCGGCGATCGGTGTGGCCGTTGCCCTCGGCACACCCCCGGAGAATCTGCTCGCGATGCTGCGCCAGATCCAGAACGACCTCTTCGACGCGGGGGCCGACCTGTCCACCCCTGTCGTCGAGAACCCGAAGTACCCACCGCTGCGAGTGACTCAGGCCTATATCGATCGACTCGAAGGATGGTGCGATGAGCTCAATGAGCAACTGGCACCGTTGAATTCGTTCATTCTGCCCGGCGGAACTGCCCTGGGCGCCCTGCTTCACGTAGCAAGAACCGTCTCGCGGCGTGCGGAGCGTGCGGCCTGGTCCGCCATCGATGCGAACCCGGAAGACACCAGCGTCCTCCCCGCGAAATATCTCAACAGATTGTCGGATCTGCTCTTCATCATGGGAAGAGTGGCAAATCCTGAAGGCGATGTGCTCTGGAAGCCCGGCGCCGGGGCTTGAGCGGGACCGGTCAGGCGGTGCGTCGCCTACGGGCGCGCCCGTCCGGCCGTGATTCGACCCAGGACAGGAAAGCTGTCAATGCTCCACTGTCCAAGGCGATTTCGTAGGCCGACGATCCGTCGTTGACCTTGACCACGACGATGTCGTCGCTCATGATGTCGAATTCGGTACCCGAGGGAGAGCGACGGCTCTCGACCTCGATTCCTTGACGATCAATCCTGGAGTCCGGGCCCGGCCGCAGACTCGACAGTTTGAAAAAGACGAAGGTGCTTTCGCCGTAGCGAATGATTCCGTGACGCCACCCGCTGTCCCCCGGGGATGGCAGAACACGAAGCAGTGCAGCGGTACCGCCGCGACGTAGAACCAGCAGACGATACAGAAAAGCCGCGACGAGAACCGCGAGCAGCACAACCAGAATGATCAACACAGTCATTCCGAATGTCACTGTTCGTCGGCTCCCGTCGCGGCTTTACTCGAGTAACTTACGCGCGCTCGACGGCCCGGAGCTGACCCTTGGCGACCGCAATCGCTTCGAGGTCGCCCGAGTTCTCGGCCAAGACAGCCTTGGCTGCCTCGACGTCGATGTCCTGTGCCATGTCCGCGGACTCGGCAAGGATCGTCACCGTCGTCGCAGTGACGGAGAGGAACCCTCCGTGTACTGCAGCAACGATACGCTCGCCGTCGACCGGGGTGATCGACACGGTTCCGCCCTCGATCAGCTGGCCGAGGACCGGCTCATGCCCGGGCATGATGCCGATTTCGCCCTCGGTGGTCTGAGCGCTGACCAGCGTCGCCGAACCAGACCACAAGCGCTGCTCGACGGCAACGAGTTCTACGGTCATCTCAGCCATCGTGGACTACTTCCCGGCCATCTTCTTGGCTGCAGCTTCGACGTCGTCGAGTCCACCGCAGCTGTTGAATGCCTGCTCGGGCAGGTGATCGAACTCGCCCTTGCAGACGCGGTCGAAGGCTTCGATCGTGTCGCGGAGCGGCACGACGGAGCCGGGCTCACCGGTGAACTTCTCGGCAACGATGAAGTTCTGGCCGAGGAACTTCTGGATACGACGGGCGCGGCCGACGAGGACCTTGTCCTCTTCCTGAAGCTCGTCCATACCGAGGATGGCGATGATGTCCTGCAGTTCCTTGTACTTCTGCAGGATGCGCTTGACCTCGTTGGCAACGCGGAAGTGCTCGGCACCGACGATGCCGGGCTCCAGGATGCGGGAGGTCGAGCTCAGCGGATCCACAGCGGGGTAGATACCCATCTGCGAAATCGGGCGCGAGAGCTCGGTGGTGGCATCGAGGTGCGCGAACGTCGTAGCCGGCGCGGGGTCGGTGTAGTCGTCGGCGGGCACGTAAATAGCCTGCAGCGAGGTGATCGAGCGACCGCGGGTCGAGGTGATGCGCTCCTGGAGCTCACCCATCTCGTCCGCCAGCGTGGGCTGGTAGCCCACTGCCGAAGGCATACGGCCGAGGAGGGTGGAAACCTCGGAACCTGCCTGCGTGAAGCGGAAGATGTTGTCGATGAACAGCAGGACGTCCTGGCCCTGAACGTCGCGGAAGTACTCCGCCATCGTCAGTGCGGACAGGGCGACGCGCATACGCGTTCCGGGCGGCTCATCCATCTGGCCGAAGACAAGGGCGGTGTCCTGGAGGACGCCCATCTCTTCCATTTCCAGGTGGAGGTCGGTGCCCTCACGGGTACGCTCACCGACGCCTGCGAACACCGAGGTGCCCGAGAACTCGCGAGCGATACGCGTGATCATTTCCTGGATCAGAACGGTCTTGCCGACGCCGGCGCCACCGAACAGGCCAATCTTTCCACCCTTGACGTACGGGGTGAGAAGGTCGATGACCTTGATGCCGGTCTCGAGGATCTCGGTCTTACCTTCGAGCTGATCGAAGGCTGGTGGCTTGCGGTGGATGCCCCACTGCTCGCCGTCGCGGCCGAGGCCGGGGGTGTCGAGGCAATCGCCCAGGGCGTTAAACACGTGGCCCTTGACGACGTCACCGACGGGAACCGAGATCGGCTTGCCCGAGTCGGTCACTGCAGTGCCGCGGACGAGGCCGTCGGTGGGCTGCATGGAGACGGTGCGGACCAGGTTGTCACCGAGGTGCTGTGCAACCTCGAGCGTCAGCGTCTTGGCGACCGAGGGAAGCGTGATCTCGGCGTTCAGGGCGTTGAACAGTTCAGGAACAGCGCCACGCGGGAATTCAACGTCCACGACGGGACCGATGACCCGCACGACGCGGCCGGCTACGGCCGAAGCCGAACCTGCCCCGTTGTTTTCGGTTACTGCTGCGGTCATGTGCTAGTCACTTCCTGCGCTCGAGGCGAGCGCGTTGGCGCCGCCGACGATCTCGCTGATTTCCTGGGTGATCTGGGCCTGGCGAGCCTGGTTGGCCTGACGGCTCAACGTGTTCACCAGTTCGTTTGCGTTGTCCGTCGCGGCCTTCATGGCGGTACGACGGGCTGCCGACTCCGATGCCGCAGCATCGAGAAGCGACGAGAAGATACGAGTGCTGACGTACTTCGGGAGAAGAGCACCGAGAAGCTTCTCGGGCTCGGGCTCGAAGCTGAAGTCCGCGACGGGGCCATTGTCATGGTCGTCGTCGTGGCCGTTGGTCAGCATGTCGTCACCGAGTTCGATGCGCTCTTCCGACACGAAGACCTCGAGAGGAGCCATACGGCGAACCTCGGGAGTCTGCGTCAGCATCGACACGAAGCGGGTGTAGACGATATGGAGTTCGTCGACGCCCTCGATCGTGCCTTCACCGTTCGGAGCGGCAACCTGGTTACCCGAACCAGCCATGAACAGCTCCACCAGGTGGCGGCTGGCCTTCGCTGCATCCGAGTAACCCGGATCCTGCGAGAAGCCCGTCCACGCAGCACCGATGTCGCGGCCGCGGAACGTGTAGTAGCCGAGTCCCTTGGAACCGAGCACGTACACGACCGGCTCCTTGCCCTCGCTGCGGAGGAGAGCCATGAGCTCTTCTGCCTGCTTGAGGACGTTGGAGTTGTAGCCACCACACATGCCGCGGTCACTGGTGACAACGAGGACCGCAGCCCGCTTCGGCTCCGGGCGCTCGTTGAGCAACGGGTGATCGAGCGAAGCAGACGCACTCGCCAATTCGGTGAGTACCTTCGTGATCTCCTCGGCATACGGCTTGGACGCGGCGACGCGAATCTGAGCCTTGGTGATACGCGAAGTCGCGATCAGTTCCTGTGCCTTGGTGATCTTCTTGGTCGAGTTGACCGACTTGATACGAGACCGCAATTCGAGAATGCTCGCCATCGATCAATCACTCTCCCTTCGGAATTCGCAGTGTCATGGGCGCGTACGTCACTTGCTGACGGTCTTGCGCTTGACGTTGATCTGCTCGTTCTCGACCTCGTCGGCGCCCAAAGCGTCAGCCTCGGCCTCGTTCACGACCCGGCTTCCGTCGGATGCGATGAAGCCTTCCTTGAACTTGTTCGTTGCAGCGATCAGCGCAGCAGCGTTGTCGGCATCGAGTGCCTTACCGCCGTTGATGCTGGAGTAGACGCCAGCAGCCGAGTGCTTGAGGTCTTCGAGCAGTTCCTTCTCGAAGCGACGGACGTCACCGATCGGAACGCTGTCGAAGATGCCTTCGCCGGCGAGGTAGATCGAGACGATCTGGTCCTCGACAGGGATCGGGCTGTACTGATCCTGCTTGAGCAGCTCGACCAGACGGGCACCGCGCTCGAGCTGAGCCTTGGAGGCAGCGTCGAGGTCAGATGCGAAAGCGGAGAACGCTTCGAGCTCACGGAACTGAGCCAGTTCCAGACGCAGCGAACCGGAAACCTTCTTCATGCCCTTGGTCTGTGCAGCGCCACCGACGCGGGAGACCGAGATACCGACGTTGATCGCGGGGCGAACGCCCTTGTTGAACAGGTCGGACTCGAGGAACACCTGACCGTCGGTGATGGAGATGACGTTGGTCGGGATGTACGCCGAGACGTCGTTCGCCTTGGTCTCGATGATCGGCAGAGCCGTCAGCGAGCCACCGCCGAGTGCGTCGGACAGCTTCGCCGAACGCTCCAGCAGACGGGAGTGCAAGTAGAAGACGTCACCGGGGTAAGCCTCGCGTCCCGGCGGGCGACGCAGCAGCAGCGAGATGGCGCGGTACGCCTCTGCCTGCTTGGTCAGGTCGTCGAACACGACCAGAACGTGCTTGCCCTGGTACATCCAGTGCTGGCCGATGGCCGAGCCGGTGTACGGTGCGAGCCACTTGAAGCCTGCGGAATCAGAGGCCGGAGCAGCAACGATGGTGGTGTACTCCATCGCGCCCTTCTCCTCGAGGGCAGCCTTGACGCCCGCGATGGTGGAACCCTTCTGACCGATGGCAACGTAGATGCAGCGCACCTGCTTGTTGACATCGCCGGAATCCCAGTTGGCCTTCTGGTTCAGGATGGCGTCGATGCAGACCGCGGTCTTGCCGGTCTTGCGGTCGCCGATGATGAGCTGGCGCTGGCCGCGGCCGATCGGGGTCATGGCGTCGATAGCCTTGATACCGGTCTGGAGCGGCTCTTCGACCGGCTGGCGCTCGAGCACCGAAGCGGCCTGGAGCTCGAGTGCACGGTTCTCGGTGCTCTCGATCTCGCCGAGGCCGTCGATGGGCGCACCCAGCGGGTCGATGACGCGGCCGAGGAAAGCATCGCCGACGGGAACCGACAGAACGTCGCCCGTGCGCTTTACTTCCTGGCCTTCTTGAATGTTCTGGTAATCGCCAAGGATGACGGCACCGATTTCGGTGGCATCCAGGTTGAGCGCGACGCCGACGATTCCACCGGGGAACTCCAACAGCTCGTTGGACATAGCCGAAGGCAGGCCAGAGACGTGCGCAATGCCGTCACTGGTGTCGGTCACTGTGCCGACCTCCTCACGGGAGGCCTCCGGGGAGTAGCTCGCGGTGTAGTTGTCGATCGCGCTACGGATCTCGTCGGAGGAGATCGTCAGCTCCGCCATGTTTTTCCTGCTCTCGGTGTCTGGTCTTCGAAAAGATCTGGAGTATGTGTTCGGCTGAAGGACTACTTGAGGTTCTTCCGCAGTGCTGCGAGTCGACCCGCTGCGCTGCCGTCGATAACCTCGTCGCCCACCCGGACGACCAAGCCGCTGAGGAGTTCTGGATCAACCTCGACGTGTACTGCTACCGGCTTCCCGTAGGTGCGGGTAAGAGTGCTGGCCAAGCGATCCGACTGCTCCGAGCTCAACGCCGAGGCGCTGCGAACGTGAGCAACGGTGGTATCGCGCTGCGCTGCGGCAAGATTCGACAGCTGATCGAAAGTGTCTGCGGGTGCAGACTTCAACCGGCCGACGGCCTGTCCGGCGAGTGCCTCGGTGACCGCGGTGACCTTGCCGTAGAGCAAGCGGGAGAGGAACTCACGCTTGCGGGCTGCGGGAACCGACAGATCCGAGAGCGTCTGCTCCAGGCTGGGATCCCCTGCCACGATGCGACCGAGACGGAAGAGCTCGTCCTCAACGGTGTCCAACTGGCTCTGATCGGCTGCGGCGCGGAGCAGAGCTTCGCGTCCGAGCAGTTCGAGCGAGTTGACCAAGTCGCGGGCCGCAGACCAGTCCTGGCCTGCAGCTGCCTTCACGGTGGCGAGCGCCTCGGCGCCGACCTTTCCGGAGAACAACTGCTCTGCCAAAGCCTGGCGACCAGCGGCCGGTGCCGAAGCGTCAGCCAGCGCGCTGCGAAGAGCGCGCTGGCCGTCGAGTACCTCGACCACCGAGAAGAGCTCGGACCCAGCCTGAGCAGAAGCAGCAGTTGCGGCTCCTGCAGAGACGGCGCCCAGGGCACTGCTCAGCGCAGAACGAGTCTGCGCCAAGGCTTCACGGCTCGCTGCGTACATGTTGCTCACTTCCTGGCTGAATCAGCGCTGACGGTGTCGAGCTCGTTGAGGAAACGATCAACCGTTCCGGCGCGCTTCACGTCGTCGGCGAGAGACTCCCCGATGACCTTCTCGGCCAGGTCTACAGCGGTCTTGCCGAGATCCGAGCGGAGCTCAGCGACGATCTGCTGACGCTGGGCGACGAGCTGGCTGTGGCCTGCGGCCACGATGCGGTCGCTCTCGTCCTGCGCCTGAACCTTCATGTCAGCGATGATCTGCTGACCCTGGGTACGCGCTTCCTCACGGATCTGCGCTGCCTCGGTACGAGCTTCGGCGAGCTGCGCGCGGTACTGCTCGAGCGCGGCCGCTGCCTCTGCCTGTGCGTCTTCGGCCTTCTTGATGCCGCCCTCGATCTGCTCGGTGCGTTCGGCCAAGACCTTCTGGAACTTCGGAAGAACGAGCTTCCAGAAGACAAAACCGACTACGACGAGCGCAACCGCGGACCACACGATGTCGTATGTCTCGGGCAAGAGAGGATTGTGTGTCTCCTCTGTTGCCGCGAGCACTGCGAAGGTGGCTCCCATGTCTGTCTTAGAAAATGAAACCGGCGACAAGGCCGATCAATGCGAGGGCCTCGGTGAATGCAATACCGAGGAACATGGTGGTACGAACCTGGCCGGCCATCTCGGGCTGGCGGACCATGCCTTCGATTGCCTTGCCCACAACGATGCCCACGCCGATGCCGGGGCCGATTGCTGCGAGGCCGTAGCCGATGGCTCCGTAGCCGCGCGACTTGGTCTCGACAACTTCCTGAGCGAGGTAAGCGATGCTCATGGTGTTCCATTCCCTTTCTGTTGACCTCTGCCGGATTCGGCAAGAGGCTCAGTTCTTGGTGTAGCTGGTGAGGAGGTAAAAGGTCAGTGCTCGTCGGCGTGGAGCGCCAATTCGATGTACACCGCGGTCAGCAACGCGAACACGTAAGCCTGCAGGAAGATGACCAGCAGCTCGAAGAACGTGAATGCGATACCGGCGATGATCGACGGAACGCCGAAGATCGCCTGGAATCCGCCGGACACGAAGAAGAAGTAGTTCGTCGCGCTGAAGAACAGCACCAGCAGGATGTGGCCGGCCAACATGTTGGCCATGAGACGAACCATCAGCGTGAACGGGCGCAGGATGAAGGTCGAGATGAACTCGATGGGCACCAACAAGAAGTGCAGGGGCAGCGGAACGCCGGGAACGACGATGCTGCTCTTGACGTACTTGAAGAAGCCGTACTTCTTGATTCCGACGTAGTTGAACACGATGTAGGCGAGCGCCGCGAGTACCAGGGGCATACCGATTCGTGCGTTCGGCGAGATGTTCAGGAAAGGAATGATGCTGGCCATGTTGCTGGCGACCACGATGAAGAAGATCGTCGTGATGACCGGCAGGAAGCGCTTGCCCTGTTCCTTGCCCAGGATCTCCTCGGCGATGTTGATACGAACGAAGTCGAGCGCAAGCTCAGCGGCGTTCTGCATCCCACGGGGAACCAATCGAGGGCTGCGCATCGCGATCACGAAGAAGGCTGCGACCAGCACCGACATCAGCAGACGAATCAGCATCAGACGGTCGAGCTCGAAGGGGCCCGCGTGAATCAACACGGAGGGCGGGAAAAAATCGTCTAGTGACGGCGCATGGAATTCATCCGCGGCCAGGGTGGTGACGCTCAGCGTTCTCTCCCGTAGTCGGTCCGCAGCCATCATTGACTGCGGTTCGATCGGACATTGACGATCTACAAGTCGACAAGTTCGACTCGCGCATTCGTCAGCAGCTGGAGAACCCTAGAGGGGCCTGGCGTCTGTCGGTGTCGGCGACTCTCGTCGACTCAGTGGCCAGAATTTCGACCACCTGCGAGCACATGGCATCGTCGGCTGAGTGTTACTCGGCCCACCATTGCTCTCGCTTGAACCGAACCTTATCAAGTCATCTACGACATTGTGTAGATGGGGTACCTGGAAGTCCGATTAGTTACCTCTTGTAGTACTACTCGTCGTCGTCGACGTTGCTGCTGGGAGTGGGATCGACGTACGGAGTTTTGGTTCCGAGAACGCCGTATGTCTCCGCACCGAGCACGACGACCAGCGACATGATGATGACCAGGACGAGAGCGGTCTTGTTGTAGAAATCCATGTCCGAGAGGACAAAGAGAACAACCATCGCGAGAATCATCTTCAGCAGCCACGTGCCGAGAAGAACTGCACCGGCCGTGAGCGCAGGCAACTTCGCTGTGAGCAGCACGCCCAGCGCCGTGAACAGGATGAACCCGCCGCCGACGGCTGCGCCGATCAAAGCGCCGTAGACGCCTTCCTTGCCGGCGAAGAGCCCGCCCAGGAGCGCGCCGACCACGGCCAGCGCGATCAGCCCCATCACACCCCACTTCACGGCCGACTTCATGGCGGCGGTCGAATCAGGGATGGGTTGCGAGGCAGGTACAGGCTGCGGCGTGTTCGTCACGATGCCCAAGGGTAATGGATCGGGAAACTTGGCTACCGACGCTGTTGCTTGCGATCGATCAGGGACGGCACCGCGGTGAAGAACAAGGCAATGACCAACCCGGCCGCAACCAGTACGACAACCAGCTGTCGATTGAGCAGCGAGGATCCGACGGCACCGAAAGCCAGAACGCTGACCCACAGGTAGATGACCAGCACAACCCGTCGGTGCGTGTGTCCGATTTGCAGGAGGCGATGATGCAGGTGCATCTTGTCCGGACTGAACGGACTGACGCCCGCTTTCGTCCGGCGGATCACGGCCAGGAGCATGTCCAGCATCGGGATGAACATTACAGCACCGACCAGCAACAACGGCGCGAGGAGGCCGACCAGGTCGCGGGTTCCGTAAGCAGTGAGCGGAATACGACCGGATGCACTGGTGGAGATCGCGGCAAGCATGAGACCGATCAACATCGACCCGGAATCGCCCATGAAAATGCGCGCTGGATTGAAGTTGTGCGGAAGAAAACCGAGACAAGCGCCTGCCAAGGCCGCCGCGATCATCGCCGGCGGGTAGACACTCGCGTCGCCGCCCTGATCGTGGAGCAGACCGATCGAGAAGATGAGGATCGCCAAGGCCGCGATGAGGCCCAAACCGGCGGCCAATCCGTCGAGACCGTCGACGAAGTTCATCGCGTTGATGGTCGCCACGGCGATAGCCACCGTGAACAGTCCCGATTGAATCTGATCGAGGATGATCGTGGACCCACCGTCACCACCGAACGGGTTGTAGATGATGAACCAACTGACGCCCATCACCACAAGAACTCCGGCAGCAGTCACCTGACCCACGAACTTGGTGAGAGCGTCGAGACCCCACCTGTCGTCGATCACGCCCACGAGGACGATGACGGCGCCCGCGACGAGCGCAGCGTGCACATCCGGACTACCGAAGCCGAAACCTCTTGTGAGCGCCGGTAATTGCTGCGCGAACAGCAGACCGACAACCATGCCGATATACATTCCGACGCCACCGAGGCGCGGAATCGGCTCGACGTGAACGTCCCGATCACGCGGTACGGCGACGGCGCCGAACCGCAGCGCCAACAACCGGACTGCGCCAGTCGCCAGGTATGTCACTACCGCCGCCGTACACAGCACGAGCAACAGTTCACGGATGGGAACACCCGCTCCCCCGCCGCCCTGTGCCAGATACGTGGTCGCCTCGTAGGAAGTGATCACTGCGCGAGATCACCCGTCTGGCGGGGATAGGCAGGCTTTGCCCGTACCAGTTCGCGAACGCCGTCGGCAACTGATGCCAACTCGGCCTCCCCTGACGTGGTGGCTGGATCCGCTACGACTGCACGCGCGATCAACTCCCCCACGACGCTCATGTCGGACGTGTTGAATCCCTGGGTCGTCACGGCCGCGGATCCGACGCGGATTCCGGACGTGACGGCCGGCGACTGCGGATCGAACGGAATCGCGTTCTTGTTGAGCGTGATCGAAGCCAGTCCGCACCTACGCTCGGCGTCGACTCCGGTGACACCGCTTGCGCGCAGGTCGAGAAGCGCCAGATGCGTGTCGGTTCCACCGGACACGGTGCGCAGGCCGCGAGCTTCCAACGACTGCGCGAGCGCCGACGCATTGGCAACCACTTCCTGTGCATACCAACGATATTCCGGCGTCGACGCTTCTTTGAAGGCAACCGCCTTCGCAGCGATCGCATGCATCATCGGGCCGCCTTGAATGAAGGGGAACACCGCGCGATCGACAGCAGAGGCATGCTCGCTGCGGCACAAGATCATTCCGCCGCGCGGGCCTCTGAGGACCTTGTGCGTCGTCGCGGAGACCACGTCGGCATACGGAACACACGACGGTATCGCCCGGCCTGCCACGAGTCCGATGAAGTGGGCGGCATCGACCCACAGGATCGCACCGACCTCGTCCGCGATCGACCGGAAGGCTGCGAAGTCGATGGTTCGGGAGTACGCGGTCGCGCCGGCGACGATGATTTTCGGCTTGTGCGCCAGAGCCAGGGTGCGAACCTCGTCGTAGTCGATCAATTCGGTGGCCGAATCGACGTGATAGGGAACGGTGGTGAACCACTGCCCCGAAAAGCTGACCCGAGACCCGTGAGTCAGATGCCCACCGTGCGGCAAACTCATCGCCAATACGGTGTCGCCTGGCTTGGCGAATGCGGCGTACACCGCGAGATTCGCGGTGGCCCCCGAATGCGGCTGGACGTTGACGTGCTCGGCGCCGAACAGTGCCTTTGCCCGGTCGATCGCCAGATTCTCGGCTACGTCGACGTACTCGCACCCGCCGTAGTAACGCCGACCCGGATAGCCCTCGGCGTACTTGTTGCTCAGGGTCGAACCCAAGGCAGCCAGTACCGAGGGGCTGGTGAAGTTCTCGCTCGCGATGAGTTGAAGCCCGCCGCGCTGACGCTCGAGTTCGGCCAGCGCAACAGCCGCGATCTCGGGGTCCGCCGTGGCAAGCTCACCGAAATCCGGTCCCCAATACGTGGATTCCCCCGCGCGCTCGCCGCCGGCGCCGACCATCGTTACGAAACTCCCTCTACGAGGCTTTCCGGACTGGTGCCCAATACCTCGGCGATGGATTCTGCCGAGACGGCACCCACTCGCAAGATACGCGGTGAATTGCCGGTCAGGTCGACGATCGTGGAAGCAACGGCGTGTTCGGCCTTGCCCCCGTCGAGGTACACGCTGGCAGATCCGCCGAGCTGATCTCGGGCTTCCTCGACGGTAGTTGCCGGCGGACGCCCCGAAATGTTGGCGCTCGAGACGGCAAGCGGTCCGACATCGCGCAACAGTTCGAGGGCAACCGGGTGCAGCGGCATGCGGAGCATGACGGTTCCGCGGGTATCACCGAGGTCCCAGGCAAGTGAAGGCGCCTGCTCGACGACCAAGCTCAGTCCGCCGGGCCAGAACGCGCGGATCAGATCCCGGGCCTGGGGGCGCACGCTGTAGACGAGCCCGTCGATGGTGTTCCACGATCCGACCAGTACCGGGACGGGCATGTCTCGCCCGCGTCCCTTGGCACGCAACAGACTCGTGACAGCTTCGCTGTCGAACGCGTCCGCGGCGAGTCCGTAAAGGGTGTCGGTAGGGAGAACTACGAGTCGGCCGGCCTTGAGCGCGTTCTTCGCGGCGGCCAAGCCTGCGGTTCGGGAATCTGTCTGACTGCAGTCGTACACGGTGCTCACTCAGCCATCCTTTCACTCTGCACTTCGGGCGTTCGATTCCGCTGCGCTTCGACGTCGGTGGCGACACGTCTGGCGACGACGAAACGCGGACGACCGGCAAGATCGGGATGCTGTGCAACGTCGCCGAACACCCGGCGCGCCGAGAACAGCGCAGCGACGCCGTCGCCGTTGGTGTCGTCGTGCTCGATGCCTGCCGCGCCGCCGATTCGAAGCCACCTCGCGATGTTGCTGATCATGGGTTTGATGACGGACAGACCGTCGGCGCCACCGAACAACGCGGTGTGCGGGTCGTAATCCATGACCTCAGGCTGCAATTGCGCGCCTTCGGGGATGTACGGCGGATTGGACACGACCAGATCGACGCCGCCCTCGAGCCCTGGCAACAGGTTCCGATCGGTGACATCACCCTGATGCAGATGGATCGGTGTATCACCGGCGGCCTCGCGGTCGGCAGCATTACGACGCGCCCACGCCAACGCGGC
This sequence comes from Rhodococcus sp. APC 3903, assembly GCF_030407755.1. Classification (NCBI taxonomy): domain Bacteria; kingdom Bacillati; phylum Actinomycetota; class Actinomycetes; order Mycobacteriales; family Nocardiaceae; genus Rhodococcus; species Rhodococcus sp. APC 3903. The sequence goes on from NZ_JASDCV010000016.1 coordinate 14,293, forward strand.
GGGCTCTTTCTCCACGGCGTGAACGACGGCGTCTGGACGGGCCTCGGCGATGGACAGCGCGAGTACACCCGATCCCGTGCACAGGTCCAGAACTACCGGCGGCTTACTTCCGCAACCTTCGAGGAACGAGAGCGCCCAACCCATGAGCAATTCGGTTTCGGGCCGCGGAATGAAGACACCCGGACCGACAGCGACGTCGATGTTGCCCATCGATGCGACTCCGATGATGTGCTGCAACGGAATCCGCTTCACGCGTTGCGCAACCAACTCGTCGAACGCCGCGATGACCTCAGGATCGACCAACGGAATCAGCCCAAGACGCGTGCGTTCGACGCCGAGCAGGTGGGATGCCAACAACTCGGCGTCGGTGCGTGGGCTGGGCACACCTGCGGCGTCGAGCTGTTTTGCAGCTTCGATCAGCGCCAAACGAAGTGGAAGTCGACTCACGGGTACAGCCTGCCACGCTCAACCGACACGCGGTTCACCGAGTTCCCGGCGGGACGGAGGTCAGTCATGGTCTGCATCTACTCGGCCGCGAGACGTGCCTCTCGGTCCGCCTTGCCCAATGCGTCGAGAAGTGCATCGAGCTCACCGTCGAGCACTGCGTCGAGGTTGTGCGACTTGAATCCGATGCGGTGATCGGTGATGCGGTTCTCAGGGAAGTTGTAGGTGCGGATGCGCTCCGAACGGTCCACCGTCCGAACCTGACTCTGGCGACCTGCCGACGCTTCTGCGTCCGCGGCTTCCTCGGCGACTACCTGCAAACGGGCTGCAAGCACCTGCATGGCACGCGCCTTGTTCTGGAGCTGCGAGCGCTCGTTCTGGCAGGTGACGACGATGCCGGTCGGAAGGTGCGTGATTCGAACCGCGGAGTCGGTGGTGTTGACGCCCTGACCGCCCTTGCCGGACGAACGGTAGACGTCGATACGCAGGTCACTCTCGTCGATCTGGACTTGCTCGACCTCTTCGGGCTCCGGGTAGACCAGAACGCCGGCGGCCGAAGTGTGAACGCGTCCCTGGGATTCGGTGACGGGCACTCGCTGGACGCGGTGAACCCCGCCCTCGAACTTCAGCCGCGCCCACACTCCGTCCGGGGTGTCTGACTTGCTCTTGATCGACAGCGTTGCTTCCTTGTATCCGCCGAGATCGGAGACCGTCGCGTCGAGGATCTCGACGCGCCAGCCGTGCCGTTCCGCGTAGCGGACGTACATGCGGGCCAGGTCCGAGGCGAAGAGCGCGGATTCTTCGCCGCCCTCACCGGACTTCACTTCGAGGACGATGTCGTCGCCGTCATGCGGATCACGCGGCGCCAACTGATCGGTCAGCGTCTGCTCGAGCTGCGCGACCTCGGCTTCGAGATCGGGGATCTCGGCGGCGAAGCTGGAATCGTCGGCGGCGAGTTCGCGCGCAGCTTCCAGATCGTCCTGCGCAGCCGTGAGCTTGTTGTACGTCGACATGATCGGCGAGAGCTCGGAGAACCGCTTACCGACGCGCCTGGCAGCGGCAGGGTCGTTGTGCAGCGCCGGATCGGACATCTGCGCTTCGAGACCGGCGTGCTCCGCCAAGATGTCGTCGATGGCCGAGGGCTGGGTTGCGCCTGCCATGGTTCGCTCCGCTCTGAGTTTCGATTCCTACGGTGCGCGCTTGAAGGTATTTCGACGCCGGGACCCGGGAAACGCGCAAACCGAGTGCAGGCACAAAAAAGCCGACGCCCGATCTGCGCATGGCAGATCGGGCGTCGGCGGAACAGCTAGGACTCGGTGGCCGGGACCTTGCTGTCTGCGCGCTTGCCGTAGCGAGCCTCGAAGCGAGCGACGCGTCCACCGGTGTCGAGAATCTTCTGCTTGCCCGTGTAGAACGGGTGGCACTGCGAGCAAACCTCGACGTTGATGCGTCCGGACTCCTTGGTGCTGTGGGTCTCGAACGTGTTACCGCAACCGCAGACGACGGTGGTCGCTACGTAGGTTGGGTGGATTCCTGCCTTCATGGTGTCCCTTTCAATGGTCGCCGGGTCGACGTCGCCAATCGACATCGTGAACCGGAACCGGACTCGGCCGTTCAGTATGCCAGATGCGGTACCTCACCAGATAATCCGCGTCTCGCACGCCTCGGGGTGGATGTACGAAGTTGTCAACGCACTGCCCCTCGGTTTTGTTCCGCCCACGCAAAAGGCCCACAACCAGCTGGTTGTGGGCCTTTGACGTCGAGTCGATCAGTCGTCGATCGCACCCGGTGCGGTCTTGGAGACCTGCATCAGGAACTCGAGGTTGTTCTTGCTCTTCTTCAGTCGATCGATCAGCAGATCGATGGCCTGATGCGAGTCCAGTCCGGACAGGACGCGGCGGAGCTTGTGCAGCACAGCAGCTTCGTCCGGGCTCAGGAGCAGCTCGTCCTTACGCGTGCTGGACGGGTTGACGTCCACGGCCGGGAACACGCGGCGTTCGGCGATCTTGCGATCGAGCTTGAGCTCGGCGTTGCCGGTGCCCTTGAACTCTTCGAAGATCACGGTGTCGCCGGTGGATCCGGTCTCGACCATCGCGGTGGCGATGATGGTGAGCGATCCGCCGTTCTCGATGTTGCGGGCAGCGCCGAGGAAACGCTTCGGCGGGTAGAGCGCCGTCGAGTCGACACCACCGGAGAGGATGCGTCCGGACGCCGGCGAGGAGTTGTTGTACGCACGACCCAGACGCGTGATGGAGTCGAGGAGTACGACGACGTCCTTACCCATCTCGACCAGGCGCTTCGCACGCTCGATTGCCAGCTCGGCAACTGCGGTGTGATCTCCCGGCGGGCGGTCGAAGGTGGAGGAAATGACCTCACCCTTCACGCTGCGCTGCATGTCGGTCACTTCCTCGGGACGCTCGTCCACGAGGATGACCATCAGGTAGCACTCAGGATTGTTGGTGGCGACGGCATTCGCGATCGCCTGCAACACGCTGGTCTTACCGGCCTTGGGCGGGCTCACGATGAGGGCGCGCTGGCCCTTACCGATGGGCATCACCAGGTCGATGACACGCGTGGTGAGAATGTGCTGCTCGGTCTCGAGGCGCAGACGCTGGTTCGGGTACAGCGGCGTGAGCTTGTTGAACTCGGGACGCTTCTTCGCGGCCTCGACGTCGCCGCCGTTGACCGTGTCGATGCGGACCAGCGGGTTGAACTTCTGACGCTGGCTGCCCTGCTCACCGTCACGCGAGACGCGGACGGCACCGGTGATGGCGTCGCCACGGCGAAGGCCGTTCTTGCGGATCAGGTTCATGGAGACGTAGACGTCGTTGGGACCGGCGAGGTACCCGGACGTACGCACGAATGCGTAATTGTCGAGCACGTCGAGGATGCCGGCGACCGGCTGAAGGACGTCGTCCTCGCGGATTTCGGTCTCACGCGAATCGTTGGGTGCGCCACCCTCACCGCGGTCGCGACCACGGCCACGGCGCTCGCGGAAACGGCGTCCGCGGCGTCCGCGTCCACCCTCTTCGTCGTCGTCCGGTCCGTTGTTGCGGTTGTCCGTACGCGGACCGGCGTTGTTCTGGCCGGCGTTGTTCTGGTTGCCGCGATCCTGACGATCCTGGCGATCCTGGCGATCCTGGCGATCCTGGTTGCCCCGGTTGCCCTGGTTCTCGCGCTGGCCCTGGTTGTCGCGCTGGCCCTGATTGTCCCGGTTGCGCTCGCGGCGGGGACGCTCGTTGCCCTGCTCGGCGGGACCCTGATCAGCGTCGGACTTGCCCTCGGTGCGCGCAGGACGCTCGGCCGGAGCCTCAGCCTTGGCGGTCTCGGCGACCTTCGAGGTATCGGCGGCCTTCGAGGTGTCCGCGTCGGACTTTGCCGAAGGAGTGTCCTGCTCGATGCTCAGTTCACCCTGGTCGGGTGAACCTGCACGACGAGCGGCGCCGCGACGCTGACGTCCACGACGGGGTGCGCTCTGATCGGAATCCTCGGCGGATTCGGTACGCGCAGGCGCTGCCTCGGCAGGAGCGGATTCTGCCGCGGGAGCCGTTTCGGCTGCGGGGGTTTCGGTGCGTGCGGCGCGGGTGCTCTTGGCACGAGTGCGCGCAACGGGTGCGTCGTCGAGAGTGAGTTCGCTCTGTGCGGGTGCAGCCTTTGCGCTGCCGCCCTGGCGCTCCTTGATGGCTGCGATCAGGTCGCCCTTGCGCATGCCGGAAGTGCCTTTGATGCCCAGTTCACCCGCAAGAGTGCGGAGTTCGGTGAGCACCATGCCGGAGAGTCCGGCACCACGGCGCGTTTCGGCACGCTTCGTGGAGGTCGCCACCGCACCGTTCGATGCTGAAGATGACGCCTGAGAATTGTCGCCTGATTCCGACCCGGCGGGTGCAGAAGTGGCGATGAGGTCCGTATCGGTCACGGAGGTCCTTTCCTTCCCTCACTCGCACTGCGCAAAGTCGAGGGTTCGTCCCGCAGTTCGATTGAATACCGAACTCGGTGGTGCCGTACGTGGTTGCTGTCCAGAACTGCCGGCTTGTCCGCCGTCACATGATTGTCGGAAACTCTCGCCTCAAACTTTTCATGCGCTCGCAAACCTGCCCAACGCGCCTTCGTCGACGATTCACTCCCCCGTGTGTTGAACCCCAGAGATATGGAACCTCTGAGTGTTCGATCCGCGGAGGATTCAAACCTTCGGAGAAGGTACAAGCGTGAGAATCATGCCTGCGAGAATCATGCCAAGGACTGTGGACCCCGATTGGGAAGGAGTTTTGCCCCCTGGTGATGCACCGGCGACTGACGCGCACGATGTACGGACATAGCCCAGGATAGCGTCCAAACCTGAGTCCGGCAAGAATTTGGACGACTGGGTGTGTCAGTTCACTACCGATCGGTAGTGGGCGATCACCAGGACCAAGGCAGGGATCAGACAGTCGTCGTGGATACTTCGACGCCGTCGGCGATGTCCAATTCGAGCACACGTAGTCCGTCTGCCCGCGCCGCTTCGGCGAGCTCGACGGGGAAAGGTTCTGTGCTGAGCGCCAACACGGTGGGGCCTGCTCCCGAAACGGTCGCAGCAATGCCCGCCTCGCGCAAGATCCCGATCCATCGCGTCGTGAGCGGAAGTGCGGGTGCGCGCTGCGCCTGATGCAGGCGATCCTCGGTGGCTGCCATCAACAGATCGGGCCGAGCAGTGAGCGCAACGACGGCCAGCGCGCTGCGGCTCGCGTTGAACGAGGCATCCTGGTGCGGAACCAATTCGGGCAGGAGGCCACGAGTGTGTGCGGTGGACGACCGCTCCTCGGGAACCAGTGCCACAGCACGGATGTCGGGATGGACATCGAGTTTCGCCGCGGAGTAGATCGGCTCGTCGCCTTCGACGGCCGGTGGGCAACTCCACGAGACGACTGCGCCACCGAGAACACTGGCAGACGCATTGTCCGGGTGACCTTCGAACTCGGACGAGAGTTGAACCAACTGCTCTTCCGTCAAGCCGATCTCGGCATCGAGTGCGCGCGCCAGACCGTTGGCTGCTGCCAGTCCGCCGACAGCCGCAGAAGCCGAGGATCCCAACCCGCGCGAGTGCGGGATCGCGTTGCGGCACAACACGTCCAGGCCACTTGCCCACACCCCGGCCGCTTCGAGACCGCGTTCGATAGCGCGAACTACGAGATGCGAAGGACCCCAAGGTACGTCGGCAGCGCCTTCACCTTCGACGCGAATCTGAAGGCCCGAATCCGTTGTGGTGACCACGATTTCGTCGTACAACCCCAACGCCAGACCGAGGGTGTCGAACCCCGGCCCCAAGTTTGCACTCGAGGCCGGGACGCGAGCAGTCACCGAAAGGCCGATAGGCAGGGTTATAGTCATGTCAGACACCGGATTCCGCGGAGTGGTCGATGAATCCACGGACACTATGCAAGCTCGAGGGCAGCCGCGACGGCAACGGGATCGACACCGATCGGCTCGACGTTCGGCATACCCTTCAAAGCCGTGTCAGGATCCTTGAGACCGTTACCGGTCACCGTGCACACGACGGTCAGGCCCGGCTCGAGCCAGCCCTCTGCACGTGCGGCGAGCAGGCCGGCGACACTGGCTGCCGACGCCGGTTCGACGAAGACGCCCTCGGTGGCGGCGATCAGACGGTAAGCCTCGAGGATCTTCTCGTCGGTGGCGGCACGGAATGCACCGTTCGACTCTTCCTTCGCGGCGACAGCGCCGTTCCAGGAAGCGGGGGAACCGATTCGGATTGCGGTAGCGATGGTTTCGGGGTCCTTGACGGGTGCGCCGTTGACCAGCGGAGCCGCACCGGCTGCCTGGACGCCGAGCATGCGGGGCTTGACCGTGGTCAGACCGTCGGCGTAGTACTCGGAGTATCCGCGCCAGTACGCGGTGATGTTTCCTGCGTTTCCGACCGGGAGAGCGTGCACGTCGGGAGCCTTGCCGAGCACGTCCATGATCTCGAATGCCGCGGTCTTCTGACCTTCGATGCGCACCGGGTTGACGGAGTTGACCAGACCGATGGTGGGGAATTCCGCCGTGGTCTTGCGTGCCAGTTCGAGGCAGTCGTCGAAGTTGCCCTGGACCTGAATGATCTTGGCGCCGTGCATGACTGCCTGCGCAAGCTTGCCCATGGCGATCTTGCCCTGCGGGATGAGCACGGCGCAGGTCATGCCTGCCTTGGCTGCATACGCAGCGGCCGAGGCGGAGGTGTTGCCGGTGGACGCGCACAGAACTGCGCGCTGGCCCCGGGCCAAGGCGTCGGTGACGGCCATCGTCATGCCGCGGTCCTTGAAGGAACCGGTGGGGTTGAGACCCTCGACCTTGAGGTAGACGTCGCAGCCGGTGATCTCGGAGAGGTGGCCGGCCGGCAGGAGCGGGGTGCCGCCTTCGCGCAGGGTGACGGTCTTCCAGTTGTCACCGATCGCGAGACGGTCCCGGTATGCCTCGATGAGACCCGGCCATGCCTTGTGGACGGGGTTGACGATGCCGGTCATTGTTCAGTGCCTTCCAGTCGCAGCACGCTGGTCACAGCGGTGACGAATTCGAGTTCGTTGAGGGCCGCCACGGTCTCGGAGAGAGCCGCGTCGGTTGCTACATGAGTGACGACCACCAGACGCGCGCCGGCGCCGGCGCCCTCCTGGCGGACGACGGAGATGCTCACGCCGTGCTTGGCGAACTCGGCGGCGACTGCGGACAGCACACCTTCCTTGTCCGCGACCTCCATGTTCACGTAGTAGCGCGTGAGGATGTCGCCCATCGGGGCGACCTTGAGCTTGGCGTACTTGGACTCGCGGGGGCCGCGGCCGCCGTGAACCTTGTTGCGCGCCGCCATCACCAGGTCACCCATCACCGCGGAAGCGGTGGGGGCGCCGCCTGCGCCCTGGCCGTAGAACATGAGCCGGCCGGCGTTCTCTGCTTCCACGACAACGGCGTTGAACGCGCCGTTGACCGAGGCCAGCGGATGGCTGAGCGGAACCAGCGCCGGGTACACGCGAGCGGAAATCCGCTCCTTGCCCTTGGGCGTGACGATGCGCTCGCAGATCGAGAGCAACTTGATCGTGCAGTCGAGTGCCTTCGCCGACGCCAGGTCGGCGGAGGTGATCGTGGAGATTCCTTCGCGGTACACGTCCGCGGCAGTGACGCGGGTGTGGAACGCGATCGACGCGAGGATCGCAGCCTTCGCCGCGGCGTCGTAGCCTTCGACGTCCGCGGTCGGGTCGGCTTCCGCGTATCCGAGGCGTCCGGCTTCGGCGAGGGTCTCTTCGTAGTCGGCGCCGGTCTCGTCCATCGCGGAGAGGATGAAGTTGGTGGTGCCGTTCACGATTCCGGCGACCTTGTTGACACGGTCTCCGGCCAACGACTGTGTGAGCGGGCGGATCACGGGGATCGCACCGGCAACAGCGGCCTCGAAGTACAGGTCGACAGAGTTGGCCTCTGCAGCCTCCGCCAATTCACCGGTGTGGTCCGCGAGCAGCGCCTTGTTGGCGGTCACGACCGACTTACCGGAGTTGAGGGAAGAGAGAATCAGCTTGCGAGGGAGCTCGATTCCGCCGATCACCTCGACCACGATGTCGACGTCGTCACGACCGACCAGGGACTCGGCGTCCGTCGTCTGCAGTTCCTCGGGAATTCCGCGGTCCGAGCCGATACGGCGGACGGCAACTCCCCGCAGTTCCAACGGGGCGCCGACGCGAGCTTCGAGTTCCTCGGCCTGCTCACGAATGATCCGGACGACCTCGCTCCCGACGTTGCCGAGGCCGAGAACGGCCACACCGATAGCGCGATGCGCCGATTCGCTCGTCACTGCGATACCTCCAAGCTGAGCAGATCTTCCACTGTTTCCCTCCGCAGAATCACGCGTGAGACTCCGTCACGCACCGCCACCACGGCTGGGCGGGTGAGCAGGTTGTACCTGCTCGACATCGAATAGCAGTATGCACCGGTCGCTGCTACCGCTAGTAAATCACCGGGCCCGACGTCCTCGGGCATCCAGGTGTCCCGAATGACCACGTCACCGGACTCGCAGTGCTTACCGACGATACGTGCAACGACGGGATCAGCCTCGGAAGTTCGCGAAACCAACTTGGCTTCGTACTCCGCACCGTAGAGGGACGTGCGGATGTTGTCGCTCATCCCGCCGTCGACGCTGATGTAGCGGCGTGTCAGCGAGCTACCCACCGTGACGTCCTTGATGGTGCCGACCTCGTAGAGCGTCACCGTGCCAGGTCCGGCGATGGCGCGGCCGGGTTCGACGGCAAGCGTCGGCTCCGGCAATCCGGCCAGTGCGGACTCGTTGCGCACGATGTGGCCGAGCTTTGCTGCCAGTTCGTCGACGGGCGGCGGGTCGTCGGAGGGGATGTACGAGATCCCCATGCCGCCGCCGAGGTCGATGATCGAAATCTGCTTGGTCTTCTCGACTCCGAACTCGGTGACGACGTCGCGGAGCAAACCGATCACGCGGTGCGCTGCCACCTCGAAACCGTCGACGTCGAAGATCTGCGAACCGATGTGGCTGTGCAGGCCGACCAGTCGCAAGTTGTCGGCAGCGAAGACGCGACGGACCGCGTCGATCGCCGCTCCCCCGGCCAGCGAGAAACCGAACTTCTGGTCCTCATGTGCGGTGGAGATGAATTCGTGGGTATGCGCTTCGACGCCGACGGTCAGTCGGATCAACACGTCCTGAACGACACCGGCCTCACCGGCGACACGATCGAGTCGGTCGATCTCGATCGCCGAGTCGAGCACGACATGCCCGACGCCCGCGGCGACACCAGCGGCCAGTTCGGCGACTGACTTGTTGTTGCCGTGCATGGCAATTCGCTCGGCCGGGAAGTCCGCGTGCAACGCGATCGCCAGTTCACCGCCGGAGCAGACGTCGAGCGAGAGGCCTTCGTCGGCGACCCAGCGTGCGATCTCGCCACAGAGGAATGCCTTGGATGCGTAGTGCACCTTGGCATCCGGGCCGAAGGCGCGGGCCATGTCGCGGCAACGCGAGCGGAAGTCGTCCTCGTCGATGACGAACAGCGGGGTGCCGTACTTCTCGGCAAGTTCACCGACCTTGACACCCGCGAGGGTCACTTCACCGTCGTCGCCGCGAGAAGCGTTGCGCGGCCACACCTGCGGTGAGAGTTCACCGAAGGCTTCGGGGCTGGCCGGACGGTCGGGCAAGCCGGGGGCCTGCAACTGCTCGGCATGCTTGGGGCCGGCGGGGTGCGCGTTCACATTTGCTCCGGTGCGGTGACGCCGAGCAGTTCGAGGCCGTTGGCCAGGACCTGTCGGGTGGCGGCGCAGAGAGCCAGACGCGCGCGGTGCACGTCGGTGGCGTCTTCGTCGCCTTGCGGAAGGATGCGGCACGCGCCGTAGAAGCGGTGGTACGCACCCGCGAGTTCTTCGAGGTAGCGGGCAATACGGTGCGGCTCACGCAGATTCGCCGCGCTCGACACGACGCGTGGGTACTCGCCGATCGTGCGGATGAGGTCACCCTCCTGCTCGACGGTGAGCAGGGCGAGGTTGCTCGCGTCGGCGGACAGACCGAGGTCCGCGGCGTTGCGAGCGATCGCCGAGAGGCGTGCATGCGCGTACTGGACGTAGTAGACGGGGTTCTCGCTGCTGGTCTTGGTCCACAGGTCGAGATCGATGTCGATGCTCGAGTCGACCGACGAGCGGATCATGACGTAACGCGAGGCGTCGACGCCGATTGCCTCGACCAGGTCGTCGAGGGTGATGACGGTGCCTGCGCGCTTGCTCATCTTGACGGCAGTGCCGTCCTTGACGAGGTTGACCATCTGGCCGATCAGCACCTCGACGGTGTCCGGATCGTCGCCGAATGCGGCCGCGGCAGCCTTGAGACGGCCGATGTATCCGTGATGGTCGGCACCGAGCATGTAGATGCAGAGGTCGAACCCGCGGGCGCGCTTGTTCTGGAAGTAGGCGATGTCACCGGCGATGTAGGCGGCGTTGCCGTCGCTCTTGATGACGACGCGGTCCTTGTCGTCGCCGTAGTCGGTGCTCTTGAGCCACCACGCACCGTCTTCGTGGAAGAGGTTGCCCGAACCCTTGAGGGATTCGACGGCCTTCTCGACCGCACCGGATTCGAAGAGCGAGTTCTCGTGGAAGTAGACGTCGAAGTCGACGCCGAAGTCGTGGAGGGTCTGCTTGATGTGCGTGAACATCAATTCGACGCCGATGGCGCGGAAGGTTTCCTGCTGCTCGTCGGCGGGCAGCTCCATGACGTCGGGACGCTGCTTCAGAACCGAGGCGGCGATGTCGGCGATGTATGCACCGGCGTAACCGTCTTCCGGAGCAGGTTCACCTTTCGCTGCAGCGATCAGCGAACGCGAGAAGCGGTCGATCTGGGCACCGTGATCGTTGAAGTAGTACTCACGTGTGACCAATCCACCCTGCGCGGACAGAATGCGTCCGAGCGCGTCTCCGACTGCAGCCCAACGGGTTCCACCGAGGTGAATCGGTCCGGTGGGGTTGGCCGAGACGAATTCGAGGTTGATCTTCTTGCCGGCGAGAGAGTCGCCCGAGCCGTACGACGCACCGGCTTCGAGAACCGACACGACGATCGCGCCCTGGGCGTCCTTGTCCAACCGAATGTTGAGGAAGCCGGGTCCGGCGATCTCGGCGGATTCGATTCCGTCGGCAGCGGTGAGGGCTTCGGCGATCCAGCCCGCCAGCTCGCGGGGATTAGTGCCGACCTTCTTGGCTACCTGCATGGCAATGTTGGTGGCGTAATCGCCGTGCTCGGGGTTGCGTGGTCGCTCGACGGTAAGGGTTTCGGGCAGCACGGATACGTCGAGGCCACGATCGGCAAGGACGCTCGCTGCGGTTCCGCGGAGCAGTTCGGCAAGGTCAGCTGGAGTCACAGGTATTCATCCTATTGCCTGCACACCGGAAGTGGAGACTCGCCTCACGCCTCGCTCTCCGTGAACGTGCGCGGGGCCGCTGTGGCGTGTCGCACGCCACTCTCAAAGTTTGCCCTCAGACTCGGAAAGTACAGTGGTAATGCCCGAGCTACCACCGCGTACCTTCATGCGCGGGCGCGCCACACCTCAAGCCCACACACCGAAAGAGCCCAATCGATGCCAAGCGGTTCCGATAGTCGCGGTCCCAACAAGAACTCCGGGGCCAAATCAGCCAAGGCCATCAAGGCCGCCAACAAGAACAGTCGGCCGGCCAAGAAGGGTAAGGGCGGCGTCCCCGCTCCCCGCCAGATCCCCTGGCTGTCGATCGGCGCCGGTGTGGCTGTGCTCGCACTCATCGCCGTGCTCGGTATCAATCTGTGGCCCAAGGTCGAGGAGCGGCAGGCCCTCGAGCCGTACAAGTACAGCTCCGAGAACAAGGATCCGTCCGACAAGATCGACGGCGTCCTCAAGATCGAGTACCCGGCCGGCCAGCACGTCGATTCCACTCAGCGCGTGGCGTACGACCAGACCCCGCCGTTCGGTGGCCCGCACGACGCCACCTGGGCGAACTGCACCGGAACCGTGTACGCCGACCCGATCCGCACCGAGAACGCCGTCCACTCGCTCGAGCACGGCGCCATCTGGATCACGTACAACCCCGATCTCGTCGACCAGGACCAGATCGACAGCCTCGCCGCACGCGTCAACGGCAAGTCCTACATGCTGATGTCGCCGTACCCCGGCCAGAGCAGCCCCATTTCTCTGCAGTCGTGGGGCCACCGCCTCGAGATCGACAAGGCCGACGACGATCGCATCGATCAGTTCATCACCGCGTTGAACCAGAACCCGAACGTCTACCCCGAGGTCGGAGCGAGCTGCACCAACCCGCTGTTCACCCCGTCGACGTCGCCGTTCGATCCGACACCTCCGGGCGCCGACGCCATCCAGATGGACGGCACGGGCGCGACCCCGGCCACCGACGAACAGATTCCCGCCGGTGGATAGTCCGGTGAATAGTTCAGAGACCACCGATCAGCCTTCGAAGCCGAGTCAGCGCACCGCACTGCTGATCATCGGTCTGATCGGCGCGATCGCCGTCGGTTTTGCCCTCGGCGCACTGACCAACCTCCTCGGACCCGATGCGAAGTCGTCACTGACCGTTCCGGCCTCGGATTCGGTGGACGTGGGCTTCGCTCAGGACATGAGCGTGCACCACAGCCAGGCCGTGGACATGGCGTCCATCGCCCTGACGAAGTCCACGGACAACGACGTACGCACGCTGGCGTTCGACATCTTGACCACGCAGCAGAACCAGCTCGGTCAGATGCAGGCGTGGCTGACCATGTGGGATCAGCCGCTGTCCAAGGTGGGTCCGTACATGGAGTGGATGTCGTCGGATTCGGGCTCCGGCCACGGATCGCACGGGACTTCGGCCACGATGGACATGGCTCATTCCGGCCCGGTCGACACGATGCCCGGCATGGCGTCCCCCGAGGACCTCGCGGCTCTCCGCGCGGCGGAAGGCCTGCAACTCGACACCTTGTTCCTGCAGTTGATGCTTCGTCACCACGAAGGTGGGCTTCCGATGATGGAGTACGCAGCTGCCGACGCCACCGAGGGTCCGGTGCGCAGCCTGGCACAGACCATGGTCAACACGCAGCAGAGCGAGTCCAAGCTGATGACCGACATGTTGGCGGCTCGCGGCGCAGTGCCGCTGCCCATGAACTGAGCTGCACTGCACTGCACTGCGCTGAACCGAGAATGTTCAGACCCAACTGGGCCTGGTCCTGAATTTCAGGACCAGGTCCAGTTTTCTACCTCCGGCATGTCTTCGAGGTGCTCGACGATGTAACGCGAGTGCTTTTCGAGCTGTGTCCGGCAGAACTCCGCCAACTCGGAAGCCCCGGCCGGCCGACGCTTGGAGCGTCGTAGCGCCTCGATCACCAGGTGGTAGCGGCTCATCTTGTTGAGGACAACCATGTCGAACGGTGTTGTGGTTGTTCCCTGTTCACTGAATCCGCGAACGTGGAAGCGCTCGGGACTCGGACGCCCGTGAATCAGTTCGTGCACCGCACGCGAGTACCCGTGGAATGCGAACACGACGTCGGTCTGCGCGGTGAACAGATCGAGGAAGACCCGCTCCCCGAATCCGTGGGGATGCTCGGTTGGCGTCAGCAAGGCCATCAGATCGACGACGTTGACGACGCGGGTGATCAGTTCGGGTGTGTGATCGCGCAGCAACTGCGCGGCAGCCAGGATCTCCTGCGTCGGCACATCTCCCGCAGCGGCCAGCACCACGTCCGGTTCCTGTCCGCGAGCCTCGGTTCCGGCCCATTCCCACACCGAAGCTCCGGCCGCGCAGTGCTCGTGCGCTTGCTCGAGCGTGAGGTACTGCAGGTGCGGTTGCTTGTCCACGACTATCAGGTTGACGTGGTCGGTACTACGCAGGCAGTGGTCCGAGATCGAGAGCAAGGTGTTGGAATCCGGCGGCAGCCACACGCGGATCACACTGGGCGCCAAGGGAATAACGGCGTCGATCATGCCGGGGCCCTGATGACTGAATCCGTTGTGGTCGTTGCGCCAGCATGTACTGGTCAGCAGCACGTTGAGCGAAGCGACGGACGCCCGCCACGGCAGGTCGACGGCATGTTGGAGCCACTTGGCGTGCTGGATGAGCATCGACACGCTCACCATCGCAAATGCTTCGTAGCTCGCGAACATCCCGTGTCGACCGGACAACAGATAGCCCTCGAGCCAACCTTCGCAGAGGTGCTCGCTGAGGACCTCCATGACACGACCGTCCGCGGACAGCCCGTCGTCGTAGTCGGTGATCGGCAGTTGCCAGCAGCGGTCGGTTGTCTCGAACACGGCGCCGAGGCGATTGCTCGACGTCTCGTCCGGACAGAAGAGTCGGAAGATCCCGCCGCTGTCCTCGGTTTCCGTGGCGGCGTAGATGTCGCGCAGAAGCTCGCCGAGCACTCGCGTCGTCTCGTGGAAGGTCGAACCCGGGGATTGGATGGGAAGCGCGTACTTTTCGAGCGGCGGCATCGGGAGATCGACGCGAAGTCGTCCACCGTTCGCGTAGGGAGTGCTCCCCATGCGCTTGTCCCCCGCCGGCGAGAGCGCCGCCAGTTCCGCGACGAGTGATCCGTTGGCGTCGAACAACTCGTCCGGACGGTACGACCGCATCCACTCTTCGAGTTGCCGCAGATGCGATTCGTTGGTTCGCACGCCGGACAACGGCACCTGGTGCGCACGATGTGTGCCCTCGACCAAGATTCCGTCGACGGTGTGTGGACCGGTCCATCCTTTCGGCGTCCGCAAGACTATTGCCGGCCACGAACCCGTCCACTCGTCGCCGCGGCGTGCGGCACCCTGCATCTCGCGGATCTTCTCGTGTGCCTGCGAGATCGCTTGATACAACTGAGGAAACACGACGTCGGGGTCGTCACCGGAGACGACGATCGGCGCCCACCCCTGGCCGCCGAGGTAGGCCTGAATGTCTTCGTCGCTGCTGCGCCCGTACACGGTCGGGCCCGCGATCTTGGCGCCGTTCACGTGCAGGATCGGCAACACCGCGCCGTCGCGCCGCGGATTGAGGAACGCCGGGAGCTTCCACGAGCCGGACAACGGCCCGGTCTCGGCTTCGCCGTCGCCGATCACACAGGCCACCACGAGGTTCGGATGATCGAAGGCAGCGCCGGCCGCATGTGCAAGGGCGTAGCCGAGCTCGCCTCCTTCGTGGATGCTTCCGGGTGTCTGCACACTCACATGGCTGGGCACTCCGCCGGGAGCCGAGAATCGCCGACACATCCGGTGGATACCCTCGGCGTCGTCCGAGACTTCCGGATAGATCTCCGAATACGTTCCCTCGAGATAC
Organism: Rhodococcus sp. APC 3903; assembly: GCF_030407755.1. Classification (NCBI taxonomy): domain Bacteria; kingdom Bacillati; phylum Actinomycetota; class Actinomycetes; order Mycobacteriales; family Nocardiaceae; genus Rhodococcus; species Rhodococcus sp. APC 3903. The sequence continues at coordinate 29,524 of NZ_JASDCV010000016.1, forward strand.
GTCGACGCGACCAGCGCCGGGCCGCCGTGCCCCGGGCCGGTGACGTACAGCCAGTCAGCATCAGTGGCGACGATGTGCCGATTGAGGAGCGTGTAGATCATCGACAGGCCGGGGCTGGTCCCCCAGTGCCCGAGCAGTCGAGGCTTGATGTGCTCGGCTCGCAACGGTTCCCGCAGAAGCGTGTTGTCTTTCAGATAGATCTGCGCAACGGTCAGGTAGTTGGCCGCTGCCCACCACTTCAGGTCGAGCGCGAGCTGGTCTTCGGAATAGTGGTGATCGGTCATCAACGACTCCCGTACCTCACGAGGGTGCCCGAGCAGTCCGCCCGAGCCTGTGCTCAGAGCCGAGCCTAGGCGTAAAAAGCATCCGAGTCAGTCGGTACAGATGATTCGACGACCATGGTCCCCGGCCGCATCCTCGACTGCCTCCCGCGACGACGCCATGCCGAGACGGGTGCCGGTTTGGTCTTGGCCCCCCGTGATGCGCTACGCTAACGCAGCCCAATCGGCACACCGAAAGTTCGGTGCGCCCCCGTAGCTCAGGGGATAGAGCGTTCGCCTCCGGAGCGAAAGGTCGCAGGTTCGAATCCTGCCGGGGGCACCACGAAGACGCAGGTCAGCGATTGATCTTCGACTTCTCCACGGTGCCGCACCAAAATATACAGGGCAATCTATCCGACTACTGTCGATCTCATGCCTCGCATCGATCCTGCTCCCACGTACACGATGCGTCAGCTTGCTGCGTTTGTCGCGGTAGCCGAGACCGGGACGATCAGCGCCGCGGCCGAGCGCTTGCACCTCTCCCCCTCTGCCCTGTCCGCGTCGCTCACCGAACTCGAACGCGCGCTCAAAGTTCAACTGTGCGTTCGCCGTCGCTCATTCGGCATTCAACTGACCCGCACCGGCGAATCCGTTCTGGTGCGCGCCCGGGCGCTACTTCAGCAAGCCGGGGAGCTCGAATCCGATGCGCTCGGAACCGGCGGAAACGTGTCGGGGCCCATCGCGATCGGTTGCTATCCCGCTCTGGGGCCGACGGTATTGCCGTCGATGATCGCCGGGTTCACCCGTGAGAATCCCGACGCGCAGGTGGAGTTCCGCGAGGACACTCAGAATCGGCTCCAGACACATCTCGAGAACGGCGAGTTGGACCTCGCGATCGCTTACGACCTGGACCTGTCTCCACAATTGCGCACAGTTCCGTTGGCCATCCGCGAACCCTTGATCGTCCTGGGTGCAGAACACCCACTCGCGCGGTCCGAGCGACCGATCCATCTTCCGGACCTCGCGGACCACCCGATGGTTCTCCTCGACGCGCCGCCGAGCACCAAACACGCGCTCGACGTCTGCCGCGCAGGCGGATTCATCCCGAAGGTTGCATACAGAACCGCGAACTTCGAGACGGCGCGGGCATTTGTCGGGCGCGGACTCGGCTGGACGCTGTTGCTCCAGCGCCCCAAGATGGACGTCACGTACGAGGGGCTCGAGGTAGTCGTCAAGACCATCGCTTCCCCTGTCGTGCCGTCGGTGCACGTAGTTCTCGCGTGGCACCAGAACACTCGCCTCAGCCGCGTCGCACGCGCTTTCATAGAATTCGTTTCACCCTCGGAACCTGCCCAATAGTCCCACTACCAGGCAGCGGAGCTGGTTCCACGTATTTTCCGTGCAAGAACCTCCAATTCTTTCGCTTTTCAATTGTTGTGGCGCACGTCATTGTTTCTTCAAGCCACATTCATCTCGAAAGGCACTTCATGACCTCCATCGCCTCACCGACCGCTACGCGCACCGCCGCGACGGTCAAGGCGCGCAAGGCCGCCCTCGGCAGCTTTGTCGGCACCGCCATCGAGTGGTACGACTTCTTCATCTACGGCACCGCCGCCGCGCTCGTGCTCGGCAAGCAGTTCTTCCCCGGCACGTCCGATCTGGCCGGCACCCTGGCCGCCTTCGCCACCCTCGCCGTCGGATTCGTCGCGCGTCCCATCGGCGGAATCGTGATGGGCCACTTCGGCGACCGCATCGGACGCAAATCCATGTTGGTCACCTCGTTGATGCTGATGGGCTGCGCCACCGTTGCCATCGGCCTGCTACCCAACTACGCCGCCATCGGCGTCTTCGCCCCCATACTCCTGGTGACCTTGCGATTCGTTCAGGGACTCGGTGTCGGCGGCGAGTGGGGCGGCGCAGTTCTGGTCGCCACCGAAAACGCACCGGAGGGCAAGAAGGGGCTGTACGGCAGCGCACCACAAATCGGTGTTCCCGCAGGCGTACTGGTGGCCAATCTCGTCTATCTCCCCCTCGCCGCCTTCATGGACGACGATGCATTCAACTCCTGGGGATGGCGAATCCCGTTCCTGCTCAGCGCAGTTCTTGTGGGCGTTGCGATGTGGATCCGTCTCGGCCTCGAGGAAAGTGACGAGTTCACCGCTTCGAAGTCCGAAGCACCGGCGGAGTCCATGCCGATTCTCGAGGTTCTCACCAGACACTGGAAGACAGTGCTCCTCGCCGGTGGAACCTTCATCGCCACCAACGGAATTGCGTACGCGTACATGGTTTACGTGCTCAAATACGGCGAGACCGAACTCGGCTTCAGCAAAACCACGATGCTCTTCCTCCTCATCGCATCCTGCCCGTTCTGGATGGCGGGAATGGCTTTCAGCGCTCACAAGTCGGACACTCTCGGACGCCGGACCGTCTACATCCGCAGTTCGATCACCCTGGTAGTGGCGGCAGCGGTGTTCTTTCCGCTGATCGACACAGCGATCGTCCCGGTGATGCTCGTATCGATGATCGCCCTCGGCTTCACGCTCGGCTGCTGCGCCGGCCCACAAGCGGCACTGTTCGCCGAATTGTTCCCCGCACACATCCGCTACAGCGGAGCGTCACTCGGCTACCAGATCGGCGCAATCCTCGGCGGCGGTCTGGCCCCGATGATCGCCACCGCGCTCTACGCCGCCTTCGACACCTCGTTCGCCATCACCGTTTACTTCGTGATCATTGCCGTGATCAGCTTGGTTTCCATCCTGCTACTCCCGGAACCTCAACTGATCCCGAAAAACACTGCCGCACAGAAAGCCTCGTGACCATGTCGACCTACTTTCATCCGAAGAAGTACGCCCCCGAGGACTTCGCTTCCATGGCGCCTTCGGCCGACGCACTTCCCGTCGTGATCGTCGGAGCCGGCCCAGTCGGCATGGGCGTAGCCATGGGCTTGGCCCAGCGCGGCATTCCCGTCACGATTCTCGAAGCGGCCGATCAGGTCTCGTTCGGCAGTCGCGCGATCTGCGTGTCACGGCACAGTCTCGAAGTTGCCGAACGCCTTGGTTTCGGCGCCGAACTCGAAGACATCGTTCTACCGTGGGTGGGTGGTCGGAGTTACTACCGCGATCAGGAAGTACTGCAGTTCCGGATGGCATCCGCCGAGCACGACGCGCGCGGACCCATGGTCAACGTCTCGCAATCCGAGTTCGAACAGATCATGACCGACAAGTTGCTCGCCCACCCACTGGTGAACTTCCACTGGTCGTCGTCGATCGCCGGCATCTCCGGCGGTGACGACGAGGTAACTCTGACCGTCGACACCGCGTTCGGAACCCGCGAACTGCGTGCGGCGTGGGTCGTGGCTGCCGACGGTGGACGCAGCAAGATGCGCGAACTCAGCGGAATCCGCTTGCAGGGCAACAGCTACGAGGGCAACTACGTCATTGCCGACATTCATTGGGAATCGGAACTCCCGGCCGAGCGTCTGGTGTGGTTCGACGCACCCAGCAACCCGGGCTCCACGATCATCATGCACCGCCAACCACGGGACATCTGGCGCATCGACTACCAGCTCGATGCGTCGGACGATCCGGAAGCGGAGACGCAAGAAGATCGCATCCGTGACCGCATCACGCGTCACCTCGAATGGCTCCAGAGCGACATCCCCTGGACCCTGGAATGGTTCGGCTTCTACCGCGCCCATGCACTCGCCCTGGAAGATTTCACTCACGGCCGTGTGCTCTTTGCCGGCGACGCCGCGCATCTCGTTCCGATCTTCGGTGTTCGTGGCCTCAACTCTGGCATGGAAGATGCCGAGACCCTGGTGTGGCAACTGGCGGCCGTCATCAACGGAGCTGCCGATACCGCCATCCTCGACGCGTATTCGAAGGAACGTCGCAGCGCGTGGCAGCAGAACGTCGACAATGCAGGCAAGTCGACGCTCATCATGTCGCCCGGCAGTCACGGCTACCGGACCACCCGCGACGCCGTACTCGAACTCGCCACCAAGCGAAGCGAATTCGCGCACCTCATCAACCCGCGCCAGTCGAGTGCAACGCACGCCCGTCTCTCGCCGCTGACGTGGCCCACAGCTGCGGGCACCGAGGGCGTACTGCCCGGGGATCCGCTGGAAGACAGAGTCGTCCAGGTCTCGGCGGACGGTTCGAAAACCTCCTTGAACAGTCTGCGCGGTACTGGATTCGGCCTGCTGGCTTTCGGACTGTCAGCTGAGCTGGTATCCGAACTCGACACGCAAGCCGAAATCCTCGCTCAGGCCCTTGCACCGGAAACCGTACGGGTGATCACCGCGGGAACTAACGACTCCACGATTCCCGATGCCGAAGGCAATCTCGCATCTGCCCTCGGTGCTCGTGTCGGCGAGATCTTCGTGATTCGGCCCGACGGATTGGCGCTCTGCCGCATCAGCGATCCCACGCAATTGAACGACGTGGCCAAGCACCTCACCGCCGGCACTGCGCCGACGCACTTCGATACGGCACAGTCGGCGACAACTGCGGTGATCGACGACGAGGGCCACCGCGAGCACGTCTGGTTGGCACTGTCGAACGCACTCGATCAGGCTGATCCGTCCGACCGCGAAGCCATGTTGGTGCGCCTTGCCTTGATTCTCGGTTCGCAAGCTACGTCGACAAGTTTCGACGCAGCCCTGAAAGACGCGGCCCCGAAAGACGCAGCCCTGAAATCTGCCACCCGATAGTTCAGACACAGCAACTCGGCCGCGCAGGATTGTCTCCTACGCGGCCGAGCGCATTCGCGGATGAAGCAAGTATTCAGTTGACCTCGGCCAATTCCTTTCCTTCCTCAGCGCGCCTTTCACGCACGGATCTTCCCCGCAGCGACCTTCCACGTACCAGCGGCGAGACGGTGATCGCCAAGCCCACCAGCGCGACTCCGGTAACCAGGATCAGTCCGGGATGGAACTGTTCGAATCCGGCGGTACCGGCACCGGATGCGGTGTGCGATCCGGCGGTCACGAGGGCGGTAGTCAGAGCGAGTACGAGCGCCGCACCGACCTGAGCGGAGGTGTTCACCAGCCCGGACGCCAATCCCTGTTCCGAGTCGTCGACGCCGGAGGTGGCCTGGGCCATGATCGAGGTGTACCCCAACGCGAATCCGAGTCCGAGCAGGATGACGCTCGGCAGAATCGCCACGACGTACGACGGTGAATCGCTGCCCGCGAAGAGGAACCAGAGGTACCCGACGCTGAGCGAGGTCAGTGCCGCGATGATGAGCTTGGCACTGCCGTACAGGTCGACCAACCGTCCGACGAACGGTGATCCGAAGGCGACGATGATGCCCGCGGGGAGCAGTGCCATCGCCATCTTCAGGGGTGACCAGCCGAGGGCCGACTGCAGGAAGATCGTCATCATGAACTGGAAGCTCAGGTAGGAACCGAAGAGCGCGATGATGGCCAGATTCGCACGAACGATGGTGCCGACGCGTAGAAGCCCAAGTCGCACAAGCGGATGCGCCACCTTCTTCTCCACGAAGAAGAACGTCGCCAGAAGCACGGCAGCGACGGCGAACGAACCCAGCGTCATCGGGTGTGCCCATCCACGAGTCGGAGCCGAAACCATCGTGTACACGGTGAGAAGCATTCCCGTCACCAGGGTGACGGCGCCGACGAGGTCGTGTCCCCCGGCATCTGCGGGACGGTCCCGCGGAATGAGGAAGTACCCACCGATCAGAGCGATGACGGCAAACGGAACCGGCATCAGGAACGTGAATCGCCAACCGGCACTGGTCAACAGTCCACCCAGGATCAGGCCCGACGAGTAACCACTGGCGCCGAACACGGAGAACACCGAAAGCGCACGGTTACGGGCCGGACCTTCCTTGAACGTCGTGGTGAGAATGGACATTGCAGTCGGCGCAGTGAAGGCCGCCGCCAGTCCCTTCACGAATCGTGATGCGATCAGCAGTGTTCCGTTGTCGACAAGGCCACCGACCAGCGAAGCGATTGCGAACACGGTCAGCGCGATCAGGAAGACCTTCCTGCGCCCGAGAAGATCGGCGGTACGTCCACCGAGTAGCAACAAGCCGCCGAATCCGAGGACGTAGCCGTTGATGATCCACTGCAGCGAAGTAGTGGACAGGCCCAGTTCGTTGCCGATGGACGGTAGAGCGACGCCCACCATTGACACATCGAGACCGTCGAGGAACAACACGAGGCAGAGCACCGCGAGGATGCCCCACAGCTTGAGGGACCAGCCCTCTCCTGTGGCCGGATCGGTGGATTCCGTAGAACCCGGGGATTCCGGCGAATCGAATGGTTTGAGTGTCGAGTCTGTGCAAGTCACGTCAGCGAGAATAGATGCACATGCACTTAATGCACAAGCATTTAATGCAATTGCACGTAATCGAGTCTTCAACTAGAATGCGGTCGTGACGTCGGAATCGGAATTGCGCAACACCTGGCGCTCGTTGTCGACCAGCTACAACGACATCGCGTGCGAACTCGATCGCCAGATGCAGTCGGCGCACGGCCTGAGTATGAGCGACTTCGAGGCCCTCGACCGACTCATGGACACCTCGTGCGAGCGTCCACGGATGCAGGATCTGGCTTCGGAGATGTACCTGAGTCCCAGTGCGCTCTCCCGCAGCGTCGCCCGCCTCGAGAAGGCCGGACTGGTTCAGCGAGCACTGTGCGAGGCTGACCGGCGCGGAGTCTTCATCGACGTCACCGACAAAGGTCGTCAAGTACACACGGATGCCAGCAAAATTCAACTGGCCGTGCTGGATTCACGCCTGCGCGAGCAGTAGCCCTACGTCGGAGCAGCACCGCACCTCGCCCGGCCGCCGGGCGAGGACCGTTCAGGACTAGACTGAGCACATACCGGCGCGCCTTTCTGTTGCCGTCGGCGATCGACAGCAGCGCAGCCGGCACGCCTTCCGCGATCCTGGCCGAGGCAATCTGCCAGCGTTCCTGCGGCTTCTGCTAGTCCCTCAGGCGCCTGCCTGACATCTCTACCTGCTCCTATCGAGAGATACACAATTGAACAACGCACGCACCCTTGGAGTCATCGGACAGTCGAGCAAACCGGCAGAACGCCGGTTGCCGATCCATCCTGCGCATTTCGATCGCATCGATGCCGAACTACGTTCTCGGATCTACCTCGAAGAGGGTTACGGCCACCCCTTCGGCTACTCCGACGACTACCTCTCGCGTCTGGTGGCCGGAATCCGCACGCGCAAGCAGATTTTGGCGGAAACCGATGTGGTTCTGCTACCGAAGCCGTTGGTGCGTGACCTCGCCGAACTACGGTCGGGTCAGGTTCTCTGGGGCTGGCCGCACTGTGTCCAGGACACCGAGCTGACACAGATCGCGATCGACAAGAAACTGACTCTCATCGCCTTCGAAGCGATGAACTTCTGGCACAGCGACGGATCGTTCAATCTGCATGTGTTCCACAAGAACAACGAGTTGGCCGGCTATTGCTCGGTACTGCACGCCCTGCAGTTGATCGGTTCCACCGGAGACTACGGCCGCCGTCTCACTGCTGCCGTGATCGGTTTCGGTGCCACTGCACGCGGCGCCGTCACTGCACTCAAGGCGCACGGTATCCACGAAGTGGACGTACTGACTCAGCGCGGCGTCACCGCCGTCAGCTCCCCTATCCACTCGGCGCGAATGGTCTCGTTCGACAACAACAACGGCGACGTCCGCGGCAGCCACGTCATGCTCGACAACCACAGCGTGCCGGTACCGGGCTTCCTGGCCGAGCACGACATCGTCGTCAACTGCGTGCTGCAGAACACGGATGCCCCGCTGACGTTCCTGACCGAGGAAGATCTCATGGACTTCCAACCGGGAAGCCTCATCGTCGACGTCTCGTGCGACGAAGGCATGGGGTTCAGCTGGGCTCGTCCCACCTCGTTCGCGGATCCGACCTTCATCGTCGGCGACAACATCACTTACTACGGCGTCGATCACAGCCCGTCGTACCTGTGGAACTCCGCGTCGTGGGAGATCAGCGAATCACTTCTTCCCTACCTGCCCACTGTGATGGCAGGAGAGACGGCCTGGAAGGCAGACGAGACCGTCGACCGCGCCATCGAAATCCGTGACGGCGTCATCGTGAATCCCGCCATTACGCGTTTCCAGCACCGTTCGGCGGACTACCCGCACGCTGTCATCGCGGAATAGGCGCCCCGATCAGGCCTGGCCGGCTGCCGCGTTGATCGGTGCCATGTCGAAATAGTCGCGCCAGGCTTTGATCTTTCCGTCCTCGACTTCGAATACCCCCATGACCGGGAGCGCTACCTCGGCGCCGTTGATGGTGAAGACGTCGACGCGCTCGTTCATGACGGTGTTGCCGTCCGCGACCTGACGCTTGATCTGAAAGTCGATGTTGCCGAAGGCACCGACAAACTGCTCGATGAACGCCCGGACGGCCTCGCGACCGACCACGGGCTCCATCGGAATGTTGTGATAAACGACGTCATCGGTGAAGTAGTCGACGATCTTTGCAACATCGGCGGCCGCCCACAGCGCGCAGAAATCGGTGATCAGCTTGTCCGATGTCATTGTGTTCCAGCCTCTTTCGAATCGTTGTCGTAGGGTTCGATGATTGCCAGGATGCTTTCGATCTCGCCTGCCGGTATCCCGAAGTACTCGGTGACGAAAACTGTGACGGCCGGTGCCTGGCCAGGTGTTCCGAGGTCGAGCAGATACCGCGCGACGACGCTCTCGCCCCACTCACGCAGCGCGAGTTCACGTATCGCCACGATTCCGCGATATTGCTGCCCCTGTTCGAGCTCGTTGCTGATGAAAGCGCCGGTGTCACCGGTTCGCTGACCGTTCTCGACTCGCCAGGCGTCAGCGGCGAATCGGACCTTCGTTGCGTCGTGAGTGAGCAATGCGTTCACGTATTCACGCGCCATGGCGACGCGCCCACTGACCGCAGACTCCGTGGAGTGCTTGGCAATTGCACCTAGGATCGACTCAGCCAACTCCGGTCGGCAGATCACGAGATCCGGAAGGTAGGGATGAGATTCGTTGTAGAGCAGCGGTGAACCGTCGATGCGGCTGCAATGCAGCCCGGCCGCCTGTGCGACGCCGACGGGTGCAGCCGAATCCCATTCCCACTGCCCACCGGCGTGCAGGTAGGCGTCGACCTCGCCTCGCACCACCGCCATCGCCTTGGCGCCGGCCGATCCCATGTGCACCACGTCGGCGCCGAGTTCGGCGGCCACCGCTTCGGTGAATGCGGGCGGTCGCGATCCGCTGACTACTACGCGGAGCGGCGAATTCGCGGGAACCGAATCGGCCTCGTCGCCACTGGAGTACACCGCTCCGAGCGCCGGCTGAGCAACCGCGGCTGCGGTAATTCCGCTACCGCGCTCCCAAAGCGCCACGTGCACTGCCCAATCCGCGTGATCCGGCAAGCCGTATTCCTTGGAGCCGTCCAGCGGATCGATGATCCAAACCCGGGATGCGTCCAGACGATTGCGATCATCGGCAGACTCCTCCGAGAGCACGGAATCCTCCGGCCGCTCGGCGGCCAACCGGTCGAGGATGTAGGAATCGGCGGCCTTGTCGCCCCGGCGACCTAGCTCACGACCGTCGTCGACACCCAGGCCCTCGGCTCGGATCCCCAGGAGGATCGCACCAGCGGCCTGCGCCAATTCCGCCGCGAGTGCCTCGTCGGCGATTCTGCTGTGTGTGGATTCGCTCACCGGTCCAACACTTCCATAATTCGCAGCGCAAGTTCGGTAGGCGTTCCGTCTTCGGGTCTGATCACCAGCTCGGCACTGGCTGGAGCCTCGTACGGATCGTCGACTCCGGTGAAACCCTTGATTTCCCCGGCCCTGGCCTTGGCGTACATACCCTTGGGGTCTCGGGCTTCACATTGCTCGATCGGGGTGTCGACGTAAACCTCGACGAACTTCAGCCCGGCGGCCTCGTGAGCCGCCCGCACTCGATCACGATCTTCGCGGTACGGGCTGATCAGGCAGGCCACTGCCACTGCACCTGAATCAGCGAACAACTGCGCCACCGAGCCGACTCGGCGGACGTTCTCAGCTCGGTCCTCGGCACTGAATCCCAGATCCGCGTTCAATCCGTGCCGGAGGTTGTCGCCGTCGAGGCGGTACGCCGGGATACCCGCGGCCACCAAGCGGCGTTCGAGTTCGACCGCGATCGTCGACTTGCCAGAGGCCGAGAGACCGGTGAGCCAGACGGTGGCGCCGGCGGTCGCACGTTCCTCGCGAGAAACCTCCGCACTGTGCCAGACGACGCGCGATTCCTTGAGTGTCGGACCGTTGATCATTCCGGCCGCGACGGTATTGCCCGTGGTCTCGTCCACGAGGATGAAGCTGCCTGTCACGCGGTTGCGGCGGTAGGGATCGAACATCAACGGCTGCTGCGTTTTGATCGAGATGCGACCGATCTCATTGAGGGACAGAGATTCTGCCTTCTCGTCGCGGTGCAGAGAATTGACGTCCAGGCGATAGTCGAGCTTGACGATCTGCGCTTTCGTGGAGCGCGTGGTGTGCAGCAACGAGTAGCGGTTGTTCTCCGACAGGGTGGTCTGTTCAGTCAACCAACAGACCATCGCATCGATTTCCTGCCCGACCTGCGGCCGGTTGTTGAGCCGACACAATTGGTCCCCTCGGCTGACGTCGAGATCGTCGGCCAGCTCGATGCAGACGGCCGAGGGCGCAAACGCCTCGTCGATCACGTCACCGCCCGGCCCGTGGACTGCCTTCACCGTCGAGGTGAATCCTGAAGGCAAAGCCACGATTTCGTCGCCGGGTTTGAAGACGCCACTGGCAACCGTTCCGGCGTATCCCCGGAAATCGTGGAGGTCGGCATCCGTTTGCTTCTGCGGACGGATCACGTACTGCACCGGGAAACGCGCGTCGATCAAGTTGCGATCCGAAGCGATGTGTACCTGCTCGAGATGGTGCAGCAGAGAAGGCCCGTCGTACCAGGACATGTTCTCGGTCCGGGCAACGATGTTGTCCCCCAACAGCGCCGACACCGGAATGAACGTCAGATCGTGGACGTCCAGTTTGATCGCGAATTGCCGGAATTCTTCCTTGATCTCCTCGAACCGTTCCTGAGACCAGCCCACGAGGTCCATTTTGTTCACACACAGCACGAGGTGGGGTATCCCCAGGAGAGTCGACAAGAAAGCGTGCCGTCGCGTCTGTTCGAGCACACCTTTGCGTGCGTCCACCAGGATCAGGGCAAGGTCGGCCGTCGAAGCGCCGGTCACCATGTTGCGGGTGTACTGCTCGTGCCCGGGTGTGTCCGCGATGATGAACTTCCGGTGTGGGGTCGCGAAATACCGGTGGGCGACGTCGATCGTGATGCCCTGTTCACGCTCGGCGCGCAATCCGTCGGTCAGTAGCGCGAGGTTGGCGTACTCGTCGCCGCGTTCTCGACTGCTCCGCTCCACGGCCTCGAGTTGGTCCTCGAAGATCGACTTGGAGTCGTAGAGCAACCGGCCGATGAGTGTTGATTTCCCGTCGTCGACACTCCCCGCTGTAGCGACTCTCAGCAGTTGCGGCATCAGAAGTACCCCTCTTTCTTACGATCTTCCATGCCAGCTTCGGAAATCCGGTCATCAGCTCTGGTTGCGCCACGCTCCGTGATACGGCTCGCCGCAACTTCTTCCACGACAGCGGCCGGTGTTTCGGCCGACGATTCGACGCATCCGGTACACGTTGCGTCGCCGACCGTACGGAAGCGCACCAACGCCTCGTAGGACTCCTCGCCGGCGCGAAGCTCGAGGAAGCGGGTGCGTGCCAACAACATTCCGTCGCGCGGAACAACTTCGCGACGATGGGCGTAGTAGATGCCGGGAAGGTCGATCCGTTCCTTCTCGATGTACTGCCAGATGTCGAGCTCTGTCCAGTTGGAGAGCGGGAAGATCCGAATGTGTTCACCCTTACGGTGTTTGCCGTTGTACAGGTTCCACAGTTCAGGTCGCTGCACCTTGGGATCCCACTGCCCGAACTCGTCCCGGAAGCTGAACACCCTCTCTTTGGCGCGCGCCTTCTCCTCGTCTCGGCGAGCACCACCGAACACGGCGTCGAACTTGTTGTCGCGAATTCCGCGCAGCAACGCGTGCGTCTGCAGGCGATTGCGACTCGAACCGACTCCGGTATCCTCGATGACGCGTCCGGCGTCGATGTCGTCCTGCACGCTGGAGACGACAAGACGCAGGTTGAAGCGATCGACCGTGCGGTCGCGGAACTCGATCACCTCGTCGAAATTGTGACCGGTGTCGACGTGCATCACGGCGAACGGCAATGGGGCAGGCCAGAATGCCTTGGCCGCTACGTGCAGCATCACGACGGAATCCTTACCTCCGGAGAACAGGAGGACCGGCTTTTCGAAAGTCGCTGCGACTTCGCGGAAAATATGGACCGCCTCCGCTTCGAGTGCCCGCAAATGCGACAACTCGTAGGCGGGCGGGGTCTGGAGTGTTGCCATGTCTTTCGCTCCTGAGCATCACGTACTCCGTGCGGAACACCATTTCCGCATCGGTACATTTATGTACCGGACTGGTTCTAAATTGAACGCAATCACAGAATAGAACTCGTTCTACCCAAAGGTCAATGACCGGCAATCAGACGTCACAAACCGCGAACCGGACTCCGGCCACCAACTTCCGCCGTCACCGCATCCGCCGCCGCAACCAGCGCCACAGCCCTTCGCTCGATCTCGGCGCCCGTAATCGCCCCGCCCACATAAAGTGTCAGTACAAGGGCCTGATGCCCCTCGGCGTCGTAGGTCGGGGCCGCGATGAGACTGACGGGATGCTCGTCGTCAGAGCTGATGTCGCGCCCGAGGTACACCCTCTCGCCCAGGCTCGACACCATCTCCCCGAGCAGTTCACGCACCTCCGGCGGAAGATCGTGCGTCGCAACGCCCGCCATCAACGTGTGCAGTCGCTGCCCGACTGGATCCAGACTCTCGACCAGATACCCCGCAGCGCGACACTCGCGGACCACGTTCCACAGACGCTCGCGATCCAAGCGCACCGGCAGGCTCGGCTCTTTGCCCAGCCAACTGTCCATGTCGTGATCCGAACCCCAGAGGACGTACATCAGTCCGACCGGTGGAGCGAACGGGTACACCTGACCGACCTTGGCAGCGCGACGCGCTCCGATCGGTCCGGTCACTTCGAGAACGCTGATCTGATCACCGATCACACCGGACGCCGTGCACGTCGTTCCGAACTCCGTGCTCACTTTCTCCAGATGGGTGCGGGCAATGGGTCCGACGGCAAACCCTCGCTGAGCTGCACGTCCGGCCGCGATCAAGGCCGGACCGAGCCCATAGGTCTTCGACACCTCGTCCCGAGTCAGGTATCCACGATCAGCCAGCGCCGTGAGGATTCCCAGGCAGGTGGGCTTGCTGATCTCGAGCGCGCGGGCCAGTTCCGACAGCCCGAACCGCTGATCAGGGCGGCCGACGAGGTAGTCGAGCACCTGAACCACCCGTTCGGTGGGAGGCGATTGCCTCCCCCTCGAGCGTCCCTCTTCAGGCGTCTTCTCCGGTCCACCCATTGACCACTCCCTAGAACGCGTTCTATTGTCGAAATACCCAACATCTACCAAATAGGTACATATTTGTACCACGACGCTCTGGACCGGCGACATAGTCGGAACTGTGAGGAGCCAGCGTGCTGACGGACCCGTTTGCCGAGGCGATCGCCGAAGCCGAGAAATTGATCGAGACTGCGCCGCACATCAGATCCGAACAGGATCTACTGGAGGGATACCAATATCTGGCCGGCGGAATCATCGCGACGACGCATGCCGCCTGGGCCAGCGAAAAGACCCATCCGAGTTTCATCCAGGGCACCGGACCATTCACCAAGATGGGTCTCGACAACCCGGACACCCTCTACTTCGGCGCCCGTATCAACGACGACAAGGAATACAAGGTCACCGGAAAGCGCGGCACCACAGCCGATCTCAGCTTCCAGGTGTTGAGTGGGAACTACACCAACTCGAACGTTCCCGGCAGCGAAATCGCCTTCGACGACCGCGAGCTGGAGATAGACGACGACGGCAACTTCGTCGCTTGGTTCGGCCCCGGCCCCGCCGACGGCCGAGCCAACTACTACACCCTGGCCCCCGGATCCTCGCAGCTGGTCGTTCGCGAGGTCTACAGCGACTGGAGTCAGCAGCGCGGCGTGATCCGCATCGAGCGCACCGATTCGATCGGGATCGCGCCGCCACCTCTCACCGCCGAAGAGACCGAGAAGCGTTACGCCCGGGCTGGGAAGGCACTGGTCACGCGGGTCAAGACGTGGCTCCAGTTCCCGGAGTGGTTCTACCTCAAGCTCACGGTCAACACCATGACCGAACCACGCCTGACACCGGGCGGGCTGGCAACGCAGTACTCGTCGGTGGGACATTACGAACTCACCGACGAGCAGGCGATGATCATCACCGTTCCCGCCTCCGACGCACCGTATCTCGGCTTCCAACTCGGGAGCCTCTGGTACATCTCACTGGACTACGTCAATCATCAGACCTCCCTCAACAACGGCCAGGCACAGGTCGATCCGGACGGGATGGTCCGAATGGTGGTCAGCGAGAAGAACCCCGGTGTCACCAACTGGATCGAAACCGTCGGACATCCGCGCGGCATTCTGCAGTTCCGTTGGCAGCGCGTGTCCCGCGAGCTGACGCCGCAGGACGGTCCCACCGTCGAAATCGTCGCCGTCGCAGATATTGCGAAGCACCTGCCGCATTTCGACACCAACACCATCACCGCCGAGGACTGGGCAGCGCGCATTGCCCAGCGCCAGGCCGCCATCGACAACCGAATGCTGGGGTAATCATGACCGCCTTGCTCGAAGACCGTGTAGTAGTCATCTCCGGAGTCGGCCCGGCACTCGGCCGCGCTCTGGCCCTTCGATGTGCGTCGGCCGGCGCGAGTCTTGTTCTCGCAGCACGTACGCAATCGCGACTCGACGACGTTGCGAAAGAAATAGTCGATGCCGGTGGGCGCGCCGTCACCGTTGCCACCGACATCACCGACCAGGCTTCCGCCGAGAATCTGGTGGCCGAGTCCATTGCCGCCTACGGCAAAGTCGACACTCTGATCAACAATGCATTCTCGATTCCGTCGATGAAACCGTTGGCTCGCACCGATTACCAGCACATCCGCGACAGCATCGAACTGACCGTTCTCGGGGCGTTGCGCCTGACTCAGCTGTTCACGCCGGCACTTGCCGAGTCGGACGGCTCCGTGGTGAACATCAATTCGATGGTGTTGCGGCATTCGCAAGAGCGTTACGGCAGCTACAAGATGGCGAAGTCGGCCCTGCTCGCCATGTCGCAGTCCCTGGCCACCGAACTCGGCCCGCAGGGAATTCGTGTCAATTCGATTGCACCCGGCTATATCTGGGGAGACACCCTCAAGGGATACTTCGCGCACCAGGCGGAGAAGTTCGGCATGACCGTCGAGCAGATCTACGAGCACACTGCGTCGAACACCGACCTCAAGCGCCTGCCGACCACGGATGAAGTATCCGATGCGGCGATCTTCCTGGCGTCCCCGATGGCCAGCGCGATCACCGGCCAATGCATCGACGTCAACTGCGGCGAATTCCATCACTAGGAGCACCATGACTGAACGCACTCACGTCGGCACCGTCGAGGATCTCCATGCCTCGGCGACGCGGATGACCGGCCTGACGGACTTCGGCGTCGACGATTACACCGAGGCTCTGTCGGTCCTCCTCGAGTCTTACGACCGCGACGAGGATCTGAAGCCCTTCGGCAGCAAGATCTCTCGGGTATTCCTTCGCGGCGCCCTGGTGGCCCGTCTGCTCAGCGAATCGGCGTGGAAGGAGCATCCGGAACACGCCGACGTCAAGATCGAGCGGCCGATCTTCGTCACCGGATTGCCACGGACGGGCACCACTGCCTTGCACCGCCTCCTCACGGTCGACCCGGCTCACCAGGGCCTCGAGATGTGGCTGACCGAGTTCCCTCAGCCTCGCCCGCCTCGCGATACGTGGGAATCGAACCCGGTCTTCGCCAAGATCGAGGAGACATTCGGTCAACACCACGTCGAGCATCCCGAATTCATGGGCGTGCACTACATGTCGGCCAGCGAAGTCGAAGAATGTTGGCAACTCTTGCGTCAGACGTTCAAGTCCGTGTCGTACGAGTGCCTGGCAAATCTACCCACGTACTCCGCATGGCTGAAGGACCAGGAGTGGTCGAACGCCTATGCACGACACAAGAAGAACCTGCAGCTGATCGGTCTGCCCGATCAGGATCGACGGTGGGTCCTCAAGAACCCGAGCCACCTGTTTGCGCTCGACGAATTGATGGAGGCGTACCCCGACGCTCTCGTCATCCAGACTCACCGCTCCCCTACGACGATCATTCCGTCGGTATGCAGCCTGGCCGCCCAGGCGACAGAGGGTTGGTCGAACACGTTCACCGACAAGGTGATCGGCGAAAGTCAGCTCGAACTGTGGGCCAGGGGGCTCGAGCAGTTCGACAGTGCACGCGCACACCACAATCCCGCGCAGTTCATCGACGTCGACTATCAGGACTTCGTCACCGATCCACTGGGAACCGTCGAGAACATCTACACGCACTTCGACATCCCGTTGACATCTACCGCCCAGCAGTCGATGGAGGCCATGCACGAGGAAAGCCGCTCGGGTGCTCGCAAACCGTCGCACAAGTACACGCTCGAGGAGTTCGGCCTGACGAAGGAACAGGTGGAGGAGCGATTCGGAACTCGCTGACCACCGTTGGTCGACGACCTCGCTGACGACCTTGCTGACGACTGAAGCCCCCGCCGGACGGCGGGGGCTTCAGTACGCAACTCGGTCAGCTGCTGAAATGCTCGCCGAGCAACCGGTCCAACTCCGTCGGCGCCTCGTCGGGAATCCAGTGGCTCACACCCCGGAGAACTTCGAACCGATACGGACCGTCGACAAACGCGGGAGTGAGGGCAGAACCCTTGGGCCCGATGGCGGCGTCGCCGTCACTCCAGACGTGCAGGGTCGGCACGGTGACCCGGGCAGCTGCCGGGTTCGGCTTGGTCATCCACATCGCGCGGTACCAGTTCAGACCGCCGCGCAGTCTGCCGGGAGCGAGCATGGCGTTCAGATCGCGCCGCGCATTCTCCGGCGTCTGCCCACTCGAAACCAGGAACTTCTCGCCCAGCGATGACGAGGCCAGAATCTTCTCAGGAACGAAGGGTAATTGGAACGCCCCCATGTACCACGATTTCAGTCCCTGAGTGCTGGTCACCATCGCCTTGATGAAGGCCAGCGGGTGCGGAACCGACACCGTGGTAACGGTATCGAGCAAATCCGGCCGTTCGGCAGCCACCTGCCACGCGACCGCGGCACCCCAGTCGTGGCCGACCAGGTGCACCTTCCCCACACCGAGTGTGTCGATCAGCGCGACAGTGTCGGCGGCGAGTTCGGACCCGCGGTAGGCCCAGCGCGCTTTCGGCCGGGCACCGGGTGAGTACCCTCGCTGGTCCGGCGCCACGGTGCGGAAGCCGCGGGCGTGCAGTAACGGCGCGAGGTGATCCCATGAGCGGGAATCCTGCGGAAATCCGTGCAGGAGGACCACGACCGGACCGTCTGCCGGTCCTTCGTCGCGTACGTCGAAGGTCAGCCCGGACCGGGAGTACGAGGTGAGGCGATCCGCCGGCGTAGTCATAGCGCCACGCTAGTCTTCGCGGCCCGTGTAATCGGAGCCTTTTCACCTGCGCGCAGGAACTGGCCTGTCTTTTCGATGCCGAATCCCGGGGCGAATTCACCTTCGCGGTAGACGAGTCGGCCGTTGATCACTGTCGCGACGGCCGCATCGTCGCTGCGGTTGACCATTCGACTGATCCCGCCGTACTCGGGAACGGTTGCCTCGAACAAGCCGTCGACCGACTCGTCGAGCCCGGCTGGATCGATGACAACGAAGTCCGCGCGGTCGCCCTGGCGTAGATGTCCGGCGTCGATGCCGTACCAGTCCGCCAGTTCACCGGTCAGGCGGTGGATTGCGCGCTCGATGGTGAGGAACGGCTTGCGGTCACTCTGAGCGTCCTTGACGCGCTTGAGGAGTCGCACCGGGTAGTTGTAGAACGCCATGTTGCGCAGATGTGCGCCGGCATCGCCGAAGCCCATCTGCACACCGGAACTCGCGGCGAGTTTCTTCGCGAACTTGGGCCGGTGATTGGCAATGGTGGTGCGCCAGCGAAGATCTCGCCCGTACTTCACCACCAGGTCGAGGTACGCGTCCACCGGGTGCACTCCGCGGATGTCACCGACCTGACCGAAGTTCTTGCCGATCAACGTCTCGTCCGGGCATCCCACGATAACCGCATCGTAGAAATTGCGATGCCAGATGCGGGGTGAGAACTTGTTGTCGTAGTCCTTACGGAATGCGCGACGGTACGACTCGTCCTGGAGCAGTTCGTTGCGCTCCACCTGGTCCTTGAGATGCAAAGCGGCGGCGCCGGCACCGAACTCCTCGAACACGACCAGGTCGATTCCATCCGCGTAGACGGTGAAGGGAACCGGAAGGTGCTGCCACTTGAAATCGGTCTTCGCGAAGCGATTGAGCAGTGGGGCCGCAGCGAGCATGAAGTACACGATCACCGGGTAGGCCTTCGAATCCGCACCGGAGAGCAGCGACGTCTTGAGCGGCTTCTTGCGTCCGATGGCGGAGCTTTCGGCGAAGAACGCCGCGACGTTCGGATGCAGGTTGATGGTCGGAGCGCTCTGCAAGATCTTTCCGCGATCGCGAAGGATGCGGTTGAGGAATCGGAACTCTTTCCACCGTGCATACGTCGACGGCAAAGAGCGAGAACGGTATTCGTCGCCGTCGATCTTGTCGAGGGCATTGGTCATCGACGACAGGCCTAGCATCCCCGCATCGATGGCGTCCTCGAGCATCGAGCCCATCCGGCCGAGTTCCGAGCGGGTCGGCTTGACCTTCTTGTCGGTGCCGCGCCCCAATCCGAGTACGTGCGTGCGGATGTCGGAGTGGCCGATGAATGCCGCGACATTGGGTCCGAGGGGAAGGGCTTCGAGTGCGGCGGTGTAGGCCGCGGGACCGGTCCAGGTCTTGTTCGCTTCGAGGATGCGCAGCACCGCGTCGTGGGGAACTGCTTCGACCCGGCTGAACAGGTCAGCGATTTCACGCGGGGTCGAATACACCGTCGACAGTGAGCAATTGCCGAGCACGACCGTAGTGACGCCGTGGCGAACCGATTCCGGAAGGCCTGGACTGACCAAGGCTTCGGCGTCGTAGTGCGTGTGGACGTCGACAAAGCCCGGGAGAACCCACTTGCCGGCCGCGTCGATCACCTCGGTGTCCGGCCCGATCTCCAGGCGCGTCGTGGACACCTCCGCGACCACGCCGTCTCGAATTCCGAGATTTCGACGCAGACCAGGAGCCCCCGTCCCGTCGAACCACAACCCGTCGTTGACCACGATGTCGAAAGCAGACACTGTCGGACTCCTCGCCTCACGTATGTGTTACCTCACGTTATAGACAGCGTTGAGTAAAAGTCAATGAACCTTCCGAACCAATACATAAGATGTCGGAATGGCCGCAGTCCCCCGCTCCCCCGAAGACCGTCAGAGGCAAATCCTCGAGGTAGCAGTACGCATGTTGCGGACCGAGCCTTTCGACCAACTGTCGATGGATCGCGTCGCAGCCGAGGCCGGTGTCTCGCCCCCACTGCTGTTTCACTACTTCAAGAACAAGAAGGGTTTCCAGAACGCGATCCTCGAGGCTGCCTCGGCCGATCTCGAAGATCGAATGCGACCGGATCCCGAACTACCGATCACGTCCCAGCTGCGTTCAGGTATCGAAACTTTCGTCGATGCCGTTATCGAGCACCCCACCATTTACCTCGCCGTGATGCGGATGGCCGGCAGTGGCGACGTCCGGATGCGCACGATCTATCGCGGGATGCGCCGAACGTTCACCACATGGATCGTCGCCGCGCTCACAAATCTGGGCATCGAATCGAATGCGACCGTCGAGGCGACCATCGCCGGGTGGCAGGCATTCATGGAGGAAATAGTCGTCAACTGGATCGACGAGCCGACCCTCGAACGAGGCGAGATGGTCGACCTCTGCGAACGAATTTTCTACCACTGCCTACCGGCGGCGGGCATCAGCGTGGAACAAATAGTGGCGGCCACCATGGCTGCGACGGCCAGTGAGTCCGGCGCAACAAAACTGTGATCTTCGCGCCGGGGTTTCACAGGTGGTCACGATTGGGTATCTTGCTTGCAGTGGCGCTGGACCACGACCCCAACACATGAAGGATCCAACATGGAGTCTGTCGAAAACGTATTGCCCGAGGGTGTCAAGCTCGAAGACGTCTTGAGTGTCCTCAAGGTCGCAGTTGCGGGCATCGGCCTCATCAGCGCACTTTCGGCATTCAGCTGATCGCAAAGCGTCATCGACAGGCCGGACTTCGGGGAGTCCGGCCTGTTTTTTGTTTCCGCTCCTGAACAATCCGTGAACTTTTCAGCAACTTCAGCGCAAAGTGGTCATTTCGACCAAAACAAGCGTCCAGTTTGCTAACTTGTGTCTGCGACACAAGGTCGTACAGAAACACCACGCAGACACAACCTTGTACATACAAACCTGTACATACGACACGGAGGACCGAAACATGGGTTCCATCAACACCCTCAGCGCCGTCATCGACATCATCAAGGTCGTCCAGCCGTTGATCGCCAAGCTCAACCTCAGCTGATTCGCTTGCACCACACCCCTGCCAGGGCGTAACTCGAAATGGGGCCGACATTGTCGGCCCCATTTTCCGTAGGTGCTCTATCTCAGCCGAGTGCCTTCTTGATCTCTCCTGCCAGTACCGACGCCAGCTGCGGCGGCACCGCATTGCCGATCATCGTGCGCACCGCTCCCCACTTACCCTCGAAGACGTAGTCGTCGGGAAAGGTCTGGAGGCGAGCAGCTTCTCGAACGGTCAACGATCGCGTGTGTTTCGGATGCACGTTGCGTGAAGCCGAGATCATCCCGAAAGTGGTTCCGACCGTGGACGCCGGCTCGTCCCACCGGAGGCGCTTGTACGTCGTGTTGTACCCGGACGACGGTCGCATGGCCGGATCTTCGTTGTCGTGCGCCGACATTCCTTCTGGTACATCACGCAGCCACCGCAAGACGTGCTCGGGATGCTCGACGGCCCAGTGCAGCGGGTCCGTCTCGCAAGCCTGCCCGGATTCCAGCGGGGCCAGGTCGACGGTGGCATCGCGAAAAGTCCTCAGCGGCGCAACACCATTCACGCCGTGAGTCTTCGGCGGAAAACGCAGCGGCCCGATACTACTGTCGCGGCGGGTCGCCACGATGAACACTCGTTCCCGGAACTGCGGGACGCCGTAATCCTGCGCATTGACCGTGTTGACCGACGCGTCGTAACCGCATGCAGCCATCTCGCCGAGAATCCGGTCGACGACCATCCCACCGTCCGGGTCCTTCATGCTGAGCAGCAGTCGCACGTTTTCCATCACCAAGACCTTCGGCTTCACCAATTCGGCGAGCTGCAGCAGGTTCCGGAAGAGATGGTTGCGCGGATCGTCGCGGTCTCGCCGGCCGGCGAGGCTGAACCCCTGACACGGCGGTCCCCCAGCCAACACATCGATGTCCACTTGTGCCAGAAGATCTTTCACCCGGGCTTCGTCGATCGCCCGAATGTCCTCGCCGAGGCACCTCGCGCCGGGGAAGTTCCGATCGAAGGTCGCACGCGCCTCCGGCACGACTTCGATGTATCCCTCCACCGAAAACCCCGCCATCCGAAAGCCTTCGGCCATACCGCCACAACCCGAGAACGCTGTCAATACGGTGGGGTCGCCGCTTCCTGCCCCCGCGACGGCACGCCTGGCCACCGAGGCGGGGTCGTTGACCGGTGTCACTCGACGCGCACGGGTACTGCCGCTCGATCGCTTCCGGGGGGCCGCGTACGTACCCTCACGCTTGGCCGCTTCCAGCGCGGAGAGGGCCGTGAGAACTGCTCGTTCCGCCGGTGGCTTCGGATACGCCTTGTCGAGTTCCCACGCGGAGACGACGGCTGACGAGACTCCCGCTTGACGGGCGAACTGGAACTGACTGATCCCCACGTCCAAGCGCCGTGATCGCAGGTCCTGTCCCGAAATCAATTCAGTGCCTCACTCATATGGTCCGCTCGCTCCGGCAGCCCAGACTATCGCAGCCGACCCCGTGAACCGGGACCTCACAAGGAAGACCGGCAGGCGGTATGCCTGCCGGTCTCCGACACGAGCGGATGACGGGACTCGAACCCGTGTGAACGGCTTTGCAGGCCGGTGCCTAGCCACTCAGCCACACCCGCGTCAGTAAGTAACTCTGCCCTGAGTCACGGCGTCGAACCACAGTTCCGCTCAGCATGATTCGAGTGCGATCCCACCCGCCGTTCCAGTCTCTGGGAAAACTGCGAGCCCTTCGGGAACAAATCGGTCAGTCTCGATGCTGACTCCCTCGGCGGGCGCAGATCATACGAATTTCGCCCGAACGACCGAGCAGTTCGCCAGACCCAGACAACCCAGAAGGTTTCATGAGTGCCGAGAACACCGCCGTTGCCCCGCCCGTGAAGGCAGCCCCGCTGGAAATGAGCAGTGTCGACCGTAAGCCCAGCGTCGGGAAGATTCTTGCCCTCGGTTCCATGACTGCGCTCGGGCCCTTCACCATCGACATGTACCTGCCCGCGCTGCCGGATATCGGCGCCGATCTCGGGGTCTCGTCGTCAACGGTTCAGCTGACGATCACCGGAACTCTCATCGGCCTCGCACTCGGACAGCTGTTGGTCGGGCCGCTCTCGGACACTCTCGGCCGCAAGAAGCCGCTGCTCGCCGGGATCGGTGTGCACATCCTGGCTTCGCTGCTGGCGGTGTTCGCACCGAGCATCGCGGTCCTCGGCATCCTGCGGGTTTTCCAGGGCATGGGCGCGGCGGCCGCGGCAGTGGTCACCATGGCGATCGTCCGCGACCTCTACAGCGGTAACACCGTTGCCGTCGTGATGAGTCGGCTGATGCTCGTGCTCGGCGTTGCGCCGATCCTGGCGCCCAGCATCGGTGGCGCCCTCCTCGTCGCCCTCGACTGGCGCGGGATCTTCGTCGTCCTGGCACTGATCGGCGTCGGCACGGCGATGATCGGTGCTTTCGGACTGTCCGAAACACTGCCGAAGGAAAAGCGTCGCCCGAGCGGATTGAAGTCGGTTCTCCGCACCTACGGTTCGCTGCTCGGCGACCGCACGTTCATGGTCCTGACGCTCGTCTCCAGCGTCGGTATGGCGTCGTTGTTCGCGTATGTCTCAGGCGCGTCGTTTGTCTATCAAGATCAGTACGGCCTCAATCAGCAGGAGTTCGCACTGCTCTTCAGTGCGGGCGCGATTGCGTTGATCGGTGCTTCGCAGGTCAACGTCCGACTGCTCGATCGCTGGACTCCTCAGCAGATCACCAAGTGGGCCCTCGTGGCTGCAGTTGTCTCCGGGGCCGTCGTCATTGCCGTCGCGGTCCTGGAACTGGGCGGGCTCGCCGGATTCGTGATCGCACTGTGGGTCATGGCCGGTGCCATCGGGTTCGTTCTTCCCAACGCCCCGGCACTGGCGCTCGCTCGTCACGGCGAAGCGGCCGGTACTGCCGCGGCAATGCTCGGTGCATTCCAGTTCGGCGTCGGTGCGGCCATCGCGCCGGCCGTCGGCCTGCTGGGAAACACGAGCACAGCCCTGGCCGTCACGATGACGGCGTGTGTGTCGCTCGGTCTGGTCGCTCTTCTGGCTACGACCCGAAAGAGTGATACGACCCGAAAGAGTGAATCGGTCTAACCGGCAGCGGAGAACCACTCGCTGTAGAAGGTGGCAAGTCCCAGGACGCACGAGATCGCGACAAAGATCCAGAATCTTGCAATCACGACGGTTTCCGGCCAACCGAGTAACTCGAAGTGATGATGGATCGGGGCCATCTTGAATACGCGTCGGCCGGACGATCGGAAGACCAGAACCTGGATGATCACCGACAGGATCTCAGCCACGAACAGGGCGCCGATGATGACCATCAGCAGCTCGGTGTGCGTCGTGACGGACAGGCCGACCACCAGGCCGCCCAGCGCCAAGGAGCCGGTGTCACCCATGAAGATCTGAGCCGGGGCGGCATTCCACCAGAGGAAGCCGAGGCACGCCCCGCCTGCCGCGGCAGCGACGATAGCGAGATCCAGGGGGTCACGAACGTCGTAGCAACCGGCGGCAGGCTCGAGGACACACGAGTTCCGGTACTGCCAACCGGCGATGACGACGTAGGTCCCCAGGATCATGCCCATCGAACCGGCCGCGAGACCGTCGAGACCGTCGGTGAAATTGACGGCGTTGGACCAGGCGAACACCAGAATGCAGAAGAAGACCACAAAGCCGATGGCACCCATGGAGAACACCGAGATATCTCGCACATGGGACAGGTACTGGCTTCCGGGGGTGACTCCGTTGTTGTTGGAGAACTGCAGGAACAGAATGCCGAAGATGATGGCGCTCGCCAGTTGACCGACGGTCTTTGCCGTCTTGTTCAGCCCGAGATTGCGCTTCTTGCGGATCTTGATGAAGTCGTCGAGAAAGCCGACGATTCCCAGTGACGTGGCGAGCGCGAGAACCAGCCAACCGGATGCAGACAACCGCGGTAGCCGCGAGCCGAAACCGATGATGTGTGCCGCCAGGTAGCCCGCCCACATGCCGGCGATGATCGCGATCCCGCCCATCGACGGGGTGCCACGCTTGCCCTGATGACTCTGCGGACCCTCGATCCGAATCTCGTGCCCGAGCCCCTGCCGCGAAAGCACACGAATGAGAAACGGAGTCAGGAAGAGCGCGACGAACAACGAGACGCCACCCGCTACGAGGATTGAAATCACCCGTGGGACTCTACAGACGTAAGCGGCTGCGACACACAATCAGACAAGGCACCCGACCGCTTGCCAGCATGGGATGATCGAACTTATGTCTCCCCCCGCGCCGCTCCCCCTCGACCCCATCGAAGAGGCGCATCGTCAGTGGACGAAGCACGGTTGGAGCGATGTCGCCGACGGTATGGCTGCGGTCACGTCGGTGATGCGTGCGCAGCAGATCATGATGGCGCGGGTCGAAGAGGTACTCAAGCCTCTCGGGCTGACCTTCGCCCGCTACGAACTGCTGACGCTTCTCACCTTCACCAGGTCGGGCGCCCTCCCGATGGCCAAGGCAAGCGCCCGACTCCAGGTTCACCCCACCAGCGTCACCAATGCCGTCGACCGCTTGGAGAAAGCGGAGCTGGTCAGACGGGTCCCGCATCCCAGCGATCGACGTGCGACGCTCATCGAGATCTCCGAAGCGGGTCGCGCGCTGGCCCTCGAAGCCACTGAAATGCTCAACAGCAAAGTGTTCGCACACCCCGGACTCCAGCAGGACAAGCTCGAGCAATTGGTGACGATCCTCACTGAACTTCGCAAGACTGCGGGTGACTTCGACACCGGCGGCGCGCCCACCAAGTGGTGAACCGACGACCCGTACACACAAAGAAACTGCCCTCACACTCTCGACGAGTGTGAGGGCAGTTTCAGCTGTTCGAAAGTTCAGCGCTAACGAATTTCAGCGGTGCTTGAACTCGGCGGACCGCTTCTCCACGAACGCGGTCATGCCTTCCTTCTGATCCTCCGTCGCGAAGGTCGAGTGGAACACCCGACGCTCGAAGCGGACGCCCTCGGCGAGTGTGGTCTCGAAGGAACGGTTGACCGCTTCCTTGGCCATCATCGCAATCGGCAGCGACATCTCGGCGATGGTGGTTGCGGTCTTCAATGCGTCGTCGAGCAGATCGGCGGCCGGAACGATCCGGGCAACCAGGCCTGCGCGCTCGGCCTCTTCTGCGTCCATGTTGCGGCCGGTCAGGCACAGCTCCATGGCCTTGGCCTTACCCACGGCGCGCGTAAGGCGCTGTGAGCCACCGATACCCGGAATGACACCGAGCTTGATCTCGGGCTGGCCGAACTTCGCGGTATCCGAAGCGATGATGAAATCGCAGAGCATCGCCAGTTCGCAGCCACCACCGAGCGCGTACCCGGAGACGGCGGCGATCAGCGGCTTACGAGCGGCTGCGACGCGGTCCCACGGGGTGAAGAAATCTTCGACGTATGCGTCCATGTACGTCTTGGACTGCATTTCCTTGATGTCGGCGCCGGCGGCGAAGGCGCGCTCGGAACCGGTGATCAGGATGGCTCCGATGCCGTTGTCCGCTTCGAGGTCGGCAACCGCGGCGACGACCTCGTTCATCAGCTCGGAGTTCAGGGCGTTGAGAGCCTTCGGGCGGTTGAGCGTGATGACGCCGACGCGACCCTTACGCTCGAGGATGATGGTGTTGAAGTCGGTCACTACTGTCCTTCGGTCGAACGGTCACGGATGTCGTTGATGATGGCAGAGAAGTCCTGACCGCCACCGCCCGCGGCGTGGAAGCGACTGTAGAGTTCCGCGGCCTTGAGCCCGATCTCCGCATCGACGCCGTTGTTGCGCAGCGCATTTGCAGCCAGACCGAGGTCCTTGTCCATCAGCGCGACAGCAAAGCCGGGCTGGTAGTCGTTGTTGGCCGGGCTGGTGGGCACCGGTCCCGGTACCGGGCAGTTGGTGGTCAGTGACCAGCACTGCCCCGAGGCGTTGGACGCCACGTCGAAGAGCGCCTGGTTGCTCAGGCCGAGCTTCTCGCCCAGCACGAATGCCTCGCTGATCGCGATCATCGAAATGCCGAGGATCATGTTGTTGCAGATCTTGGCAGCCTGGCCGACACCGGCGTCGCCGCAGTGAACGACCTTGCGGCCCATCACGTCCAGCAACGGTGACGCGGCCTGGAAGTCAGCTTCGGAACCGCCGACCATGAATGCCAGCGTGCCTGCGGTAGCCCCGACGACTCCACCGGAGACCGGTGCGTCGACGCTGCGGTGACCGGCCGCTTCGGCCTTGTCGTGTGCCTCGCGGGCGTCTGCGACGTCGATGGTGGAACAGTCGATGAACAGCGTGCCCGGTGTTGCCACCGGCAGCAGCTCTTCGTACAGACCCAGAACATGCTTACCGCTCGGCAGCATCGTGATCACGACGTCGGCACCGCGAACGGCGTCGACCGCCGAATCCGCTACCGCTGCACCGTCTTTGACTGCCTGCTCCAGCGCCGCGGGTGCCAGATCGAAACCGACGACCTTGTGTCCGGCCTTGACGAGATTGGCCGCCATCGGGCCACCCATGTGACCGAGTCCGATAAATCCAATGGTGCTCATTAGTGATGCTCCTTCGGCGGTGATCAGTTGCCTTGCGGTTGAGGGGTGAGTCCGAGCTCGTTGTCGCCCAGCGGGGCGAAGTAGGCATCGACGGATTCAGCCGTGACATCTTCGAGGGTTGCCGGCAACCACTTCGGGTTTCGGTCCTTCTCGACTACCTGGGCGCGAATACCCTCGACCAGGTCGTGTGAGGCGAGCGCTGCCGTCGAGACCCGGAACTCCTCGTTGAGGACTTCTTCCAAGCTTGCTGCTTCCTTGGCATGTCGCAGGGATCGCAGGGTCACCGACAGTGCAATCGGAGACTTGCCGAGAATCTGCTCCGCTGCCTTCTCCGCCTCGGGGATTCCACTCGCTCGAAGACGCTCGACGATGGTGGAGACGTCGTCGGCAGAGTACGCGGCGTCGATCCAGCTCTGCTGGGCCAACAGTTCCGACACCGGAGCCGGCTCCGCGTACTGCGCCACGGCGTCGGCAACCGAAGACGACGCGAGTGCGGCGATGAACGTCTCGATGTTCTCCGACGGGATGAAGTGATCCGCGAAGCCTGCTGCGATGGCATCGCCGGCGCTCAGTCGCGCCGTGGTGAGCGCGATGTGCGTTCCGAGTTCACCGGGAGCACGCGAGAGCAGGTAAGTTCCGCCCACGTCAGGGATGAAACCGATTCCGGTCTCGGGCATTCCGATCATCGAGCGCTCGGTCACGATGCGAATGTCGCCGTGTGCGGACACTCCGACGCCGCCGCCCATGACGATCCCGTCCATGATTGCGACGTACGGCTTCGGGTAGTTCGCGATCTCGGAATTGAGGATGTACTCCTCACGCCAGAAATCGAGCGAACCGGTCTTGCCGTCCTTGGCGTCGTGGTAGATCGAGACGATGTCGCCGCCGGCGCACAGACCACGCTCGCCGGCGCCCGTGAGTACGACCGCCTTGACGTCGTCGTCGGACTTCCATTCCGCGAGTGCCTTGGCCATCGCCTTGACCATCGAGTGGTTGAGGGCGTTGATCGCCTTGGGCCGGTTGAGGGTGATGAGCCCCAGTCCGTCACGCTTTTCGATCAATACCTCGAGCTCGTCGCTCATGCTGCTCCTTGCTTTCCCTGACCTGATGCGACCACGCTTCGCGCGATGACCACCCTCATGATCTCGTTGCTGCCTTCGAGGATCTGATGAACCCGAAGATCGCGGACGATCTTCTCGATCCCGTACTCAGCAAGATAGCCGTACCCGCCGTGAAGCTGGAGAGCCTTGTTGGCTACGTCGAACCCGGTGTCGGTGGCAAAGCGCTTGGCCATCGCACACAACTCCACGACGTCGGACGCTCCGTCTTCGAGTGCGGCAGCGGCGCGCCACAGCAACGTCCTGGCCGCTTCGAGTTCGGTACGCATGTCGGCGAGCTGGAACTGCAGGGCCTGCGACTCGATCAGTGCCGAACCGAAAGCTTTGCGGTCCACCAGATATGCGACTGCCTTCTCCAGCGCCGCCTGGGCCCCACCGACCGAGCAGGCGGCGATGTTCAGCCGGCCGCCGTTGAGACCCTTCATAGCGATGCGGAAGCCGCTGCCCTCTTCACCGAGCATGTTGGCGGCAGGAACTCGCACGTCTTCGAAGATCACCTGACGGGTGGGCTGCGCGTTCCAGCCCATCTTGACCTCGTTGGCACCGAACGACAGTCCGGGCGAATCCTTGGGCACGATGAACGCCGAGATCCCCTTGGCACCGGCAGATCCGGTGCGCGCCATCACGACGTACACGTCGGAAGTGCCTGCGCCGGAGATGAACTGCTTGACGCCGTTGAGGATGTAGTCGTCGCCGTCACGAACGGCCTTGGTGCTCAAGCCCGCAGCATCGGAGCCAGCGCCGGGTTCGGTGAGGCAGTAGCTGCCCAGTTGATCCATCGAGCAGAGTCCGGGGACCCACTTGTGGCGCTGTTCGTCGTTGCCGAACTGGTCGATCATCCACGTGACCATGTTGTGGATGGAGATGTACGCGGCGATCGACGGATCGCCCTTGGCCAGCTCTTCGAAGATCCGGGCAGCGTCGACGCGGCTCAGCTCACTGCCGCCCACGTCTTCACGAATGTAGATACCGCCCATTCCCAGGGACGCCGCCTTACGGAGGACGTCCACCGGGAAATGCTTGGTCTGATCCCACTCCACTGCGTTGGGCGCCAGATGCTCGGCCGCGAAGTCGCGGGCAGTGTCACGAATCGCCCGCTCGTCATCGGTCAGAGTAAACATGGAAGGTAGTCCGATCAGTTCATCGTGGGGATGACGAAGTGATTGGTCTCTTCCTTCTTGCCGGAAGGCCAACGCTGCGTCACCGTCTTGGTCTTGGTGTAGAAGCGGAAGGAGTCGGGACCGTGCTGGTTCAGGTCACCGAAGCCGGAGCGCTTCCAGCCACCGAAGGTGTGGTACGCGATCGGGACCGGGATCGGCACGTTGACGCCGACCATGCCGACGTTGACGCGAGCGGTGAAGTCACGCGCGGTGTCGCCGTCGCGGGTGAAGATGGAGACGCCGTTGCCGTACTCATGTTCGGTCGGAAGACGCAGTGCCTCTTCGTAATCGGCAGCGCGAACCACCTGAAGGACAGGTCCGAAGATCTCTTCCTTGTAGATGCGCATGTCCGAGGTGACGTTGTCGAACAGGGTTGCGCCGGCGAAGAATCCACCTTCGTGGCCTTCGAGGGTGAAGCCGCGGCCGTCGACGACTGCCGTTGCGCCTTCGTCGATGCCGATCTGCACGTAGTTGTTGACGCGGTCGAGGGCATCCTGGCAAACGAGCGGTCCGAAATCGACGCCTTCGTCGTCACTGCGACCGATCTTGAGCTTCGCGACGCGCTCCTTCAGCTTCGCGACAAGAGCGTCCGCGGTCTCCTCGCCGACGGGAACGGCAACCGAGATGGCCATGCAACGCTCACCGGCACTGCCGTAGCCTGCACCGATCAGGGCGTCGGCAACCTCGTCGAGGTCGGCGTCCGGCATGACGATGGCGTGGTTCTTGGCGCCACCGAAGCACTGTGCGCGCTTGCCGTGAGCTGCGGCCGTCTCGTAGATGTACTGAGCGATCGGCGTGGAGCCGACGAAGCCGACAGCCTTGATGCGATCGTCGGTGAGCAGGACGTCGACAACTTCCTTGTCACCGTTGACCACGTTGAACACACCCGCAGGCAGTCCGGCTTCGAGGAACAGCTCAGCCAGTCGCAGCGGGACGGAGGGGTCACGCTCGGAGGGCTTGAGGATGAAGGCGTTACCGGCGGCGAGGGCGGGGCCGGCCTTCCACAGCGGGATCATCGCGGGGAAGTTGAAGGGCGTGATGCCTGCGACGACGCCGAGCGGCTGACGCATGGAGTACACGTCGATGCCGGTGCCGGCACTCTCGGTGAATTCACCCTTGAGCAGGTGCGGAGCGCCGACGGCGAACTCGATGACCTCGAGGCCACGCTGGATGTCCCCCTTGGCGTCGGCGACGGTCTTGCCGTGCTCGGACGAGAGGAGGCGGGCCAGAGAATCCATCTCGGCCTGAGCGAGCTGCAGGAACTTCATCAGCACGCGGGCGCGCTTCTGCGGGTTGTATGCTGCCCACACCTGCTGCGCCTCTTCGGCATTGGCGATGATGGCTTCGGTCTCGGCCTTGCTCGCGAGGGGGACGCGGGCCTGCACCTTGCCGGTGTTGGGATCGAACACGTCCGCAAATCGATCAGATGTCCCGGGAACACGCTTGCCACCGACGAAGTGCGTCAACTCGTGAACCGTCGCATTTTCAACCATTGTGCTAACCCGTTCCTTGCTCGTATGGACCGCCCAGGAGGCAGCAGTGAATATGTCTACCATCCTATAGTTGGATGTCCATGTATGTCTAGAGCCCAAGGGCTGTGCGCCTTTATTAACCGCGGGGGGTTAATAAAGGCGCACAGCGCGGAGCGCGGCTGCCGCTTCCTGCGCGACTACTGCATCGGTGACGTCGTATCCGTCCGATCCCCCGCCCGGGCCACCGGACACCGCGACAACCTTGCGTGCCGAGAGATGCACCGCATCGACGCCGACGGCGGCGATTGCCGGGATGTCGTCGACGGTTATTCCGCCACCGGCCATGATCTGGATCCGGCCCGCGGCATGTTCGACCATGCGACCGATCTCGTCGAGACCCTCGCTGCAGGTATCCGCACCCCCGGACGTCAGCACGCGGGTCACGCCCAGGTCGATCAGTTCGTCCAGCGCGGTCAGTCGGTCGGCCACCACGTCCATCGCACGATGTACCGTCACATCGACCCTCGCACGGTCCACGCATCCGATGATGCGACGCAGCACCACGGTGTCGATCGTATTGTCTTCTGTCAGCGCGCCGACCACGATGCCGGAAGCTCCACCGGCCACGGCCGCACGTACGTCGTGCTCCATCACCCACACTTCGTCGGGTGAGAACACAAAACCTCCGGCGCGCGGACGGATCAGCGGGTGAACCGCGATCCCCACTTCCGACGTTGCCTCGATCACTCCAATGCTTGGCGTCAATCCCCCCGTCGGACCGAGCGCCGCACACAACTCGACTCGAGTCGCTCCTACCGAACGTGCGATCCTCGCCCCCCGCACGTCCTGCACCGCCAGCTCCAGAACCGTCATGTCAGAAGGACTGCCACGACGGCTTGTGCTCGAGCGCATACCGGTAGTAGTCGGCAAGTTTGAGCGAACTGGCCGCAGCTTCGTCGATCACGACGGTGACATGGCGATGCAATTGCATCACCGAAGCCGGGCAGAACGCAGACAACGGACCTTCGACGGCAGCGCCGATCGCATCGGCCTTACCTTCTCCGGTCGCGATCATCACCAGATGCCTTGCATCGCTGATGGTTCCGAGGCCCTGGGTCAGCACGTGGTGTGGGACGTCGTCCACCCCGTCGAAAAAGCGTGCGTTGTCGATCCGGGTCTGCTCGGTCAGCGTCTTCACGCGAGTTCTCGAGGTCAACGACGATCCTGGTTCGTTGAAGCCGATGTGACCGTCGGTGCCGATGCCGAGCAACTGCACGTCCACTCCCCCGGCCGCCGCGATGCTCTGGTCGTATCGTGCGATCTCTTTCTCCGGGCACGGTGCTTCACCGTTGGGACTCGACACCATCGCCGGATCCAGATTGACGTGATCGACGAACTCCGACCGAATCACCGAGTAGTACGACTGCGGATGGCGTTTCGGCAATCCCAGGTACTCGTCGAGCAGAAACGCCCGAGCCAGCGAGAAGTCGAGTTCGGCATCGCGATGCCTCGCTGCCAGTTCACGATAGGTTCCGATCGGCGACGACCCCGTTGCAAGCCCAAGCGTCGTCGCCCCGGCTCTGACGTAGCCTTCGACGATGTCCGCGACGG
The DNA here is from genome assembly GCF_030407755.1 of Rhodococcus sp. APC 3903. NCBI lineage: Bacteria > Bacillati > Actinomycetota > Actinomycetes > Mycobacteriales > Nocardiaceae > Rhodococcus > Rhodococcus sp. APC 3903. Next base: position 62,436 of record NZ_JASDCV010000016.1, read on the forward strand.
TCGAGTCGACCTCCGCGGGTGTCGGCTGAATTACGATTTCCATGATTTTTCCTTTCCGGCGGCTTTTCCGCCGAGTAGTACACGCCCCAGGCGCAATTGACGATCGGTGACCACGATGTCGGCTCGGCAGCCCACGGCCAGCGATCCGATCAGGTCGCCAAGTCCCAGCAGACGCGCTGGGCTCCGAGTTGCCGCTGCGACAGCGTCTTCCAGCGCGACGCCGCCGTCGAAGACAGTGCTGCGAAGCACGTCGAGCAATCTTGCAGTCCCTCCGGCGATGGCACCGGAACTGCCGTCGGTGGTCGCGAGTCTTGCTACTCCGTCGGCAACCGTGACGTCGAGCGCACCGAGTTGGTAGTCGCCGTCGTCCATTCCGGCCGCGGCCATCGAATCACTGACCAAGGCGATCTGGTCCGGTCCGACAGCGTCGAAGACCATCGACACGGTCTCGGGCGCAAGATGCACACCGTCTGCGATCAGTTCCACCACCATCTCGCCTCTCGCGGCAGCCGCCAGGCACGCCGCGACGGGACCCGGAGATCGATGGTGCAGGGGTGGCATCCCGTTGAAGAGGTGGGTTGCGCTGATCTGACCGGCCCAATCCCCGTGCACCGCAGCATCGATGCGCGTCGATGTCGTTGCCGCGTCCGCATCGGTGTGACCGAAACTCGGCACGATATTGCGATGACGCATGATCGCGAGCAACTCTTCGAAGTTCTCGGTCTCGGGCGCCAAGGTCATGGACCGCACGGTCCCCCGCGCAGCGTCACAGACGGCTTCGAGAAGGTCCGGATCGCCGGGCACGATCGCCGCCGGATCCTGGGCACCGCAGCGAACGCCGTTGATGAACGGCCCCTCGAGGTGGATACCCAGAAGTTCTCCGCGTTCGACCAGATCGGCGAGCATCGTTGCTTGTCGGACCAGATCTGCGCGCGGTGCAGAGACCAGGCTGGCCAGCATTCCGGTCGTGCCGTGCTCACCATGGTGCGCCGCAGCGCGGCTCGCACCATCGGCGTCGGTGTTCGGGAAACCAGCACCAGCTGCGCCGTGGCTGTGGACATCGATCAGGCCGGGCATGATCACCGTGTCGGTGCGTTCCGGAATGACGACGACCGGTGCGGACGCCATGTAGTCCGCAGCCGAGCCGACCCAGCTGATCTTCTCACCGTCCGCGACCACAACTCCGTCGTGAATCTTGCCGATCGGAGATCCGATCACCGTTCCCCGCAGTACGAGCGGATCGCCGACAGCAGCCGAGCCTGATGTACTCATGCTGACTCGCGAATCCGCGCGACAGCTGCTCTACCCTCGAGCGGGTTTCGCGCGCCCCGCGCCGCAGCGGCCATGTCCTTGCACACCGCCAGATCGAGAGAGGCCAGTTGCGCGCGAACTGCGCCCAATGCCGGGACCGACATCGACAGACTCGTCACGCCCAAACCGACCAGAACCGGAGCCAACAGCGGGTCCGACGCGGATTCTCCGCACACACCAACAGGTTTCCCGGCGTCGGCGCCCGCCTGACCGACCATCGCGATCAGATCGAGGACCGCCGGCTGCCACGGATCGAGCAGTTGCGCCAGGCCTCCGGCCATACGATCCACGGCGCAGGTGTACTGGCTCAGATCGTTGGTGCCGATACTGACAAAATCGAGGTGCTCGAGGATATCCTTCGCTCGCAACGCTGCAGCCGGAATCTCGATCATTGCTCCGACCTTGCCGATCCCCCGCGAACGCGCAAGTTCTGCAAAGTCTTTCGCCTCGTCGGCAGTGGCTACCATCGGCGCCATCACCCACAGATCGGCGCCCGTCGCGTTGCCTGCAGCCGCGAGGGCGTCGAGCTGACTGATGAGTGTGTCGGGATAGACCGTGCCGACACGAAGTCCGCGGATACCAAGGGCCGGATTCTCCTCGACCCCGAGATCGAGAAACGGCAACGGCTTGTCCGACCCCGAGTCGAGAGTGCGGACCACCACTTTCTGTCCGGCGAAGTGCCCGAGCACCGACGAATACGTCTGCGCTTGCTCCTCCACCGAAGGTGCGTCGTGGCGCCCGAGATACGAGAATTCGGTGCGGAACAGTCCGACGCCCTCACAATCCGCCGCCCCGGCCCGCGCGGCGTCCTCGAGGGTTCCGATGTTGGCCGACAACCTCACCGCGAACCCGTCACGCGTGCGTCCTGGACCATGGGCCGAAGCCGACTGCTCTGCCACGAACGATGCTTCGAGAACAGCGCGCTCGCGCATTTCTGCCGAGGGATCGATGGTGACCGTCCCGGTGGTGCCGTCGAGGATGAGGAGTTTTCCCTCCGCCAGCAGATCGGTTCCCGAGCAGTTGACCACGGCCGGGATTCCGAGCGACTTCGCCAAGATTGCGGTGTGGCTGGTCGGACCTCCTTCGGCAGTCAACAATCCGACCACGTCACTGTTGCCCAACGTCGCTGTATCTGCCGGAGCGAGGTCGCGCGCCACCAGGATGTACGGATGACCGGGAGCGGGGATTCCGGGCATCGGTTCCCCGCGAAGAACGGCCACGGCTCGCTGCCCGAGATCGCGCAAATCCGTTGCCCGCTCGGCCATGTACCCACCGAGCGCCGTGAGCTTTTCACAGAATGCGTCGAAGGCAACTGCGACGGCGTGTGCGGTCGGCAGCCCCGATTCCAGGTTCGCCTTGGCCGCCTTCACGATGCCCGCATCGCGCGCCATCGCAGCCGACGTCGTCAGGATCTCCGCCGATACGCCGTCGACTGTCTTTGCACGCGAGAGCAGTTCCTCCGCGACGGCGTCCAGTGCCTCACGGATCCTGATCAGCTCCGCCTCGGGACTGCCGGTCATCGGGTCCGACGCCGAAGTCGGCTCAGGTGTGGAGAATCGCAACCACGGCGCACAGACCGAACCCGCGCTCACTCCGATACCCGCGATGCGGTTGTCCACACTCGCCGTCATCAGGCTTCGTCCAGTTCGGAGGCGAGAAGCTCTGCGAGCGAACCGACCGCAGCATCGGCGCCGTCACCGTCAGCACGCAACGTCACCGAATCCCCAAATGCGGCTCCGAGAGTCATGACAGACAACATGCTGGAGGCGTCGACGGGTTCGCCGTCGCCCAGCGAGATGGTGACGTCGACCGGCAGGTCGGCCGCGGCGCGCGCGAAGAGCGCTGCGGGTCGTGCGTGGAGCCCGACTCGGGATCCGATTGTCGTGGTTGCGATCGCCATGGTCAGCGTCCTCCCAGTTCCTTGTCGAGCTTGTTTTCCAGTTCGGCGACGAGCGGGGCGTCGGTGCGGCTGTCACCTTCGGCAGCCAGTGCCAGTTCGGCCTCGAGCAGCGCGGCGTCGGGCTCACCTGCGGACACCTCGACCTCTTCTTCTCGTCCCGGCGTGCGCAGATTCCACTTCTTGATGACGAAGCTGAAAAGGAAGTAGTAGATCACGGCGTAGCCGAGTCCGATCGGGATCAACATCCATGCGTTGGTGGCCTTGCCGAAGTTCAACACGTAGTCGAAGAAGCCTGCGGAGAACGTGAATCCGTCGTGAATCCCCAGCGCATTGACCAAGGCCATCGACGTTCCGGTCAGGAGCGAGTGGATGACGTACAGCGGCCACGCGACGAACATGAAGGAGAATTCGAGCGGCTCGGTGATACCGGTGAGGAAAGCAGTCAGGCCGGTGGAGAGCATGATGCCGCCGACGAGCTTCTTCTGAGAAGGCTTGGCGTTGCGCCAGATTGCGAAGGCTGCAGCGGGGAGGGCGAACATCATGATCGGGAAGAAGCCGGTCATGAACGTGCCGGCAGATGGGTCGCCGGCGAAGAACCGGTTGAGGTCGCCGCGAACGATCTGTCCGCTCGCGTCCTGGTAGTCGCCGATCAGGAACCACACGGCGGAGTTCAAGATGTGATGCAAGCCGGTGGGGATCAGGAGGCGGTTCGCTGCGCCGTAAATGCCGCCGCCCACAACGGTATTGGAAGCAACTGCTTCACCGACCCAGTTCAATCCGGAGTTGAACAACGGGTACACGAATGCCATCAGGACACCGACGACGAGACCTGTGATCGCTGTCAGAATGGGAACGAGCCTGCGCCCGTTGAAGAATCCGAGATAATCGGGAAGCTTCGTTCGATAGAACCGCTGCCACAAGATCGCCGACAGCAAGCCCATCACGATGCCGGCGAGCACACCGTAGTTGATCAGTGATTGATCCCCGTTCGGGTCGGTCTTCCCTTCGAGGACGATGGGCGACATCGCCTTGAACACTCCGTCGATCACCATGTAGCCGACGACGGCTGCCAAGGCAGTCGAGCCGTCGGCCTTCTTGGCCCAGCCGATTGCGATACCGACGGCGAAGATCAGCGGCAGCCACGTGAAGACTGCTTGTCCTGCCGCAGAGATCACTGCAGCAGCACTGTGCATCGAACTGAATCGCCCGAGCAGGTCGTCCTGGCCTAGGCGGAGCAAGATTCCCGCAGCCGGCAGAACGGCGATCGGAAGCATCAAGCTTCGGCCGAGGCGTTGAACCCCGGCGAACACTTTCGATTCCTTCTTCGGGGTGTCTTCGAGAGTCATCAAGGACCTTCTTCGTTCGCCGGGCCGCGTCGCGATCGGCCGCTGGTTCTGGAAATTCGGGTGTCGTGCACGTGCAGGTTTCGTGAAAATGCAGGTCACGGTTCATGCTCGGAAGTGAGGGCAAAACCGTTTTGTCGAAACTGTTGTGGAGCCGGACTTCCAACGGGTACTGTCCGGTCATAACCAGTTGTAGTTTTACCTGGTCGAGGCGAGTTGTCAACACCCAAATGTGACATACGTAACCGGGATAGCCTTGACCAGCAACTAGTCAGCCCACCTGTACGACCGTTCAACGATCACGACCAACCCGACAATCAGGAGCAGCAAATGTCGAAAGCGGAAGCAATCATCAAGGGCCTCGGCGGCGCAGAGAACATCGTCGAGATCGAGGCTTGCATCACCCGCCTGCGTACCGAGGTCAAGGACGGAGCGAAGGTGAACGAGTCCGCCCTCAAGGCTGCCGGCGCACACGGCGTACTCAAGGCCGGAACGGTTGTCCAGGTCATCGTCGGGCCCGAAGCCGACACCCTTGCCGAGGACATCGAGGACATCCTGTGACGGTCGTCCTCGCCCCGCTGCCCGGCCGGGTCGTCGCACTCGCGGACGTCCCGGACCCGGTTTTCGCTCAGCAGATGGTCGGCTCGGGCGTCGCGATCGAACCCGCCCGCGGTCAAGGCCCGCTCACGGTCGTGGCGCCGATCAGCGGAAAGATCCTGAAACTTCACCCCCACGCGTTTGTGATCTTCGGCGAGAAGGCCACCGGTGTGCTGGTCCATATCGGCATCGACACGGTCAAGCTCGAAGGCGACGGATTCACGCTCATCGCCGCCGAGGGTGACACCGTCGATGCGGGTGATCCCATTGTCAGCTTCGATCCAGCGCACATCGACACGACCGGCTACTCGGCGATCTGCCCGGTTGTCGTGATGGATTCCAAACCGGACACCGTCGAATCCCCTTCCGTCGGTGGGGACGTCGCCACAGGCGACACTCTGTTCGACTGGTCGGCGTAACGCAAAGGGCGAGCACACCGGAAGGTGTGCTCGCCCTTTCGTTTCGAACGATGGCTATTGGTCTCCGCGCGTTTTGGGCCGCGCCTGGCCCTGCACTTCCATCTGCAACTGGTAGCGGTCGGATCGGTACCAACTGCGAGTGTGTTCGACCGGCGCGATCTCACTGAACGACACTCGATCGAAGTACAGAACCGGCGCGCCTTTACGAGTGCCGAGGAGAGTCGCGATCTCCGTACTGGCACCATCTGCACTGACAGTCTGCTCTGCCCGGTCGATCGGCTTGTCGTACTTGTCAGCGGTCGCCCGGTAGATCGAACCCGTCAAGTCCATGTCGAGTAGACCAGGCAACAGTTCCGGATTGAACCAGCCGTCGTCCACACTCACCGGCTCGCCGTCGGCGAGGCGCAAGCGCTTGACGTGATAACCCTCGGAACCCGGTCTCATATTCAGTGCGGCAGCAGTGCTTTCGGGGACCGGCCCCTGCTCACTGACCAGGACCACTGTGGTGGGGTGATGCCCCTGGGCCCTCATCTCCTCGGTGAACGACGCAAGGTGCAGCTTGGACTGAACAGCGCGGTGCGCGACAAAGGTGCCCTTGCCACGCACACGCACGAGGTGTCCGTCATTGACCAACTGGCCGATGGCCTCGCGAACAGTGATCCGACTGACGCCGTAGTCCTGCATCAGGTTTCGCTCGCTGGTCATCAAGTCGCCAGGCTGGAGTTCTTGGGTGCACTTGCGCAGGAGAATGGTGCGCAACTGCTCATGTTTGGGTATTGCGCTGTCGCGCAAATGAACGGGCATCACAGCGACTGTCCCTCCGAGAAATGAATAGTCGTCTATTCGCCGACGATAACGATCTGAAATCGCGGGCAGGTCCCGACCGGACCGGTCCAATTAACGATACTGGAATTCACGGTAGGAAACTAGCATCAGTCCGGAGTTGTCCGATTTCAACCGTCCAACCGTCGGTAGATGGACCGTATTTCGTCCAAGGCGACGTTCTGCTGAGCCATGTCCAATCCCAGTGCCGCAACCGCCTCACGCAGACGGCGGATATCCAGATCGTCGATCGCCGGTCGAAATTGCACCTTCGGTAGCGCGGGGAGGGCAGCAGCGATTCCGAACCAATTCTCGACGTCGACCGGAACAGTCGACTCGTCCTCCACTCCCCCGATCAACTGCTCCAGGTCGACCCCGCGAAGTCTCAGCAACCTCAGCGGATCGGTGTCGATTCGCTCGGCAGTCAAGAACGCCACGGCCGCAGCATGTTTGCACGGCCAGCCGATATCGGGGCAGGTGCAGTCGAAACGGAAAGCCGACGGGCCGTCCGGTATCAGTTGGGCAGCAAGCATGTCCGGGACAGTGCCGGACACCAGCGCGGCAAGGCTTCCCGGCACTCGGCGGATTTTAGTGATGATGTCGTCGATATCCGATTGATCAAGGGTGTCGATCGACAGCGTGGAAACGAAAGGTTGAAGTTGGCTGCCCTGAACCTCGGCCGTCACCACTCCCGGTTCGATGTCGAGCGCCAAAACCTGACCCGAACGCGCATACGTACGCCCACGCGTGACACGAGGTTTGTCGCCGATCTCTTCGACGACGCGGACAAAAGCCTTGCCCCAGAACGTTCTCCCGAACGCTGGACGAGGCTTAACCGGCGCGGGTGCTCGCCGTCGGGACCCGGTGTACTCGCTGAAATCGGGGCCCTTACCGCGCGGACTCATTCGCCCACCGCGTCGTCGCCGAGTCGCAACAACTCGTCCAATTGCTCGACGCTCATCTCCGTCACCCAGTTCTCACCGGTCCCGACTGCAAGTTCGGCGAGTTCACTTTTACTCGCGATCATCGTGTCGATTCGCTCTTCCAAAGTTCCGACGCACACCATCTTGCGGACCTGCACGTTCTTTCTCTGACCGATGCGGAAGACACGGTCCGTCGCCTGGTTCTCAACCGCCGGGTTCCACCATCTGTCGAGGTGAACCACATGGTTGGCTGCTGTGAGATTCAGGCCGGTGCCGCCGGCCTTGAGCGAGAGCACCATGATGGGCGGACCGTCTGCGCCTTGGAATGCCTCGACCATCGCGTCGCGTCCAGCCTTGGACACGCCGCCGTGGAGAAACGGAACCTCGGTGGTGAACCGGTCGGCCAGGTACGGCACCACTAATTCCCCGAACTCACGAAACTGTGTGAACAACAGAACCTTCTCGTCGTCGGCCGTGACCGACTCGACGATATCTTCGACCAGGCCAAGTTTTCCCGAACGGTGTTGCCCGCGGCGCATCACCGGCGAACCGTCGCGCAGGAAGTGCGCCGGATGATTGCACACCTGTTTGAGTTTGGTCAGCGCAGACAGGACGGCGCCTTTGCGCTTCATCCCTTCCGTTCCCTTGATCTGCGCCATCATCTCGTCCACCACGGCGCGGTACAACGCCGCCTGTTCCTCACTGAGATTCGCTCGAACCGTCATCTCCAACTTCTCCGGGAGATCCGCGATCACGGAGGGATCGGTCTTGACCCGTCGCAGCACAAAGGGGGACGTGACGGCTCGCAGTCTCGAGACGGCAAGTTGATCTTTTTCCCGCTCGATCGGCACGACAAACCGTTTGCGGAACATCTGCTCAGAGCCGAGTACCCCGCGATTGGCAAAATCGAGGATGGACCGCAACTCGTCCAGCCGGTTCTCCACCGGCGTTCCGGTCAGAGCAACGCGATGGTCCGCAGGAATGCTGCGAGCAGCGCGGGCCTGAGATGTCTTGGCGTTCTTGATGTGTTGAGCTTCGTCAAGCACCACGCGCCGCCAGTCGAGATCCTTGAGCGCCGCGACGTCGCGGGTCATGAGCGCGTAGGTGGTGATCACTAGATCACTCTCACGAACTGCCTGTTCCAACTCCGCCCCGGTAGCGCGATCCGAACCGTGATGAACGTAGACGCGCAAGCTCGGCACAAATCGCGCCGCTTCACGCTGCCAGTTTCCCACGACCGACATCGGGCACACCAAAAGTGTTGCTGTCTTGGACTTCTCGTGCGCAAGTAACGCCAACAGTTGCAGCGTCTTACCCAGACCCATGTCGTCGGCCAGTACCGCGCCGAGCCCGAGGGCACTCATGTACGCCAACCAGTCGAGACCGCGTCGTTGGTACGGACGCAAAGTCGCGTTGACCGTCGACGGTACCGCGACCTGCCGCGGAGCTACCGACTGATCGAGCAGTGCCGAAGCCCATCCGGTTGCCTTCACTTCCTCGACCGGCAGGTCTTTGAGGTCGTCGGCGATCAAATCCTTGATCAGATCGACAATCGCTCGGTCCCCGCTCGAGTGCCGCTGACTGACAAAACGAGCCGCGCGGGCCAGGACGTCTTTGTCCGCCTGAACCCACTCGCCGCGCAACTGGACCAGATCGGACTTCGCATCGACCAGTCGGGTCATTTCCTCGGCGGTGAGCACCTTGTCTCCGAGCGCCAATTCCCAATCGTATTCCAGCAATTGGTCCATACCGACCGTACGATTCTCCGCAACGATCGGAGACGCCGCCGAGGTCACCCGCACACGCAGGGATGGAGACACCACGTTCCAGGCACGCGGAAGCAGCAGCGTGATCCCTCGCTCTCGCAGGACTATCGCGCCGTGTCCGACCAGGTCCATCACGACAGGAGTGGGCAGCAACAGGTCGAGACTGTCCTCGTCGCGCGGCACGTCGCGAAAACGTGGGTAAGCCTTGATCGCCTCTTCGAGTTTGCGGCTGCCGAGCTGGATACGTTTGGGATCTGCCCGGTGCAGTCGAACACGTTCGGGCGCTTCACCTTCGGGACGCAAACACACGTGCAGACGCCACAGCGCATCGTCGTCGGGATCGGAATTGTCGTCGAGTTCAGGCTCGATCAGCCGCAGAACCAGGTCCGGCTCTCCGGCGGTGAACGTCGACCCCCATTCGGCGAGTCCCTCGGCCGCTCGTACCGACACGTCGTCGAAAGCGTCCCCGGACAACACGGCCTGCCACAGCGGGGTCTGCACCACCGGATGCGAGTCACCGAGAACACGACGGACGATCGGGTCCGTGAGTTCGTTCGTGATGTCTTCGATCGTCGCCCTCGGCGAGCCGACTGACCGCTGCACCGGCGGCATGGCCATTACCAATTCGCCGATCCAGGCGCGCTGGCGTTCCCCCACCGACAACTGCCACCGCGGCCACCAACTACCCTCGGCTCGCGTCAGCGCCGGCACCACCCGGCCGGCGCGCACCCAACGGTCGATTCCTCGCGCCACGTGCACGAGAAAGTGCAGGTCTCCCGCGATTCGCTGGTCGTCGGCCTTGAACCGCAGCAGGAGATCGACTGCGTCCGGCGGCGCCAACGCAACAGCTGCGTACTCACTCTGCAAAGGCCCGCCAGGCACGGGCGGCATAGCGACATTCACACGATGACGGAACTTACGATGCAGGACAGCACTGACCGGATCTCGCGGATCGTCGGTTCCGGCACCGTCGTGCCCGTCGACCCACAGTTTGAGCCCCGATCCCGGTGACCAGAGTCCATGCAGCATCCGACCATCCAATCAGGTGCCACCGACACCGCTCTTCGACACCACCCTTCCGGACCGTCCTTCCGATCTGGCTGGGCAATAGGCTGGCAGTCATGACGACGGCATACGGCTTCACCGAGTACGGCGGACCCGACACACAGTCCTACTTCGACGTCACCCTGCCCCCACCGGGTGCCGGCCAACTGCTGGTGTCGGTCCGAGCGGCGGGCGTCAACCCAGCTGACTGGAAAGTTCGCGCGGGTACTCGAAAAGATACTGTCCCGGTGACGCTGCCTGCGGTTCTGGGCCGCGAAGTGTCCGGTGTTGTCATCGGAGTAGGTCCGCGGGTCACCGAGTTCGAGGTCGGCGACGAAGTGTTCGGCGCTACCGCTACCGGCTTCGGCGGCTACGCCGCGTCGACATTGCTCAACGTCTCCTCGGCAGCACACAAGCCGCCGACCGTGTCCTGGGCCGATGCCTCGGTGCTGACGGTTGCGGCGGGAACGGCTTACGACGCTCTCCACGGTCTGGATCTGAAACCCGGGGCAACACTCCTGCTCCTCGGTGCCGGCGGCGGCGTTGGTCGAAGCACGACCGCGATTGCGGTGTCTCGAGGCATCGACGTCATCGGCGTCGCGAGTGAGTCCAAGCGAACCGCGATCGAGGGAGCGGGAGCACGGTGGGTTGCGTCGGGAGACGCCTTCGCAGGCGAAGTGTCCGCGTTGTCCCCAGACGGAGTGGACGCGGTTTTCGACCTGGTCGGCGGGGACACTCTCACTCGCGGCGCTGAGCTCGCCCGATCGGACGCGCCGATCCTGAGCATCGCCGATCCTCTGGCGGCGAGCCGACTCGGCGGAGGTGGTGTCGAACGCCGAAGAACTACAGCAGTATTCACGGAGGTCGCGGCGCTCGTGGCCGACGGGACCCTCGACCCGTCCGTGTCCGGCCGTTACCCATTCTCCCGCGCTGGGGAAGCGCTCGCTGCAGTCGAAGACGGCCATTCAGCCGGCAAAGTGGTGATCGAGTTCGGCTGATTTCTGTCGGCCCCCGATGGTTCAATCACGGTCTACGACGGGCGGCGTTGAATCACCGTCTACGACGGACGGGGGCACAGGTGGTTGCACGGTTATCTGCGATCCTGTCGACGCTCGCGCTCGTATGTCTCGTCGCGTCCTGCGGATGGTTCGGGGACGAGCGTCTCGATTCGGCCCCGGGCAGCCCGACACGATCGGAACTGGAAGAGCTGCTGTCCCGGACCGCGATTGTCGACAACCGACCACATCCGGGTGGATACGAGCGCGGCTGCGGTAACGGCGAGGCTTGCGTCTTCGGCCCCGCTTGGTCCGACGACCAGGACGCACCTGGTGGCCACGACGGGTGCGATACCCGCAACAACGTTCTGGCCCATGATCTCTCGGACGTGGTGTTCAAACCTGGAACACGTGACTGCGTCGTACTGTCGGGCGCGATGACCGACCCGTACTCCGGTGATCGCATCGAATTCGAACGCAGCCAGGCCAAGTCCGTCCAGATCGACCACGTCTTCCCACTCGCCGCGGCTTGGGACTTCGGCGCGAACTCCTGGACGCCCGCGCTTCGGATGAGGTTCGCGAACGACACGTCACTGAACCTGTTGGCCGTCAACGGCCCCGACAACCAGTCGAAAGGCGACAGCACGCCCGGTGAGTGGTTGCCGCCCAATCCTGCATACCGATGCTTTTACGCCGGCAAGTACTTGACCGTCGCGATTTCCTACGGCTTACCGGTCAGCCGGGCGGATCACTCGGCGTTGACAGAACTCGCCACTCGCTGTTGAGCTACCGGCCGTCCTTCACCACTCGACCGCTCTGAATGACGAGTGCGATGCGCTCACGATCGGCGAAGATGGACGGATCCGTCAACGGATTGCCGCGGAATGCAACGAGGTCGGCGAACTTGCCGACTTCGATGGTGCCGACCTCGTCGGCGATACCGAGAATGTCGGCGTTGATCCGGGTAGCGGAAACCAATGCGTCCATCGGGGTTTCGACCTTGGCGCGCAGGACTAGCTCCATTCCCCGGCCCGTTTGATCGGTACCGATGAGGTCCGATCCCAATCCCACTCTGACGCCGGCATTTCGAGCAGCAAGAAGCCCGTCGATCTGACCCTGCATCATCTGACCGATCCGAGCCGAAATCGATTCGGGTAGACCTGCTGACGCCGCGCTGTCCGAGAGTGCCTGCACCACAGCCAACGTCGGCACCAACGCGACGTCGTGCTCGGCCATCAACTTGGCAGTCTCGTCGTCGATACCTGAGCCGTGCTCGACGCATTTCGCGCCGGCAGTGACAGCGTTTCGGATTCCCTCGTTGTTGTGGGCATGCACCGTGACATAGGTACCGCGCGCATTGGCTTCCTCGACGGCAACTTCGATCTCGTCGACCGTGAACTGGGTATCGGTGAGCTTGTCATGAGTGGATACCACTCCCCCGGTGACACACAGTTTGAGGAAGTTCGCACCCCTGCGGAACGTCTCGCGAACGTTCTTTCGCATTTCGTGCGGACCGTCGGAAAGCAGAGACATACAACGTAATCCGGGGATGTCATGATCGGACCAGTCCGAAGTCGGCTCCCACTCGGCCGCCAGGTGTCCGTGTCCACCGGTCTGGCACTGGATCGGGCCGCACTGAATGATCCGCGGACCCGGAATCTTGCCCGAGGCGACAACTCCGGCGAGTCCACCGTCGATTCCGCCGCAGTCACGAACAGTGGTGAATCCCCCGTCGAGGGTCGATGCGCAGGTCGCGAACATGTCTGCAGCGAGCTCGGCTACCGAGATCTGACGCCGCAGACTCGGTGCGAGATCGCTCGATCCACCGAGATGAACGTGCGCGTCGATGAGGCCGGGAGTGATTGTCAGCCCGGTGCAGTCCAGCAGCTCCGCCCCCGCAGGCGGCGTTCCACCGAGTGCACTGATGCGGCCATCTTCCACGGCAACAGCGCAGTTCTCGATCGGGTCGGCGCCCGTGCCGTCGATGATCGTTGCACCGGTCAGCCATACGACAGACATATTGAATGTTCCTCCGACGTGTACCGATCGCCGGAAGATTCCGCCGACATACCGAATAGGGTTCGGTTAGTATGATGCATACCGGCTCCCGAAATCAAGGAGTTGTCATCAATCGATCAAGTCCGAGATTGCCGACGAATCCCTCACCAGGAGAATCGATGCCGCGTCCCACTCAGCCGATACTGTCCACGCGAAACATCACCGATGCGGCTCTGGATGCTGTCGACGCAACCGGCGACTTCACCATGCCCGGGATCGCCAAGCAACTGAACGTGACTCCGTCTTCGCTCTACACACATATTTCGGGTCGATCCGAGATCGTCGAACTCATGCGCATCCGCGTGATGTCGTCGATCTCTGTCCCCCACCCACCCGCAGGGTGGAGCGAACGGATCAGCGCGTGGGGGTGGGCATATCGCCGAGCTGCCGTCGAACATTGGCGCCTCATCCCGCTACTCATGACACGCAGCGTCCGCACCGAGGTGACTTTTGATATCGATACTGCACTGGTTCAAGCATTTTCGGACGGGGGTTTCGATTCGACCGATACGCGTCACGCAATTTCCACGCTGGACAGTCTGGTTCTCGGATCCGTCGTGAAACTCTCGACGCCGGATGTCGCGTGGACTCAATCCTCCAACCCGAGCGAGGTCACGCGTGAGTCCGCGAACCCACTGCGAACCGACGACACCTTCGACTTCGGCCTGCGAACGCTGATCGCTGGATGGATGGCCCAGTGCGTCGTCCGCCTGTATGCCGAATCCCATTCGGATCTACCTGTCACTTCACGGTGAACGACCTCGTATGCCATCCAGTGGCTCCACCGGGAATCGGCGGAGTGCGCTCTTCCACCTGAACGTTCCCGTCCAAATCCGTCGCTCTGACCTGCACGGTGTGCAAACCTGAGCCTGCATCCCACATCCACGACCATTGACGCCAGGTGTCGATCGAGTACTCCTGCGCCAGTGTCGCCGGTTGCCATTCGCCGTTGTCGACGCGAACCTCGACCTTCTCGATCCCGCGATGCTGCGCCCAGGCCGTTCCCGCCACCAGCACCTGGCCCGGCTCGATCGGCGCCAAAGCTGCCGGCACCTCGATACGCGAGGACGTCTTGATCGGTGCCTGCGCACCCCAACCGCGCTGGGTCCAATAGGCCTCGACCTTGTCGAAACGCGTGAGTTCCCACTCCGTCACCCACTTGGTGGCGGAGACGAAACCGTACAGGCCGGGAACTACCTGCCGAACGGGATAACCGTGCTCGAACGGCAACGGCTCACCGTTCATCGCCACGGCGAGAATCGCGTCACGGCCGTCGGTGACTATCTCGACCGGGGTGCCGACTGTGAAGCCGTCGACGCTGGTCGACAGGAGCATGTCGGCGTCGGGATGGACACCGACTTCGTCGAGCAGGTCCTTCATGGGATAACCGATCCACTTCGCGTTCCCGGCCAGAACGCCGCCCACCTCGTTGGAAACACACGTCAGCGTGATGACTCGCTCGATGGGCGTTCGCGCCACCAGATCGTCGAACGACAACGTCATCTCGCGGTCCACCATTCCGTGAATCCGCAGTTCCCACGAATCCGTCGTCAATTGCGGAACGAGGAGTGCAGTGTCGATTCGATAGAAGTCGTCGTTGGGCGTGATGTACGTCGACGCACCCGCAATCGCGATGTCCGCACCCGCCGGAATCGGCGGCGCCGGGTCAGCGGCGGTGGGCACGATAAAGTCTTCACGATTCGCTACTGCTCCGGCGATTCTCTGCCCCACGAACTTCCCGGCGGCACCCGCTGCCGCAGCCACGGCCAACGCCGCACCTGCCAGCAGAAGGAACTGACGACGAGGCAACCACGAGTCGGCGACGCCAGGCGAGAGCGGCACCTCCAACTGTGTGATCAGCAGCCGCAGTGTTGCAACGCCCGCCACCACACCGACCAGGGTCGGGAACACGTACATCGCATCGGCAGTCGGGCGCTGCATCGCCGCATACACACCAACCGCGCCCAGAAGAACAAGGATGACACTGCCGATCGGGCGGCGTCGCCGTTCCAACAGCCCGGCCACCGCGCCGAGCAGAACGATCAATATCGACATTCCGATGAACAGCGCCGGCTTGTCATTGGTGCCGAAGGTGTCGATCGCGAACTCGCGAGCCCACGCCGGGGTTCGGTCGACGGTCGTTGCCCCGACGGCGTAGAAGGGCGACGCGTCCGGGTTGATCGGCAGCGCCACCAGTTCACCGACGCCCAGGACGACAGCCGCGGCCAAGACCCCGGAGATCGCGTGAGCAGCCCATCTACGACGCGGTGGACGAGATTCGGTGCTCGGGTGCTCGTCGATGTTCTGTGTGACCATGTCGTCTCGGCTCTGTCGGTGCGAGTGGTGCTTCGATCGGATACCCGACATTCGGCGCTGCGGGACATCCGGATGGGTGCACTCCTCCATCAAGAACTACGCCGAACTCGCGATTAGAGTGGGAACGATGACCGTCGACCTCAACAAGGACACGCTCCTGTGCATGTCGCTCTCCGGGCGACCGAGCAACATCGGCACCAGGTTTCACAATTACCTCTACGAGGAATTGGGCCTGAACTTCGTCTACAAAGCCTTCACCACCGAAGACGTACCCGCCGCGATCGCCGGCATCCGAGCACTCGGGATTCGAGGCTGCGGGGTGTCGATGCCGTTCAAGGAACAGGTCATCGAGCACATCGACGTCATGCACGATTCGGCCAGCGCCATCGACTCCGTGAACACGATCGTCAACGAGTCCGGAGTGCTGCACGCCTACAACACCGACTATCAGGCGGTGGCCGATCTGCTGCGTGACAACGACGTCGACACGAGCCTGTCCGTCGCAGTCGCCGGCAGCGGTGGCATGGCAAAAGCAGTCGTCGCTGCGGTGCGCGACACCGGATTCACCGACGTCACCGTGATCGCCCGCAACCAGCAAGTGGGGTCGTCGCTCGCGAAGCAGTACGGCTTCGACTGGCAGGCCGAACTCGGTGAGCTTCGTCCCGGTGTGCTGATCAACGCCACTCCGATCGGTATGTCCGGCGGCGCAGAAGCAGATGCACTGTCGTTCCCCGAACAAGCAGTGCGCGACGCCGATGTCGTCTTCGACGTCGTCGCGATGCCTGCGAACACGCCACTGATCGCGTTGGCGACCGAACTCGGCAAGACGGCGATCACGGGAGCGTCGGTCATTGCCCTTCAGGCCGCCGAGCAGTTCGTGCTCTACACCGGCGTGCGTCCGAGCGCGGAGCAGATCCAGCGAGCGTCGGAATACTCACGGGCATAGGAACCACGTCGCCGTGAACGAGACCGGGGAGACTCCACCTCAACAACTCGCGCGGAACTTCAACGAGTTGTTGCAAGAACTGCGCGTCGCGCTCTCTGGTGTTCAGATCCTGTTTGCCTTCCTGCTGGCCGTGGCATTCACCGAACGCTACGAGGAAGCGTCGGCGTACATCCGCGGCATCCACTTGGTGACGGTGATACTTGTTGCCATCTCGTTCGGGTTCCTGATGGCACCCGCGGTCTGGCATCGCATGCTCTTCCGCCGTGGGCACCGCGAGAACATATTGCCCGTCGCCAACCGATTCGCCCTGTGCGGCATAGCCTTTCTGGCCGCCTCCATGACCGGCACGGTCCTGTTGATCGCCGAGGTCGCCGTCGGCGGAGTTGCCGCAAAGGTTTTGGCAGCGTGCGCCGCGATCATGTTCACGGCACTGTGGTTTCTCGTGCCGTCATTCATCGATCGCACCAAGAGCTGACTCAGGCTCCGGTGTCGACGGCGCGAGTGTTGTCATTCGACCACTGTGACCACGAGCCCGGGAACAGCGTCGCGTCGTAACCGGCGATCGCGAGTGCCGCAATCTCATGCGCTGCAGTTACTCCGGATCCGCAGTACACCGCGACACTGTCTCCGGCGCCCAGTCCGGCGAACCGCTCACGCAGGCGGGTCGCATCCAGGAACCGACCGTCGCCGGTGATGTTCTCCGCCGTCGGCGCGCTCACCGCACCGGGGATGTGCCCTGCGACGGGATCCATCGGCTCGACCTCGCCGCGGTACCGCTCCCCTGCTCGGGCGTCGAGAAGCACACCGCCCGCACGCGTCCAGTCGCCGACGCCGTCGATGTCGACCGTCGGCATGTTGCCGCCGGTGAAAGTCACGCTGCCCGGAGTGACCGACTCACCGATACCGGCCGCCAACGGCAGTCCCGCGGACTCCCAGGCCTGTAGCCCGCCGTCGAGCAGTCGGACATCCGAGAGCCCGGCCCACCGCAGCAGCCACCAACCACGGGCAGCGGCCGTGTTGCCGGTGGCGTCGTAAAGCACCACCGAATCACCGTCGTCGATTCCCCAACGACGCGCAGCGTCCTGCAGGTCTTCGAGACTCGGCAGCGGATGCCTTCCCTTGTCCGGCGACGGCGGCGAGGCAAGTTCCTCGTCGAGGTTCACGAATACCGCGCCGGGAATATGGCCGTCGCGAAAATGCTGCTCGCCGTTCGAATCACCCAGCGCCCATCGGACATCGAGCAATCGCGGCGCAGCGCCGGCCTCGATGAGAGCGGACAGTTCTTCGACGTCGATCAGCACGGGAAGTGTCATGAACCCATCCTGACACGACCACTCATGCAACCCCGAAGAAGGCACCGAGACCCACCAACAACACTCCCGTCACCACGTCGATTCGCTTGCCGACGCCAGGACGACGCAGCTTCTTGCCGGCTCCGGCCGCCAACACCACCACGATCGCCCACCACAGTGCCGCGGCGACCACCGTCGCGCCCGCCAACATCAACGTGCGCAGCCCTGCGCCTTCACCCGGCTCGATGAATTGCGGGAGTAGCCCGAGAAAGAACAACAGCGCCTTCGGGTTCAGCAGGTTCGAGAGGAAGCCGTAGCGAAATGCCGTGGTGACCGCGATCGGTTCTTTCGCTGCCGGAATTCCCTCGTCCGAGGCTCGGGCTTTGAAAGCACTTCGAATCGCGGAGATGCCGAGCCAGGTCAGATATGCCGCCCCGGCGTATGTGAGCGCAGAGAGCAACTGTGGCCGTGTCGCCACAAGTGCGGAGAGACCAAGTGACGCGGCAGCGGTGTGAACGAAGAGCCCGGAAATCACACCGGCGGCCACCACCGCGCCGGTCCGACGATCTGCCAGAGAATGACGCAGGATCAGGACAAAATCCGGTCCCGGCGTGAACAGGACGATGGATAGCAGGGAGCCGAAAGCGAGCCATTGACCGACACTCATCCGAAATACCTCACACCCGAGCTGATTCGAGACACATGTTCATGCCAGGAGTGTGCAACTGGATCCGGGAAGTTCAAAACGACTCCGGATATAGTTCGGCAGATGACGAAGAATGAGCCTCTGGATCCGGTGGACTGGAAGATTTTGGCCGAATTGCAGAACGACGCGTCGATCACCAACAAGGTGTTGGCCGATCGAGTCGGCTTGGCGACGTCCTCGTGCCACGAGCGCGTACGACGCCT
Source organism: Rhodococcus sp. APC 3903 (assembly GCF_030407755.1). Taxonomy (NCBI): domain Bacteria; kingdom Bacillati; phylum Actinomycetota; class Actinomycetes; order Mycobacteriales; family Nocardiaceae; genus Rhodococcus; species Rhodococcus sp. APC 3903. The sequence continues at coordinate 81,077 of NZ_JASDCV010000016.1, forward strand.
ACGTGCCAACGGAACGATCAGCGGTATCCATGCGGTTGTCGATCCGGCAGCCGTTGGCCGGTCGATGCAGGCGATCATCGCCGTTCAATTACGACCACACCGCCGCGACCTCGTCGACCGGTTCACCGCCGACGCGCTAGCGCTGCCGGAAACGCTTGCGCTCTTCAACGTCTCGGGGCCCGAGGATTTCTTCCTCCACGTCGCGGTCCGTGACAGTGCGCATCTACAGCGAGTATTGATCGACCACCTCGCCGCACATCCCGAGGTCTGGCACGCCCAAACGCACCTCATCTACGGCAAAGCGGTCACCTCACCCATCCGACCGGACAGGTAAATCGGGTCTGGGGCGGGTCGGGCAGAATCACTGACCATGTCGGACTCCACAGATACCACCGAACCGGAAGCCGTTCGCAGCAACTCGCAACCGATGAGCGCAGGCATCGTCACGGCCCTCGTCGGCTTCACCAGTTCGTTCGCGGTGGTCCTCACCGGCCTCGCCGCTGTCGGTGCGGACGCGACCGAGGCGGCGTCCGGACTGCTGGTTCTGTGTGTGACCCAAGCGTTGGGAATGCTCTGGCTCTCACGCCGGTATCGGATGCCGATCACCCTGGCCTGGTCGACGCCCGGTGCCGCCCTCCTCGCCGGCGCCGGAGCGGTCGAGGGTGGGTGGCCGGCCGCGGTCGGAGCATTCATCGTCGTCGGAATCGCGATCGTGCTGACCGGACTGTGGCCGACGCTCGGAAGGATCATCTCGGCAATCCCGACGCCCCTCGCGCAAGCGATGCTCGCCGGGGTTCTGATGCCGTTGTGCCTGGCGCCGATCATCGCCGTCGGGGACGCACCGGCAGCGGTCGCGCCCGTCATCCTGGTTTGGCTTGCCGCGCAGCGCTTCTCCAAGCGATGGGCGGTTCCGCTCGCGTTTCTCACAGCAGCGGTCGTGATCGGGATCAGCCTCGTCACGTCGGATCGAGTGCTCGACGCCGGCGCCATGATTCCCCGCATCGATCTCACCGCGCCGTCGTGGACCTGGCAGGCAATGATCGGCATTGCGATTCCCCTCTACATCGTCACGATGGCTTCGCAGAACATTCCCGGTGTGGCCGTGATGAATTCGTTCGGCTACACCGTTCCCTGGCGACCGTCGATGATCGTGACGGGTATCGGCACCATCGTCGGCGCACCGGCCGGTGGCCATGCGATCAACCTCGCGGCGATCAGCGCGGCCCTGTCCGCCGCCCCCACCGCACATCCGGATCCCAAACGTCGATGGATCGCTGCCTTCACCGCAGGCTGGGCGTATCTCGTTCTCGCTGCCGGCGCGGCCGCGGTGGCCGCTCTGGTAGCCGCCGCACCGGCCGGAGTCGTGGAAACTGTTGCCGGACTGGCGCTCCTGGCAACGCTTGCCGGCGCCCTCACGTCGGCGCTGAGCGAGGCGAGTGAACGTGAAGGCGCCGTGGTCACGTTTCTGATCGCCGCATCCGGGGTCAGTATCCTGGGAATCGGTTCGGCATTCTGGGCGCTGTTAGTGGGGCTGATCGTGCGTGCAGTCCTACAGGGCACCACCCTGCCCTCACTCTCGCGAAAGTCCTCACTACAGTCGAAGCCGTGAGCACAGCGCAGACGCCCCCGTCGATCAGCGAGTTTCCCGTTCTCTGGCCCGTCCCGACGCGGTGGGACGACAACGATCACTACGGCCACGTCAACAACGTGACCTACTACTCGTACTTCGACACCGCGGTCAACGCCTGGCTGATGTCTTCCACTGGAACCGACATCCGCAATCTGCCTGCCATCGGCGTCGTCGCTGAGACGTCGTGCAGGTACCTGAGCGAACTGTCGTTCCCCGAGCAGTTGCAGGTGGGTATCTCCGTCGAGAAGCTGGGCACCAAGAGCATCGTCTACGCCCTGGCGATATTCCACGAGGTCGAAAACGGCCATTGGGAACCTGCCGCGACTGGTCGCTTCGTGCACGTCTACGTCGATGCCGACACCCGTAAGCCGGTGGAGATCCCGGCTGCGATCAGATCAGCAGCCGGGACCTTGACCGAAAACTAGCTCAGACCGAGCTGACCTGCCGTCAAGACGGCGCGTGCAACGATTCCGTCGATCAGCGCGACCGTCGGGCCGCCGTGCTCGGCCTTGTTACGCGGATCGTCGAGAATGCGTCGCAGCACACCCTCGGCGATGATCGAGAGCTTCCACAGAGCGAGTACGTGCCAATATCCGACCGCTGACACGTCGCGGCCAGTCGCCGCGACGTAGGCATCGACCAGCTCGTCGCGGTTCGGGAAGCCTTCCAGCGTGGACGCCATGAACGGACCGGCAACTTTGTCACCGGCTTCCGGCCAGTACGCGAGTAGAGCACCGAGATCCGCGAGCGGTTCCCCCAACGTGCACAACTCCCAGTCGACGACGGCAACGATGCGCCCCTCGACCGGGTCGGTGATGACGTTGTTGAGGTGGAAGTCGCCGTGAACCAAGGTCACTTCGTTCTGTTCCGGAATGTTTCGGTGCAGAATCTCGGCCAACCGGTCAACGTCAGGAACATCGCGGGTCTTCGACTTCTCCCACTGCGCCGACCACCGTTTGAGCTGACGCTCGGCAAAGGGCTTGCGGCTGGCCAGATCGTCGAGGCCGGTCTCTTCCAGGTCAACCCCGTGGATGCTTGCGAGGGTTTTCGGCATCGCCAATCCAACCGCGCGACGCTCGTCCTCGGTCAACTTCTGAGCCACTGGAACGCCGTCGATCACAACGCCGTCGATGTAGCTCATGAGGACCAGCGGAGCGTCCGTGATCTCCGGATCTTCCGTGATGCCGAGGATCTTCGGAACCGGCACTTTGGTTCCCTGGAGCGAGGACAGGATGCGGTGCTCGCGAACGACGTCGTGCGCGGACGCCAACAACGTGCCGAGTGGAGGTCTGCGCAGTACCCACCGTCCTCCGCCCGCATCCGTCACGGAGTAGGTCAGGTTCGATTGCCCGTTACCGATCCTCTCGAAAGTCAGTGGTGTCGTGGCGCCGACCCCCAGTTCGGCGATCCACGCGGAAACAGCTTCTTCGTTCAAACCGACTGCAGTCACCGCACCGATGCTAGCGGTTGAATTCCGATCGGTTGGCCGTACCGACACGTTTGTTACTCGCCAGTTCGCAGTTCCGGTCCTGATACGGCAGTGAAAATACTTGCGGATTTCCCAATCAGGGGGATCCTGATGGTAGAGCGACAACTGCATACAACACATCGGGATTGTGCGGCGTACTCACGAGGCGCGCCGGGCATGAGCAGAAACCGAGGTGAGCGAAGATGATCGACAACCTCGATTATCCGGTCCAACTCATCCAACCGAACGGCGCACGAGTGTGCCGTCCCGAATTCGACCGTCTGATAACAGACATCGGGCCTGCCGAACTGCTGTCGTTGTATCGCGATCTCGTCGTGTGTCGCCGAATCGACACCGAAGCTGTTGCCCTGCAGCGTCAAGGCGAAATAGGTTTGTGGGCTCCGATGCTGGGCCAGGAAGCCGCCCAGGTCGGTTCCGCGAGAGCGCTCGCCCCAGACGACTTCGCGTTCACCAGCTACCGCGAACACGCCGTCGCGTACTGCCGGGGAGTTCCCCCCGAATTGCTGACCACCATGTGGCGAGGAATCTCCCATTCCGGTTGGGATCCAGAACAATTCAACGTCACCAATCCGGCGATCGTCGTCGGCTCCCAAGGGCTGCACGCCACCGGATACGCACTCGGCGCACACCTGGACGGCGCCGAGATCGCAACGATCGCGTACTTCGGCGACGGCGCCACAAGTCAGGGCGACATCGCCGAGGCGATGGGATTTGCCGCCAGTTTCCGTGTCGGCGTTGTCTTCTTCTGCCAGAACAACCAGTGGGCCATCAGTGAACCGGTATCCCTCCAGTCACGCACGCCCATCTCACATCGGGCGATCGGTTACGGCATCCCCGCGATCCGCGTCGACGGCAACGACGTCCTCGCCGTTCTCGCAGTCACGCGCTCGGCGCTCAATCGCGCACGCGAAGGCAGCGGCCCGACGTTCATCGAGGCGATCACCTGCCGAATGGGCCCGCACACGACGTCCGACGATCCGAGCAGGTACCGCGCCGATACCGACATGTCGGAGTGGAGAAGCCGCGATCCGCTCGAGCGAATGCGCCTGTTCCTCGGCCGTCGCGATCTTCTCGGAGAAAACGAACTCAGCACCATCGCGGCGGCGGCCGACGGCGTCGCAGCTGGACTGCGACGCGCGACCATCGCGCTCGCCGATCCACCCCCGTCAGCGCTCTTCGATCACGTCTACGCCGAGGCACACCCACTGATCGACGTTGAACGCGAAGAGCATCGCGCGTATCTCCGCAGCATGGAAGGGGCTTCGTCATGACCGTCATGAATCTGGTGACCGCGCTCAACACCGGCCTTCGACGCGCACTCGAAGACGATCGTCGCGTTGTCATCATGGGAGAGGACGTGGGCCGTCTCGGCGGTGTATTCCGGGTTACCGACGCCCTGCAGAAGGACTTCGGCGATACTCGGGTGATCGACATGCCCCTCGCCGAATCAGGGATCGTGGGAACAGCTTTCGGTCTTGCCTTGCGCGGATATCGGCCTGTCTGCGAAATTCAGTTCGACGGGTTTGTCTACCCGGCTTTCGATCAGATCGTCTCGCAGGTGGCCAAGATCCACTACCGCACCCGAGGCACTGCCTCTGCGCCACTGACGATTCGGATTCCCAGTGGCGGCGGAATCGGTGCGGTGGAACATCATTCGGAGTCGCCGGAAGCGTACTTCGCTCACACTGCGGGACTGCGGGTGGTGTACCCGAGCAATCCGATCGACGGTTTTCACATGATCCGCCAATCCATTGCGGCTGACGACCCGGTGATATTCCTCGAACCCAAACGGCGCTACTGGGATACCGCCGACGTGAATACCGATGCCGCGCCCGAGCTTCCGCTCCACCGTGCCCGAGTCGCTCGCTCGGGGAACGACGCGACAGTAGTTGCGTACGGATCCATGGTCGCCACCGCGCTCGACGCCGCGCGGATCGCCGAAGAAGAAGGCCACGATCTGGAGGTCGTGGATCTGCGTTCACTCTCCCCCCTCGACTTCGACACAATCGAGGCGTCGGTGAACAAGACAGGACGGCTGGTCGTCGTCCACGAGGCGCCGAAGTTTCTCGGCGTCGGCGCCGAAATCGCAGCACACGTCGCGGAACACTGCTTCTATCAGCTCGAGTCACCGATCCTGCGGGTCACCGGATTCGACATCCCCTACCCGCCCGCCAAGCTCGAGCGATTTCACCTTCCGGACGCCGACCGGATCCTCGCAGCACTCGACCGGACGCTGGCAGCATGAGTACAGGGCACGAATTCCGGTTGCCGGATCTCGGCGAGGGCCTGACGTCCGCCGATCTGGTCGAATGGACGGTCGGCATCGGCGACAAGGTGAAACTCAATCAAGTTCTCGCCCAGGTAGAGACAGCCAAAGCTCTTGTCGAACTGCCGTCGCCCTACGTGGGCGTTGTCAGAGAACTCCTCGTCGAACCTGGCTCTACCGTCCCGGTCGGCACTCCGATCATCCGAATCGAGGAGCCTGCAGATTCACCGTCTCCAAGTGATTCACAGTCTCCGAGTGTGCTTGTCGGATACGGACCCGCGGCCGAAAGACCGAGCCGACGACGGAACAGGGTTACGCCACACTCGCAAACCGCGGCGAGTACCGAGCGTCGGCCCGCAACACCCTCGGCGCGGCGCGCGGCCCGCGAAGCCGGCATCGACCTGAGCGAAATCACCGGAAGTGGATTCGACGGTGCCGTCACGGCAGCGGACGTCGCAGACGCGCTTCGCGTGAAGGCCGGATCCGGTATACAGAAACAGCCGGTCTCGTCCGGCATGCGGAAACAGATGGCGTCGGCGATGGTCGCCAGTACCCGTGCCCCTCAGGCCAGCGTCTTCCTCACCGCCGATGTCACGCCTTCGATGGAACTACTCGGCAGGCTCCGCCCCTCGGACGCATTCACCGGACTTTCTCTCACTCCGCTGACTCTCGCGGCCAAGGCCTTGGTTACGGCGATCTCGTCGCGCCCGATGGTGAACGCGCATTGGGACGAGGCCCGCGGCGACGCCGTCATCGACGATCACGTGAATCTCGGCATCGCCGTCGCCTCCGAACGTGGACTGTCCGTGCCCAACATCAAAAGCGCCGAGACGCTGAGCCTGGTCCAACTTGCACGCGCGGTGACCGAACTGACCGTCGCTGCCCGCGCGGGAGTGACCGATGTCCATCACCTGACCGGTGGCACCGTCACGATCACCAATGTCGGAGTCTTCGGCGTCGACGGGGGCATTCCGCTCCTCAATCCGGGAGAAGCCGTCATCCTTTGCCTGGGCACAGTGAGCGAGCGTCCCTGGGTAATCGAGCGCAAGATCGAAGCGCGGAGCGTCGCGACACTGACGTTGACGTTCGACCACCGGATACTCGATGGTGAGCAGGCCGCGAGATTCCTCTCATTTGTCGCACAGATGCTCGCGGACCCGGACCTGTTGCTGTCTCACCTGTAAAAAGGAACGAGTGAGCGTCAACCCCACCGACCGAGTAGTCCCCACCTCCGCCCTGGTACGCGCCCGGGCCGGCATCTTCGGCATCTTCGGCATCAACGGATTTCTGCTCGCGATGTGGGTCGTCCACATTCCGTCCATCGAACACCGTGTGGGAATCAGTCACTCGACGCTCGGCTCACTGCTTCTCCTTCTTGCTGTCGGAGCCATTGCCGGTATGCAATTGAGCGGTCCGCTCGCCGATCGATACGGCAGCAGGCGCATGGTCATCCTGGCGGGTAGCGGGCTGGCATTCGCCACTCTCGGCCCGGGATTTGCCACGAACACCTGGCAACTGGGCGCTGCACTTGTTGTATTCGGCTTCGCGAACGGCGCGTTGGACGTGTCGATGAACTCGCAGGCTGTCGAGGCCGAACAGTTGTACCGGCGCCCGATCATGGCGGCCTTTCACGGCATGTTCTCGGTCGGCGGCGTATTAGGGTCCGTCATCGGATTCGGCACTCTCGCACTGGATCTTCCGCCGTACGTCACGCTCAGCATCGCGTCGGCAATCGGCTTGCTCGCGGTCTGGTTGTGCTCGCGACCCCTGCTCCCTCACGTCGACGTGCATGCCGAAACCGCGTCGACTACCGGAAAGACACACGGCAGATTCTCGGCTCGCGTACTTGCCCTCGGAACCCTCGCCTTTGTTCTGATGCTGGCCGAGGGAGTGGCAAACGACTGGAGCGCACTGCAGGTCAAGGAAGATCTGGGTGTCTCGAATGCCGTTGCTGCACTGTCGTTCGGTGCATTCTCCGCCATGATGACCGTCGGCCGATTCACCGCGGATCGGATCAGCGCGGCAGTCGGCCCGGTGGCAGTGGTTCGCTACGGTGCGTTGCTCTCGTCCATCGGAATGCTGACCGTCGTGGTGTCGGGCTGGCTACCACTGACGTTGCTCGGTTGGGCGCTGTTCGGCGCCGGCCTGTCGGGATGCATTCCGCAGATCTTCACAACGGCGGGAAATCTGGGCTCAGGTTCGGCCGGCACCAACATGTCTCGCGTCGTCGGCATGGGATACATCGGATTCCTCGCCGGTCCGGCAACCATCGGCTGGGTCACCACGCTTGTGCCTCTCACCACAGCAATGTTGATCCCGTTTGCATGCGTCCTGGTCGCAGCGGCTTGTGCGGGTGTCGTTCGGCGCGATTCTCCGACCGCCTACAGACCTCACAGCTGATCCTCACGATCGGCACAGACTCAACAGGGATGCTGGTACTCGTGACCGTCTCGACCTCCACCCAGCACCCCGCTCCCTCCACAACCACTCGCTTCCTCGTCCTTGCTGCGATCGCCGTCGTAGCGCTGGGCGTCTTGTATTTCGTGCGACCCACCTCGCCTGGGGTGAGCGTCCCCGAACAGGTGCGCGCACTTGCCGAGTGGACGGTAGGCCGATTCGACGTCACCGCTGTACTCGCAGCCACTACTGCTCTGGCCGTCGTCTCGATGGTCCGCGGACTGCCATACGGCATCGGCGCGATCCTGCTCCTCGGAATGGGCGCCAATCTCACCAATGCGGCATTCGGTTCCTGGCTCCCCGATGTGCCCCAGGACCTGTTGCCCAGCGGTCATGTGGCAGCGGCGACCGCGCTGTACTGCTCGGCGATCTTGATCTCTGCCCCGCAGTGGCGTCCGGTAGTCGCCGGTCTCGGATTCGTGGGGGTTGCTGCGATCGGTGCCAGCGCACTGGCCGCCGAGATGAGCGGCCTTTTCGGAGTGATAGCTGGCGTTCTGATCGCTCTGGTATGGGCCTGTGCTGCAGCCATTTTGATGGCACGATCGCCCATCGCCGCGAAACGTGAAGCGCTACGCCCGGATACGGCAGCAATCGCGTTCTCAAGGCACCGGAGCATCCGACTTTAGTCCTAAATCTTTGTGATTCAGAGATTCTCGCCGTTAAGCCCTCCCGCGACGGCGGGGCATGACGTATGTTCTGAAATGTCCGAATCAAGTAGTTCCACAGCGAAGGAGTCTTTACCGTGAGCCTCGAAGATCTGAACCCGCTCGAACTGATCCAGAAGTTGATCGAACTACTTTCCGGCTTCTCTTCCGACCCCGAAACCCCCGAGGTCCCGTAAAACGTCGCCAGAGGCGCCTGTTCCGAGTTTCGTCTCGGACCAGGCGCCTTTGTCGTTTCAAGAAGTCGTTTCAGCACAAGAAGCCGTTTCGACACAGGGACACGAAAAAGGCGCCCACCCGTGGTTACGAGTGGACGCCCTTCCGAGCTCGAGCGCTACAGCGCCTTGAGCTCCTCGGTTACTTCGGAGACCGACTTCTTGGCATCACCGAAGAGCATCGAGGTGCCCTCGGCGAAGAAGAGCGGGTTCTCGATACCGGCGAAACCGGAGTTCATCGAACGCTTGAGCACGATGACCGACTTCGACTGGTCGACGTTGAGGATCGGCATTCCGTGAATCGGTGAGCTCGGATCGTTGCGCGCCGCCGGGTTGGTGACGTCGTTCGCGCCGATCACCAAGGTGACATCGGTACGAGAGAACTCGTCGTTGATGTCGTCCATTTCCTTCATCGCGTCGTACGAGACATCCGCCTCTGCGAGAAGAACGTTCATGTGACCAGGCATACGGCCGGCGACCGGGTGAATGGCGTACTTGACCTCGACGCCCTTCGACTCGAGCAATTTCGCCATGTCCTTGACCGCGTGCTGAGCCTGCGCGACGGCAAGACCGTATCCGGGTACGACGATGACCTGGTTGGCGTAGGCCATCTGGATAGCCGCGTCGGCGGCCGAGGTCGCCTTTGCCGTGCGCACGACGCCGTCGGAGGTCGGCGCTTCGCCGCCGCCACCGAAGCCGCCGGCCACGATGGCCGGGATGGACCGGTTCATGGCTTTGGCCATGAGGTTGGTCAAGATGGTGCCCGAAGCACCCACGATCATGCCGGCGACGATCATCGCCTGGTTGTTGAGCGCCAAACCTGCAGCAGCAGCTGACAAACCGGTCAGAGCGTTGAGCAGCGAGATGACGACGGGCATGTCCGCGCCGCCGATGGGCAGCACGACCATCAGTCCGAGAATGCCCGAGAGTACGAGCACGCCGACGATCCACAGTGAGCTGGTTGGGCCTTCCGGTGAGATCGCCTTGATACCGATGATTACCGAGAATGCGACGGCGGCAATGAGCAGCAGCGCATTGAGCGGCTGCTGGAGCTTACCGATTCCGATCGGACGACCAGGCAGAGTTTCCTGCAGCTTCAGGAACGCGATCACGCTGCCCCAGAAGGAGATCGATCCGATCACCGCGGCAAAGAGCGAAGCGATGACGATGTGCACCGTCGGCGACTCGCCGTGCTGGAAAGCGGTGAACCCGTCCGAGTCCAGGAATTCCGCGTACGCGATCAACGCGACCGTGCCGCCGCCGACACCGTTGAACAGTGCCACCAACTGCGGCATGGCCGTCATCTTCGTGCGCAGCGCCGGCGGGACGCCGAGCACGACACCGATGACAAGGCCGGCAGCGATGAGGATCCAGTTCCCCATTTCCGCATCACGAATGGAGATCAGAGTTGCAACGACGGCGATGAGCATGCCGACCGCGGCGATCTGGTTGCCGCGGACTGCGGTCTTCGGGCCGGTAAGGCCCATGAGGCCGTAGATGAACATCGAGAACGCGACAATGTAGAGCGCATTGACCAGGTATTCCATTACTGGTCACCATCCTTCGACACAGACTTGGCGGCCGGCTTGGCCTTGAACATCGCCAACATGCGGTCCGTGACCACAAAACCACCGACAACGTTCACGGTTCCGAAGACGAGCGCGACGAACAAGATGATCTGCAACCCGATCGAGGGATCGTGCACCTTGCCCAGGACGACCAACGCACCCAGGACGACGATGCCGTGGATGGCGTTCGTGCCGGACATCAACGGGGTGTGCAGGGTGTTCGGAACTTTGGAGATCACAGCGAAACCGACGAACCCGGACAACACCAGGATCGCGATGTTCGCCAGAAGTGATGTGTACATCAGGCGCCCTTCTCTTCACGGGTGACGCACGCACCGGCCAGAACCTCGTCGGAGAAATCAGGCGCCAATGCAGCAACATTCCCCGTCGCTTCGCTCGCCCCGCCATCGACGAGCATCAGTTCGATCAGCGCGGAAATGTTCTTCGAGTACAACTCGGACGCATGCTCAGGCATGGACGCCGGCAAATTCAGCGGAGAGCAAATGGTCACGCCGTGCTTGACGACGGTTTGACCCGGCTCGGTCAGCTCGCAGTTACCACCGGTTTCACCCGCGAGGTCGACCACGACACTGCCCGGCTTCATGCCTTCGACCGCGGCAGCGGTGACCAGGCGCGGCGCCGGACGACCCGGAACCAGAGCAGTGGTGATCACAACGTCGAAGCCCTTGATCGCATCTTCGAGTGCCTGCTGCTGCTTCGCTCGCTCGTCGTCGGTCAACTCGCGGGCGTATCCACCCTCGCCCGCCGCATCGATTCCGAGGTCGAGCCACTGTGCACCCACCGAACGCACCTGGTCGGCGACCTCAGGACGCACGTCGTACCCGGTAGCGCGGCCACCGAGGCGCTTGGCTGTCGCCAGCGCCTGCAGACCTGCCACACCCACTCCGAGCACCAGAACGGTCGCAGGCTTCACCGTGCCTGCAGCGGTGGTGAGCATCGGGAAGAACCGCGTCGACTCCGATGCTGCCAACAGAACAGCCTTGTACCCCGACACGTTCGCCTGCGAAGACAACGCGTCCATCACCTGCGCGCGGGAGATACGAGGAATCGCCTCCACGGCGTATCCCTCGATGCCGGCGGCCTTCAACTCGGCGATGCGGTTGTCCGCATTACGCGGATTCAGGAAACCGATGAGCTTCGCGCCGGTACTGATCCGGGCGATCTCTTCTGTCGACGGGGGCGCAACCTTGACCACGACGTCAGCAGTCCACGGATCGCCGATCTTCGCGCCGGCAGCGGTGTACAACTCGTCGGGAATCAACGCCCCGAGACCGGCCCCGGACTCGACGACCACGTCGACGCCCTTGCCGATCAAAGCGGACACAATTTTCGGCACCAATGCGACCCGACGCTCACCATCACTCGATTCTCGAGGGACGCCGACCGTCGGACGCACTTGTGCGCTCTTCGATGTTTCCATTTTCCATTACCTTCTGCGGTTGGTGGTTCGCCTGCTGCGACGAGCGGCAACCAGCATGTGATGAGCGGAAGATGACCCGCTTTTGGGTGAATGGTGACTGATAGTAGCCAGAGTTACCGCGGCGTAGGGAAACCGACGACGCACTTTCTCCATCTGAATCGAGTCCGAACAGTATGTTTGGACATACCTTGAGAAGCCTACTGTGGCGCCGATCACACTCGAATGGCGGGCTATTCCACTATTTGAAACGGCCGAAAGACGAAGAGGCGTGAGAATGACGCGCCGAATAATCACCGTCGAGGGAGTTTACGAACCGGCTTCCGAATGTAACGCCGTCCGTCTCCTCGTCGACCGACTCTGGCCGCGCGGCGTCAAACGCGAAAACCTGCAGTACGCATCGCACCGGCATCGGATTCTCGACCCGTTGCTCTACTGACAGCAAGCAAGGACCTGCGATCCAGCCACGCGCAGGTCCTTGCCGACTATCTCGCAGAATTACTCTGATGTCCTAGTATTTCACCGGAGGATCAACTGCTCACATATTGAGACCGCAACTTGTGCTTTACGAGCTTTCCTGTCGCGGTCCTAGGCAATTCGTCGGCAAAGTCGATGCTTCTCGGAGCTTTGAAATGTGCAACCTGGCTGCGAACGTATTCCAGCAATTCCTCGGCGACATGGGCACTCGGCTCGACTCCCTCCGCCAGTTGGACAACCGCCTTGACCTGTTCGCCCATTTCTTCATCGGGAACACCGATGACCGCCACGTCGAACACTTTCGGATGCAAGGTAAGGATGTTCTCGGACTCCTGCGGATAGATATTGACGCCACCAGAGATAATCGTGAATGCCGCACGATCGGTCAGATAAAGGAAACGCTCGGAGTCGATATAGCCGATATCTCCACTCGTCGTCCACGTCGGATGATCCGGATGCTGCGCGGCAGCCGTTTTCTCAGGGTCGTTGTGGTACCGGAATGGCAGAGTCTCCCGCTCCCAGAACACGGTACCGATCTCGCCGACCGGAAGATCACGCCCGGCGTCGTCACAGATGTGCACGATCCCCATCACTCCGTCACGACCGACGGAACCCGGATGCGCCAAGGCCTGCTCGCTGTTGATGAAGGTGGCGCCCGAACCCTCGGTCGAGGCGTAGTACTCGTGGATCACCGGCCCCCACCAGTCGATCATTGCCGCCTTCACTTCAGGCGGACAAGGAGCAGCAGCATGAATGGCGACCTTCACCGTCGAAACGTCGTAACGATCGCGGGTCTCCTTCGGAAGTTTCAACATTCGAACGAACATCGTCGGTACCCACTGACTGTGCGTCACAGCGTATTTACCGATCAACTCCAGCGCGGTTTCGGCTTCGAATGCATCCATCAAGATCACGGTTCCGCCGACCGAATTGATCACGCCACAAAAGCGCAGGGGCGCCGCGTGATAGACCGGAGCCGGGCACAAATAGACTGTGTCGGAATCGAACCCGTACATCGGCGCGAACACCGCGGTGTACGGATCCATGGTGGTGTCCACCTCGCCCTCCGGAAGGTCTCCCTTGATCCCCTTCGGCCTCCCCGTGGTTCCTGACGAATACAGCATGTCGGCCCCACGTGGCTGCGAGTCGAGTGGATCGGCGGACTGAGCATCGACCGCATCCTCGTAGTCGTCGAAACCCTCGAGGGCGCCGCCGTACACCAATCGGTGACGCACGCATGGAATCAGCTTCTCGTCCAACGGAACTGCTGCCGACGCCTGACCCGACGCCACCAGAATTGTCGCCTCGCAGTCGTCGACGATGTAGGCGGTCTCCGCAGCCGTGAGATGCCAGTTCACCGCAGTGATGTAGAGACCTGATCTCAATGCTGCCCAGTACACCTCGAACGCCCGGAGATCGTTGTTCGAGATGAGAGCGACGTGGTCCCCAGGCTTGGCACCGACACTTCGGAAGTATCGCGCCAACTGCGTCGACCGTTCGTCGAGTTCCCGATAGGTGATGGACTCACCCGTCGCCGGGCGAATGACGGCGGGCTTGTCCGGCGTGGACTGGACAAAATTTCCTGGAAACACGAAGACTCCTCTGTCGGTGACGACAACGCCGCGTGAGCCTGCTTCGGCGTCGACAATCCTGGTCTACCACAGGAACTCTGCCTCCCTCGGACGTTTGGCGACACCGACTCGAAGCATGGGAATGCCCGCTCACTTATCCGGCGCGACATACAGTGAGGAGAACCGCACCGTCCGAAACAGGAGATGTCCGCATGAGTGGTTGGCCCCAGGACGCAGTAGTCGACGCGTTGACCGAGGAATGGAGAGTCATCGACGCACTGCTTGCCGAACTCGACGGTGACCAGTGGTTGGCACCATCCAACCTTCCGGGGTGGACGGTCCATGACATCGTGTCCCACCTGATCGGTACGGAATCACTGCTCGCGGGCATCAATCCGCCGTCGATCGACCTCGACGTCCACGCATTGCCCCACGTCCGCAACGAGATTGCTGCATTCAACGAGCGCTGGGTCGAAGGCCTGAGGCGGACACCGCACGCGGACCTGTTGGCGCACTACCGCGATATCACCGCCAGCCGAACCGAGGCACTTCGCTCGATGACGGGCGCCGACTGGGACGCCGAGACACAGACACCGGTCGGTCTTGCGCCCTATGGCCGGTTCATGCGCATTCGGACCTTCGACTGTTGGATGCACGAACTCGACATCAGAGATGCAGTCGGCATTCCGGGCGAGGAAGGCGGATTGCGCGCGGAGACTGCATTCGGCGAAATCACCAGCGCGCTCGGATTTGTCGTCGGGAAACGAGGAAAGGCACCCGAGGGAGCACGGATCACTTTCGAACTCGAAGGGCCACTTGCCCGTTCACTTCACATCTCGGTCGATGCGCGTGCAACGCTCGTCCCGGAGCTCGACGGTCCGGCGACCACGACCATCTCGATGAGCTCACCGCTCTTCACCCGGATTGCCGGTGGCCGCGTCCACGCGTCCGATCATCGAACCGACATCTCACTTCGCGGCGACACCACGGTGGGCGCACGCGTCGTCGACAATCTGGCGTTCACGATTTGAGAGCTGGGTGGGTAGGTCGCGAAGGTACTGAGAAGTGAAACTGTTTCTCTCGTCCTACCGTTTCGGCGACCACCGCGAGGCTTTTGTCGATCTTGTAGGCCGCGGCGCGCGCATAGCGGTGATCGCCGCGGCTGCAGATTCGTGGCCCGTCAATGCCCGCAGTTCGGCAGTGACAAGCGAATTGACCCCATTGCGGGCCGCGGGCTTCACGGCAGAGGAAGTTGACGTCCGAGACTTCCTGGGGGCACCGGAAGCACTCGAAGTCCGGCTTCGCGAATTCGACTGCCTGTGGGTTCGCGGCGGAAACACGTTCGTCCTGCGAGCTCAGCTAGCCCGAAGCGGCGCAGATCGGGTCATCGAGATGCTGGTTCGTTCGGGCCTCGTGGCCTATGCGGGATACAGCGCGGGAGCGTGTCTGGCGACTCCGACTCTGATCGGGCTCGACGCATCGGACGACCCCGCTGAAGTCACGCCTACGTGCGGTATCGACCCGATCTGGTCCGGGCTCGCGCTGGTCGACTTCGCGATAGTGCCGCACGGCGGCGATTCGTTACTCGAAGATCCGCAGGTGACCGCGCGGACGGTCGCAGCGCTGACCACTGCTGGCGCGCAATTCACCGTGCTTACTGATCAAGATGTGATAGTCGTCGACCGCTGATCTGACGCAGACGGTTGATCTTGACGCAGACTGGGCAGTCGACTCGGCCCGACTGGATCAGCCGTGCTCTGCCACCGCGGTTCCGGCTGCCGGCGACTGACGCTCTAGCCTCGTCCACGCAATCTCCCAGCGCTTGACCGAGACCTCGTCGGCGTCCTCGAGAAGGGCGTCGAGGAGCAGGCGTGGATTTTCGCGCCATGCCAGTTCGGCGGCATGGACCTCCGCGGCCGAGAACAACCCGGACGCCTCGAGATCGCGAATCCACTCGCAGATCTCGCCCCGGTGGATCCGTGCGATGGTCTCGTATCCCAGACCTTCGTCAAGGAAGTCGTACGAAAAAATTGCGGCAAAGTAACTGTTCGACTCACGCTGCCCGAAAATCATGTGCGTTCCTTCCTCGAAGTTGTCCGACGAAGACTCGAAATCGAACCGTTGCGAAGCCGCACCAAAGTTTTTTTGGCGAAGTTGTAACGCTTCTTCTATCCCCGACGATTCAAACGCTAACCCCCCAAGCGGGTCTTTGGGATCACGTCCGAGAAACGATCTGATGACCAAGGCAATACCCCTGGGGTTTCCGGGCGCTCGCACCCTTCGCCGACACACAATCCGCGCCCCGCTGACCTGCAATTTGCCCGTTTCAGGCCCTCCACTTAATCCATCCGAACAGATGACAAAAAACTTTGTGACGAGTCCCACATATTGGGATGTTTACGTTCGCGATGCATATGTATCACCCAATGTGGGCACAAAAGTACGGGCAAATCGGCACGTACAGACCAGTTTTCTTCCTGATCCGACACGACCAAGGTCCCTTGAACGGTCGTCCAGTTGTAGTTGCGCTAAGTAACGGAACTCACGCCGGCAAGCGATATTGCGGACCGCCTGCCAGGTAGCGTGGCTCCACAGAACGCAGACGCGGCGCGCCGCAACCGGCCGCCCTTTCGAAACGGAGCCCGAAGATGACCGAGACAGTGGCGCACAACTCCGCGGAAACGCGCTTCGAGATCCGTGTCGACGGCGAACTGGCCGGTTTTGCCGAGTACTCGGACCATTCCGGTGTCCGTGATTTCCACCACACGGTGACGTACCCACAGTTTCGCGGGCGCGGGCTTGCCGCCATCGTGGTGCGTGAAGCGCTCGATCAGACCCGGAACGAGGGATTGAAGATCCTTCCGACGTGCTCGTACGTCGAGAAGTTTGTTGCAGAGAACCCCGTTTACCAGGCATAACCGAACGAGGACGGTCCGCGAAAAATCACTCGCGGACCTACAACCCCCGCTGCTAGCGTCGATGGTGCCGTCGTCGAAACTCTCGAAATCCTGGTCGGCACCATCTCGGGGAAGGAAAGAACGTGGTCGCCTCAGCAGATCGGCGCCCACCTGCATCCGAGGACGTAGTTACCCCCAGCTATCTCCCTCTCGTCCTCGTCAATCTCGCGACGCTGTTCTCGGCGATCGGCAACGGTATCGCCATCGTCGTACTCCCCTGGCTTGTTCTCGAACGAACCGGCAGGGCTACCGACGCGGCGATAGTTGCCGGCGCAGCAGCCATTCCGTTACTCGTGTCGAGCCTGTTCTCGGGGACATTCGTCGACAAATTCGGACGCCGTCGAACGTCGATGATTTCCGACGCTCTTTCGGCGATGTCCGTAGCGGCGATCCCGATCATCGCGGCCACCGCGGGCTTGACGATCCCGGTGATCGCGGCGTTGGCCGCGCTCGGTGCGGTGTTCGACCCCGCCGGAATGGCGGCGAGGGAGTCCATGCTGCCTGCAGCAACTCGGACAGCCAAGTGGAAGCTCGATCGCACCAACAGCGTGTATGAGGCCAATTTCAACGTCGCATATCTGATCGGCCCTGGCATCGGCGGTGTCCTGATCGCAACGATCGGGGCGGTGAACACGCTCTGGGTGACGGCGGCTGGTTTTGTGTTCTCGATCGTCGTGGTTGCCTTCATCCGCCTTCCTGGCGCCGGAGTCCCCGAACACGAACATCGTCCGAAATCGATCTGGCACGGCACACTCGACGGTCTTCGGTTCGTCTGGAACAACAAACTGCTGCGCACTCTGGCGCTGATCGACATGGCCGTCGTCGCGCTCTACATGCCGGTGGAGAGTGTCGTGTTCCCGGTGTACTTCACAGAGTTGGATCAACCGGCGCAACTCGGATCGGTGCTGATGGCATTGGCGATCGGCGGCATCATCGGCTCTCTCGCCTACGCTCCGCTGGCACCGATCATGTCCCGGCGACTTATCATGATTTTTGCCGTTGCCGTTCTCGGCATAGCGATGCTTGCCATGGCGCTTCTACCTCCGCTGTGGGTGATCCTCGTGCTCGCCGGACTGCAGGGGCTCGTCTACGGACCAGTCGGCCCGATCGCCAACTACGCCATGCAGACGCACAGCCCGGAGCACATGCGCGGACGCGTCGTCGGTGTCATGACGTCGACTGCCTACGCCGCCGGCCCGCTGGGTTACCTCGCGGTCGGCCCTCTGCTCGATCAACTCGGAATCGCGTCGACCTTTGTGGCCCTGTCGATTCCGATCATCCTGATCGCCGCAGTCTGTGCCTCCCTGCCGGTGCTTCGCGAACTGGATCGTCCGCGACACTCGACCGACGTCAGTTGAACCCCATCACGTCGTTGCCCCAGGCGACGCGCAGTCCGTGATCGGGGTCGCTGACGAGGGTGTCAGCCGAGTCGATCAACAGCGTCGACCGCCTCTCTTCCTCGTACGGCGCCCAGTGCTTCGAACCGTCGAGAGCTGCCGGCACGGCATGCCGCGCGAAGGCCAACCATCGCCGTTGAATACGGCCGGCTACCTCCATCGCAGCTTTCCGTCCACCCAGCCAGAACGTGGGGTCGACGTTCAGGGTTCCGAAATTGCCGAATACATAAGGTAATTCGGTCGCGTGGCCCGCACCGATCCGCGCCGCCTTGAGCATCGGCGTCGCGTGATCGAAGCGGTAGACCCACGTAGGGGAATGCCTGCAGTGAGCGTCGGCGATCCACAGAGTCGGCATGCGAAACGCCGCGTCCCGCGACAGTGCCAGCGCGCCACTCGGTTTCGCGTGATCAGGGTAAGCCGACATGATCTCGGCAAGCTTGGTCGCGGAGATGTCTGGGTGATCATCCGCCAGCAGTTGCAGCATGGCCTCGACCGACTGCGCGCTCACCGGCATCAGCGGAGACTTCATGAACTTGAAGATCGACGCCTCGTCCTTGTTGGAACCGATGATCAGTGGGATTCGGTGCGCGTAACCCTTCTGGAAAGCCGCAACCGGGTAGTGCGGCACCAGATCACGATCGACAACGGGTGCCATCGCCAAAGTTCCCGGAATCCGGGTCGGAATTTCGTTGACCAGGTCATCGCTTGCCTTGACGAGCAGTTCCAGATCCGTGGTCAGCAGATCGCCTGCGTCTTCAGGGTCGATCGAGAGCAGTTCGAGAAACCGCTCCGCCACGGTCTTGGCGCGCTCGGCCCCGTAGACGGAGGTCGCGGGAGGACTCTGGGCAATCGCACGATGGAACAGACCTTCGGCGCTCGGACAGGTCATGAGCGTCGTGATGGATCCTGCGCCGGAGGACTCACCGAACACCGTCACCGCACTCGGATCACCCCCGAAGGCGTCGATGTTGTCTCGAACCCATTCGAGTGCCGCAATCTGGTCTCGCAGACCACAGTTCGATTCGAAAACGGTATCCGCGGTGGAGAATCCAGACAGGTCCAGGAATCCGAGGGCACCGACGCGATAGTTGAAGGAGACGAGAACGACGTCACCGGTTTCAGCCAGATGACGGCCGTCGTAGATCGTTTGGGCGGCGGACCCGAGGCAGTAGGCGCCGCCGTGAATCCACACCATCACCGGTCGCGGCGTGCCGTCGGGGCGCGGGGCCCACACGTTGATCGACAGACAGTCTTCGTCGATTTTGAAGGCCCGATCGATCGGAACCGCCGGGCTCTGGCCCTGCGGCGCGATCGGCCCGAACTCACGACAGTCGCGCACCCCGTCCCAGGGCTCAGCGGGTTGCGGCGCGCGGAATCTCCGTTCACCCACCGGCGCTGCTGCGTAAGGCATGCCCTTCCACGCGAATATTCCGCCATCCGGATACCCGCGGGCATCTCCGCCGCGGGCACGGATCACGAGTGTTCCGTCCTCGCCGAGATTCGGTCGAACGTCGGTCTCCATGTCTGAATCCCCTCCCGACCCGCGCGTGTGGCAAACAAGACCAAACGTACCAACATAAGGCCGATGTGCGTCGACTAGTCAACTGCCAGGTAGGCGCCGACGAAGCAGAGGCTCGGTGTTAAGGTCGCCTAGTTCTGACACGGGGTGCTCCGCATGGGCGGGGCTGAGAACACACCCGGGAACCTGATCAGGTAATGCTGACGAAGGGATGTCATGGCTACTACGCAGCCTGCATACAATTCTGCCGAAAACTCGGTGGCCACAGCGCCGTCGACGGATCGGTTCACCGATCGGCTCTGGGCCGAGACGAAGGTCCTCCGCGAGTCGATCGACTCACTGGAGTTCCTCAAACGCCTCGGCGACGGAACCTTGCCTCTCGACGCGTTCCGCACGTACATCGAGCAGGACAAGCTTTATCTCGAGGGGTATTCGAAAGCGTTGTCCCTGGTCGCGGCCCACGCCCCGGATCCGCAGTCGGCGGGCTTCTGGTCGAATTCCGCGTCCACGGCAGCGACAGTGGAATCTGCGCTTCACGACGGACTTCTCACCGGTGGAATTCTTCCAGCGGGATCCGGAAGGCTCGAGCATTCGCAGGCCTGCCTGGGATACGTCTCGTATCTGACGGCGACTGCGGCAACTGCGCCTTACCCGGTCTCCGCAGCGGCAGTTCTCCCCTGCTTCTGGATCTACGCCGAGGTCGGCCGCGATCTTGCCGCTTCAGCGCGCGAGGTACTCGACGCCGATCCGTCGCATCCGTACGCACAGTGGGTCACGACGTACGACGCACCCGAATTCCACGAGTCGGTGGCGCAGGCCCGCGTACTGGTCGATGCTGCGGCCGAAGCAGCCACCGAGACAGAGCGTGAGGCGATGAGTGAAGCATTCCGCATCGCCAGTCGCTACGAGTTGATGTTCTGGGATTCCGCACTCCACCAGCAGCCCTGGCCGGCGTCGTGATGTCGTTTGCGGCGCTGCGCCGCACACTTGCCACGTCTGCCGCGATCGCAGCCGCATTCACAGTTCTGACCGGATGCGCCGCTGACACCGGCTCTTCCGACGGGACCATTCGGTTCGCACTCGACTGGACCCCGAACACGAACCACACCGGTTTGTACGTTGCACTCCAAGAGGGCTACTTCGAGGACGCCGGTCTGGACGTCTCGATCCTGCCGTACAACAACACCTCTCCCGACACCCTGGTCGACGCCGGCAACGCGGAGTTCGGCATCAGCACACAGAGTCAGGCCACGTTCGCCCGAGCGGCCGGCGCCGCCACGACGTCCGTCATCGCGCCACTTCAGCACCGCGCCACCGGCATCGGCGTGAAGGCGGATCGTGCGGACATCACGCGCCCACGTGATCTCGACGGGAAGACGTACGCCGGGTTCGGCGATCCCGGCGAAGTCGAAACGCTGCAGCAGATCATCCGCAACGACGGCGGGACCGGGAACTTCACGACGGTCACGCTCGGAACGTCCGCGTACGAAGCCGTGTACTCGGGGCAGGCAGATTTCACGGTCTCCTACTTTGCGTGGGAAGGCCTCGAAGCGGAGCGAAACGGAACTCCGATGCGGTACTTCCAGTACACCGATTACGGCTTCCCCGATGCGTATTCGATCGTGATCAACGGCAACCAGCAGTGGTTGAAGGACCATCCCGACGAGGCACGCAAGTTCGTCAAAGCCGTTCAACGCGGATATCAGACTGCTGCCGACAACCCGGACCAGGCCGCGCAGGATCTCATCGACGCGAACCCCGGAGCTTTCACCGACGAAGACCTCGTCCGTGACAGTCAGCGGATGCTTGCCGCCGACTACATGAAAGACGCCAACGGCGTCGTCGGTACGCAGAATCTCGAAACCTGGTCGGGTTATTCGGGATTCCTCTTCGACAACGGATTGCTCGCCGGACCCGACGGGAAGCCGCTGACCCAGAAGCCGGACTGGTCGGAGTACTTCACCAATGAGTATCTCGACGCGTCCTGACGTGAGCGGACGGCTGGTCTCGGCCATGCGGCGGGCGCTTCCCGCGCTCGCCGTGGTGGTGCTCCTCGTAGCGGCGTGGCAGATCTACGTCGAGATCAGTGGGATTCGGCCGCAGGTACTTCCGTCTCCGGGGCGCGTTCTGTCCCAGGGGTGGGACAACCGCGAGATCATCTCCGGCCACGCCTGGTCGACATTGCAGGTCACGTTGGTCGGCTTCACTGTTTCATTGGTGTTGGCCTGGATTCTTGCTGTGGTCGTGGACTTTTCGCCGTGGTTGTCACGCGCGCTGGTACCACTTTTTGTCGTCTCGCAGACGCTGCCGATCATCGCCATCGCGCCGCTGATGATCATCTGGTTCGGCTTCGGGTTGTTGCCGAAGGTGTTGGTGATCGCGCTTGCGACGTTCTTCCCCATGACCATCGGACTCATCGAGGGATTTGCCGCGGCCGACCGTGAAGCGGGCGCTCTCCTGCGCAGTATGGGCAGCACTCGCTGGCAGGAGTTCCGATACGTCCGCCTTCCTTCGGCGATTCCGCGATTCTTCACCGCCCTGCGTATCGGTATCACCTACGCGGTCGTGGGCGCGGTGTTCTCCGAATACGTCGGCGCTACTTCCGGTTTGGGCATTTACATGAGCACCCAGAAGAACTCCTTCCGCACCGACCTGGTGTTGGCGGCCGTACTGGTGACCGCGTTGATCAGCGTCACTCTGTACTTGCTGACGTTCGCCATCGAGCGCATCGTTGCACCATGGGCGATGAACGAAAGGTCGCGGACATGACTGACCCGATGGTCGAGGATGCAATGGTCGAAATTCAGGACCTGACCAAGAGGTTCGACACGGCCGGAGAATCGCGTCTCGTGCTCGATTCGGTGTCCTTCCGCGCCGCTGCGGGCGAATTCGTGTCGGTGATCGGGCCGAGCGGCTGCGGCAAGAGCACGATCTTCAACGTCCTGGCCGGGCTCGAATCCCCGACCTCGGGTTCAGTCCGTGTGGGCACGCACGCAACTGAATCCGAAGCAGCCGCCGAGGTGCACACCGCATACATGCCGCAGAAGGATCTTCTGTTCCCTTGGCGCTCGGTACTCGACAACACGGCCCTCGGATTGGAAGTGCAGGGAGTCGGCAAGAAGGAAGCACGCGAGCGCGCTCGTGAGTTGTTCCCCGCGTTCGGCCTGTCCGGATTCGAGGACGCCCGGCCGTCACAGCTGTCGGGCGGTATGCGCCAGCGAGCGGCGATGCTGCGCACCGTTGTTCAGGGCAAACCTGTCCTGCTGCTCGACGAGCCGTTCGGCGCGCTGGACTCGTTGACCCGCACCGAGATGCAGGCTTGGCTGCAAGACGTGTGGCAGCAGTACCGGTGGACCGTGCTGATGATCACCCACGATATTCGTGAAGCGATCTATCTGTCCGACCGCGTGGTCGTTCTGTCTGCGCGTCCGGCAACGGTCAGGTGCGTAGTCGACGTTCCCTTGCCGAGACCACGCAAGCTGGACATGATCACCACGCCCGAGTTCGCCGACGTCGAGCGTGAACTGCTTGCCGTTCTCCACGACGAGACGCGCAAGTCGCTACGCCCCTAGCGGTTACTGATAATGCAGTAGTTACTGATAATGCGCTGAGAGAGTTTCGAGTTCACCTGAAGTTCAGGAGAATGCGCACCGAAACCTGACGAGGTCACGTACCATGATCCGGCACTTTCACCCAAAACGCCTTAATATCAGCAAGATCCGAACGCTCGACACGCAGTTCGTCAACGCTGCACAATTCTCCGTACTCTTCGGTAACGTACACTCGGTCGCCTACGAGACCAACGGCCAGAAGGTAACTGGACGGTAAAGCGGAATCGTGGAGGCACAGTCATCGCAACAGATTTGGAAAGGGACAGCGTGAGCACACTGCAGTCAGGTCAGAGCCTCGGAGTCGGCCAGGAACTCAAGTCCGACAACGGCGCATACACCCTCACCTTGCAGGACGACGGCAACCTGGTTCTGTCCGAGGGCGGACAGGCTGTTTGGGCCGCAGGCACCAACGGATCCGGCGCCAACCGCGCCGAGGTGCAGGCTGACGGAAACTTCGTCATCTACAAGGACTCCGACGCCGTGTGGGCATCGCAGACCGCAGGTAACGACGGTGCCTCCCTCTCGGTTCAGGACGATCGCAACGTCGTTCTGTCCGCCGGTGGAAATGCTCTGTGGTCTTCGGACACTGCAATCGAGGCTCCGGCCGCCGAGGCTGCCCCGGAGCCCGCTCCGGCACCGGTGCCCGAGCCTGCACCCGCCGCTCCGGCAGCGCAGAGCTACACCGTCGAAAGCGGCGACACCCTGTGGGCAATCGCCGAGCGTTTCTACGGTGACGGCAACCAGTACCAGCGCATCGCGGATGCAAACGGCATCCCGAACCCGGATCTCATCAACGCCGGTCAGGTACTGACGATCCCCGCCTGATTCACTGCTTGACCTGGCCCTGGGTGCCGACGTCCGCGTCGACGCCCGGGGCCTTTTGTGTTCTACGCCACACAGATTCGCGTCCCGCCCAGCAGGCCCTGATACTCCATTGCGGCATCTTTTCGCCTACAGTACTTCCGTACTGCTCCCGAAGGACAGGTGTGCATGAAAGACAGAACAGTCATGATCGGCGCTGTCGCAGTGGCCGCTCTCTCTCTGACATCAGGCCTCGTTTTCGGCGGAGCAGCCGGCGCATTCGGTTCCGGCGGCCCTGTGGTGAAGCCTCCCGCTCTGGTCTCGTCGGTTTCCGTGGAGTCCGTCGCCGGGATCGAACCGGCCGCGTTCTACAGCTCGGTTGCAGTTCCCACGGTTGTCATCCCGCCGACGCCGACCTGGCGAATCGCCGACGAGACGACTGCTCCTCGTAATCAGCCGCTGGTGGTGACCGCGACAAGCACGAGCTCCGCTACGTCCACTACGACTGCAACGAGTACGACAACACCGGTCTCGTCCACGACCACCGCGTCGGCTACCGCGACCTCGTCACCGACCGCGACAGCCACGACCACCAAGACCAGCACCACCCCAGTTGTCACGACCGGGTCCACGCCGCCCGTCGTCGAGGTCTCGCCCGTTCTCGCCGGATAGTCATCGCTCTTTCGCCTGCATACCGCCTGGCGTGACGGCGGTTACAGGCACACTTCAGTCGCCGCTCTCAAATACCCGATCTACCTGCGACAACCTTCCTAGTCGTCACGGTTCGTGGCCCGCTGCAATCCGGTCGACCGGAAAAGGACAGCAGCATTGTCGGGACCTCGCGATACCGTATAGGTCTGAGCTTTTGCGGAAGGAGGTGGCTGATGAGCGCAATGGGCTTCGATCTCGATGTCAGTGTCGACCGGGCATGGGCAGAATTTCAACGTCGCCTCGGCGATCACATTTCCATCATGGTCGACGGCGACGTGCTTGCCGTCGAATCGTCCACCGGCGACTTCGATCCAGCTGACGGCGCAGCGCCATGTGTTCAGTTCCTCGTGTGGGACGAGAACACAGTCCGCTGCGAGGTTCCTTCCAACGACTTCCTTCATCCGCGCTATCGACTCGAAGATGCCGACGAACAAAAGTTGATCGCACTCGGCTGGAATCCGCCTTCCGAGAATCTCGACGATCCGAACAACTCCCCCGCCTTCTGCGTCGACAAGGCGCAGAACTGGGCCGATCAGCTCGCAGCGATGACTGTCGCTGCGTTCCGTGATGTGTTCGGTGTGCAGCACCCGGCTTTTCTATCCAGCGATCTCACCGGCAACGAGCAGACTCCGGATTTCGATCCGTCGGTTGTCGAGTCGACAGAACTTCCGACACTCGACCCCACCGCGGCCTACATGCCCAACGACGTCGACCACCTCAAGGAGTTGGTCACTCTCGCTTTGCTTCCCATGCTCGGCACGCTTCCCGAGCGGGACAGCGACGGCGACATACCAATTCGGGTCGGTTCGACTGTCATGTTCGTCGGTCCGCTTTCCGAGTCCATGGACGTGCAGTTGTTCTCCCCACTCGTTCAGGACATCAGCAACCGCACTCGTGCAGCCGAAGTCATCGCCGATCTCAACCGCAAGTGGTCGCGCATCAAGTTCGTCTTGATCGACGACCGTCTGTCGGTGTTCCTCGAGGTGGCGGGCTCACCATTCGTTCCCAAACAACTCACCGATACATGCGCAGCCTTGACGTCGTTCCTGCGTACCGTGGACGACGAGTTCGCCGCACGCGTCGGCGGAGACCTCTTCTTCGCGAACAAGAGCGGTGACTCCTCCTCGCTGCAGCCCGATCTGACGGCCGAGGACCTGCCTCCCGAACTCGAGACCCTGCTGCATCTCGATCTGGACGTGGCCGAGGATCTCGACGCGGTAGCCGATGTCTGCGGGCGCGATCGCGATCTGATTCTTCAGCTCCTCCACATCAGTAACGAATGGCAGATTCAGCTCCGTAGTCAGGCGGTGGACGCCCACAGTCGCGGGGACGCCGAAGAGGCTGCAGGATACGAGGATCAGGTCGGTGGGTGGGAACTCATGGTCGACCGTCTTCGCGGGGCTCTGCGACTGGTGGTCCTGCCAAATTCTCGAACCGAGACGCCGGCAAAGCCGCAACCTGAGCAGATGGGCCTGTTTGCCGATCCCTTGCAACAGAGTCTCTTCGACGATCCGTCCTGACACGACGGATCGCCTTCCCTCTATTCGAAGTGGGATTTGAAGATCTGTCCGTGGACGCCCACGGTTCGATCGACTACCTGTGAGACCGTGAAATCGGCTGCGGCAGAAAGATAGGCGTAGGCCGTCGCTCGATCCATACCGCGATCGTGCTCGAGGAAGTCGAGTGCGTTGACCACCGCGCGCCGCATGGCGCCGTTGAGGTCACTGTTCTGCCCATCGACCGAACCGTTGGGGTCGGACAGGCCGATCGGAATCCAGGCCTCCTCGGTCTCGGCGAACGGGTACCCGAAAGCCACCGATGGAGCGTCACCGGAATCCTTCTTGCACACGCTGAGTCGGAACGTGCCGCGCAGCGATCCTTCCATCGCCGTCAGCGCCGCCTCACCGTCGCCCATGGCCATGTGTGGGTCACCGACGTAGAAGAGGGCGCCTTCAGCGAATACCGGCAAATAGAAGGTTGATCCGACACCGAGATGCCTGATGTCGATGTTTCCGCCGCCCAGGGTCGGAGGAATGGAGTTCGACGACGGGGACGTCGGGTCGGCATCCGAGGAATAGGCAACTCCCATCATTCCCATGAAGGGTCGCAAGGGAAACCGCACCTTCGACTGTCCGAAAGGCATCACGCCCTTGCCGTCTTCGATCGCCGTGAAGGTGGAAACACCGCCGTACTTCAACGGGTCCTTTGTCGCGCGCCCGTCTGTGGCGACCGGCGGCATGACTTCGTCCAGAGTGATTCCCGCTGGAGCGGTTCCGTCTGCTGTGACGGCGAGAGCGCCCTTGCCGTGTCTGCTCGACACAACGCCGTACGGCACGCGGGGAATGGCTTCGAGAGTCTCGATCTTGAGTACGTCTCCAGGCTGGGCGCCTTCGACGAAGACCGGGCCGGTGACGACGTGCGGTCCGTCCTTGTCGAAGTTTCGTTCGGTTCGGTTGTATTCGGCCGCAACGGCAATCGCATCTTCGAGCACGTCCTTCTCGGAAACGCCTTTGCTACCGAAGTATTCGAGAGGATTGCGCCCTTGATCCTCGAGAATTCCCTCGTGCGAGAGGGCGTCGATCGTGACGGTCTGACCCGACTTCATCCGCATCACCTCGCGGGTGTGGATGTTGGGCACATAACCCCACATGACGTCCGACGGATCCGAACTCAGATAGTGGTCGCCGCTGACGTTTCCGCTGCCCGGTTGCAGAATCGGCACACCATCGGCGAACGGCAGCGCAGAGGAGGACGATCCAGCCGGCGACGCGTTCGAGTGCGCGCATCCCGAAGCCACACCGGCAACGCCTACTCCCGCACCGAGGGCAGCGACTGCCCTCATGAATCCGCGTCGGCCAAGACCTTTCGTCAGATCTTCGGCTGCGTTGCGGGCAAGAGTGTTTTCCATCGAGATTCCTCCGGAGTGCGTGACGATGTGCGACTGCGAAGAAAGCTAGACCCGATTTGTTACTCGTTCATTACCATTTCATGGCAGGGAAATACCGTTGACTGAGAATGAATTCAGCGACGGCGAAGCCGCCAGAGCGAGGTCGTCTCTCGTGCCCGGGCAGCGTGAAGCGCATCGGTTCGGTCACTGACCTTTGCGTGCGTCGGCTTGACGTCCATGCGATCGACAACAGTGAGCCCACCGGCCGCAATCAGGTCGTGTAGTTCGGATCGCGTTCGGAGACCGAGGTGTTCGGCAATGTCCGAGAGGATCAGCCACGCTTCTCCCCCGTCGTCCAGATGCGCTGCGACACCAGTCAGGAAGCCCTTCAGCATCGCTCCAGCGGGGTCGTAGACGGCGTATTCGATGGGCGAGGTGGCCTTGGCCGGAATCCAGGGAGGATTGCAGACCACGAACGGAGCGGTGCCTTCGGGAAAGAGGTCTGCTTCCACCACGTTCACCTGATCGCCGTAGCCAAGCCGCGACAGGTTGGTGCGCGCGCATTGCAATGCCCGGGGGTCCTGGTCGGTGGCCGTCACTGTCTGAACTCCACGCCGCGCCAGGACGGCAGCAAGAACGCCGGTACCTGTTCCGATATCGAAAGCAGATTCCGTCGACGGTAGCGGAGCAGACGCGACAAGATCGACATACTCCCCGCGGACGGGTGAGAACACTCCGAAGGCGGGATGCACTCGTGCGTCGAGAGCCTCGATGAAAACACCTTTGCGGTGCCACTCGTGAGCGCCGATCGCGCCGAGGATGTCACGCAACGAGCGAACCGAAGGCTCACCGGTAATCCCGAAGGCTTCGGTCAACGCTACTTGCGCGTCCGGGGCTCGCCGGAGTGGAATCGACAGATCTGCATCCAAGGGAATGAGCAGCATACCGAGGATCTGCGCGCGGCGTCCTTGGGTCTGCCGGTGGAGATGGAAGGCTTTGGCTGGGTCGTCGGACGCTCGGCGCGGCTTGCGGTCGATGCGCGACGCGACGGCCTTCGACAGTTGGCGAGCGTTCTGAAAATCTCCGCGCCACAACAACGCCGTGCCTTCGCATGCCAAGCGATAGGCGTCGTCGGCCTTCATCGTGTCGTCGGCGACGACGATGCGCTTGGGCACCGGGGCGTTGCTCGTCGAACCCCAACGGGCCGATTGCTCGACGTCGTTCTCGGTCCACACTGCGAATTGTTCAGTCATGTAAGCCCTTCCGGCGTCCGACGCATAGCGGCCGGTCTACCGGCTGATGTGGTCCAGATCTGCAAAATCTGCTCGTCTGGTGTCCACACTAGTCGGGACCGGCCGCGCTACATGACTGCGAGAGGGATGTCAGCCCTTGGCTACGCGAGCTGCCTCGGCGATCCGAGCCTCGGCGACCGCGTCAGCAGCCTCGCCGGCGAGGATTCCGTCGTTCTTCGACTTCGCGAAGATCTCGGTGACCGTGTCGAAGATCTTCTCGACCTTGAGCTTGACCTCTTCGGCCGAGTTGCCCTTCAGCTCGCCGGCAACCTGGATGAGGCCGCCGCCGTTGGCGACGTAGTCGGGGGTCCAGGTGATGCCGCGGTCGCGGAGGATGTTCTCGACCTCGGGCACGGTGAGCTGGTTGTTGGCAGCGCCGCAGACAACCTCGGCCTTGATCGAGCGTGCGGTCGTGTCGGTGAGTGTTGCGCCCATCGCGCACGGTGCGTAAACGTCGAGATCAGCGTCGATGATGCTGTCGACGATGCTCACCTGCGGGAAGTCCGCCTTGACGCGATCGAGCGCTCCGGCGTTGACGTCGGTCGCCAACACGGTTGCGCCGTCTGCGAGGAGAAGCTTGATCAGCTCGTAGCCGACCTTGCCTGTGCCCTCGACACCAACGGTCTTGCCTGCGAGCGACGGAGTGCCCCAATGCGACTGTGCCGCGGCGCGCATCGACTGGAAAACGCCGAGGGCCGTCATCGGAGCGCTGTCGCCGGAACCGCCGACCGTAGCGTTGCGGCCGACGACGAAGTCGGTGTTACGACCGATGATGTCAAGATCGTTGGAGTTGGTTCCGACGTCACCAGCGGTGATGTAGCGGCCGCCGAGGGTCTGGACGAATTTTGCGTAGGCGCCGAGCAATTCGTCGGTCTTGGCCGTTGCGGGGTCGCCGATGATGACGGCCTTGCCGCCGCCGAGGTCCACGCCGGCAACCGCAGCCTTGTAGGTCATTCCGCGCGAGAGACGCAAAACGTCTGTGACTGCGGCGGATTCGTCGGAGTACGGGTAGAAGCGCGTTCCGCCGAGCGCGGGGCCGAGCGTCGTGGAGTGGATGGCGACGATGGCCTTGAGGCCGCTCGCGGGATCCTGGAAGAAGCTCACCTGCTCGTGGGGGTAATCGCGCAGGTAGTCGGCGCGATCGAACACGCCCGCAGTGTCGTCATGGGAAACAACAGAGTTCACGGGCTCGGCGGTGAGAGTCATTGTGGGATAGACCTTTCCGAAGGATAAACGGGGTGCAGTCGAAATACTGGGACGAAATGGCCGTTGGGTACTATTGGGGACAAATAACCCAAAGAGAATCCCGCTGAGCAATTCGTGGAACCAATGCTCTGCCTGAGCTACGATTTGGTCAATGCAAATCTCTTGAACTAGTCAATTCGATCATCCAGTGACCCATATCACTGAGGAGAGGTTCACAAAGTGCTCAGCATCGACAAGCTCGACGTCCAGTTGCTCGGACTGCTCAGCAAGGACTCGAGGATGAGTGTGG
The DNA here is from genome assembly GCF_030407755.1 of Rhodococcus sp. APC 3903. NCBI lineage: Bacteria > Bacillati > Actinomycetota > Actinomycetes > Mycobacteriales > Nocardiaceae > Rhodococcus > Rhodococcus sp. APC 3903. The sequence goes on from NZ_JASDCV010000016.1 coordinate 111,520, forward strand.
CCGAGTTGGCCAACTCGTTGGGCGTCGCCCGCAACACCGTCCAGTCGCGAATGAAGCGCATGGAATCCAACGGACTTCTCACCGGGTTTCGGCCGAATCTCAATCTCCCCGAGGTCGGTATCCCGATTCAGGCATTTGTCGGTCTGGAACTCGAGCAGGGCAAGATCAGCGCAGTCGCTCGGAGTCTGACCGAGTTGCCCGAGGTGATCGAAATTCACGCCACAACCGGTCGCGAGGATTTGCTCGTTCGCGTCGCCACCTCGACGCACGCGGCGCTGCAGAAGTTGGCCGAGCAGATCGTGTCACTTCCAGGCGTCACGCATTCGACCACGACCATCGCTCTGACCAATCCCCTTCCATATCGAATTCAGCCTCTCCTCGAGCACCTCACCAATGACGCCGGATGGGGTCGTTCGACCGCCTTCCCCCGTCAGCAGGACTAGGACGGGTGGTCGCGTCGATGCTTCCCAGTGCGCTAGTTTCATGGTTATGAGTGAGATCCAGGGACAGCGCATCGCGTTCATTCAGGCGACGTGGCATCGCAACATCGTCGACCGTGCACGCGACGGATTCACCGACGCGATCGTCGAGCTCGGCTACCCCAAGGACACGGTTGATTTCTTCGAGGTACCGGGAGCTTTCGAGATCCCGCTGCATGCTCGGCGGTTGGCCAAGAGCGGCCGCTACCAGGCGATCGTTGCCGCAGGTCTGGTCGTCGACGGCGGTATCTACCGGCATGACTTCGTGGCGACGGCTGTCATCGACGGTCTGATGCGCGTGCAGCTCGACACCGACGTTCCGGTTTTCTCGGTGGTCTTGACGCCGCATCACTTCCACGAGCACGCCGAGCACGTCGACTACTTCAGCACGCATTTCGTGAAGAAGGGCGCCGAGGCTGCTCGCGCGGTCGACGCCACCGTCAAGTCGTTGAAGGCCCTGCCAACCAGCTAGTCGTTACCCAAGTCTCGCTGAGTCGAATGCCATCGGCTCAGCGAGATTTTTTGTGTCTATCGAGGCGTCTCAGCGCTAGTCAGCGCTGACGCATTCGAGTCGTCGACTTCGCCGTAGCGGTCGACGCATTGCTGGAAGAAGTCCCGCATCTCGGTGATTACAAACGCATGACTGAGAAGAGACTTTTCGAGTGAATCGGCACCACCGGTGGCCTTTTGGGCAAACTTGCCAGCCATGTCTTTTCCCGACTGAAGTGTCCCAAAGCAGTCCAAGGCAGTAAGTCTGTTCAAGTTGCCTGCCATGTCTTGCAACTCGGCAAGAAACCCCTCACACGCGACGGCAAGCTGTGCTGCAACATTTGGGTCGAGGTCAATGCTGTGGGCACTTGGAGTTCGCCAGGTATGGGTCTCAGACATTAGATCCTCAATTCGGCCGATAGAACACGTGTTTAACTGGGGAGACGTTGATCGAGCAGGTTCGCGTAATGTTGCGTGAGCTCGCATGTCGACCCTTCGGGCTTAAGAGCAAGTTTGGTATCGACGCTGAGCCAAATCGCCCCCTGCGCAGCAGGCAAGGCGACGAAACATCTGACAAGGTCGGCATCCGCCTGAAGATGGAACTCGACGCCGTCTCGCTGGCCGATCGTCACGGGCTTGAATCCCACGTAGTTCGGATTCTGTTTGGTGGTCTCGATGGAACTTTCGGTCGAAAAAATCGACAAGTAATACCAGGACTCAGTCCACGAACAGATTTTCCAACCCGGCTGCTCGACGCCGGCGATATCAACTTCCTCGGTCGCCGGATCAAGCCCCACTTCTTCCAACACCGAGTCCGGAATGTCCTTGCACGGATCGAACAAACCCTCTTGGCCGGATGCAGGCTCAGCCGCCCCCTCCACGACTGAGCTGCATCCTGCCGCAGCCCACACCAACATCCCAGCCATGAGCAGTCGCCCAACCCCCACCGACCCCCGCATGGCACCCCCTGTTGATGTGGACCCACTCTATTGGATGCATCGGAGGCTCGATCGGTTCCCGCAATCTTGAAATTCCCAGGTCACGATCGCTGGTTCACTCAGAGCGCATCTCCAGCGATTGACGCTCAGCTCAGCAGTCGCATACTGGAGAGGTTGACTACAACTTCGGGAAGGCACCGAGTGAGCGCACCGAAAGCCCCGGCCAAACCAGCGATCCTCAGCGTCGACGACGATCCTGGTGTTTCGCGTGCCGTCGTTCGAGACCTCCGCAAGCGGTACGGCGAGAAGTACCGAATCATTCGTGCGGAGTCCGGCGACCAGGCTCTCGAAACCTTGCGCGAAATGAAACTTCGCGGCGATGCAGTCGCAGTGATCGTCGCCGATTACCGCATGCCCGGTTTGAGTGGAATCGAGTTCCTCGAACAGGCAATGGACCTGTATCCCGTAGCTCGGCGCGTTCTACTGACCGCCTACGCCGATACTGATGCTGCGATCGACGCCATCAACGTAGTCGACCTCGACCACTACCTCCTCAAGCCGTGGGATCCGCCGGAAGAGAAGCTGTACCCCGTCATCGATGCGCTGCTCGATGCCTGGGCAAGCTCGAGTCATCACCCCGCCGAGGAAACAAAGGTGATCGGCCATCGTTGGTCCGAGCGATCATCCGACGTTCGAGAGTTCTTGGCACGCAACCAACTTGCCTATCGCTGGTACATGTCGGACGAGCCGGAAGGCCAACGACTGCTCTCGGCTGCCGGTACCGACGAACTGCGGCTTCCCGTCGTCATCGCATCCAATGGGGATGTCCTCGTCGAGCCCACTGACGCCGAACTCGCCGACAAACTCGGGTTGAGTACCACCCTCTCCGAAGACTTTTACGATCTCGTTGTCATCGGCGGCGGCCCTGCGGGTCTGGGAGCTGCCCTGTACGGCGCTTCGGAGGGACTTCGGACGGTCCTCATCGAACGGCGAGCGACAGGCGGTCAGGCCGGCCAGAGTTCACGAATCGAGAACTACCTAGGATTCCCCGACGGAGTTTCCGGCGCACAGTTGGCCGATCGCGCAAGACGCCAGGCAACCAAGTTCGGCGCCGAAGTCATCACCGCTCGCGACGTCACCGGTTTGGAAATCAACGGCTCGGCCCGCACAGTGCGTTTCGACGACGGTTCGTCGGTCGACGCCCATTCGGTCATCTTGGCGACCGGTGTTTCCTATCGCCAGCTTTCGGCGCCGGGACTCGATACATACACCGGTCGAGGGGTTTACTACGGCTCGGCCGTCACCGAAGCTGCACGGTGCAGCGAGCAGGATGTGTACATAGTCGGCGGCGCCAATTCGGCAGGCCAAGCTGCGGTCTATCTCTCCCGCGGAGCTAGGTCCGTCACCATTCTCATTCGCGGCAACTCGCTCGAAGCCTCGATGTCCTACTACCTGATTCAGCAGATCGAAAAGAATCCGAAGATCACCGTGCGCACGTGCACGGAGGTAATCGGCGCTGAGGGTGACGATCACCTCGAACGAATCACACTGCGTAACAGAGCCACCGGAGAAGAAGACACTGTCGATGCTCAGTGGTTGTTCATCTTCATCGGTGCCGCTCCCCTGACCGACTGGCTCGGAGACGTGGTGGTCCGCGACGGAAATGGCTTCGTTCTTGCCGGCCCGGACCTTCCGTCCGAAGGCGTCACACCGGACGGGTGGCCGCTCGACCGCGCACCACATCATCTCGAAACCAGTGTCCCCGGAGTGTTTGTCGCCGGGGACGTACACGCCGAATCGGCCAAGCGCGTCGCGTCGGCCGTCGGAGAGGGCGCGATGGCCGTGATGTTCGTCCACCGCTATCTCGCTCAACAATAGGGAGATTCGATGTCCATTCCTGAATGCAGCCCAGACTTGCTTCGCACCCTGTTCCTGTTCGAGAAGCTCACCGACGATCAGCTCGAATCACTCTGCCAGGCAGGCCATATCACCGAGATCGATCGAGGTCAGGTCTACCTCGAAGGTGAGCCTGCCACCTGCTTCTACGTCCTCATCGAGGGCGAGGTGGTGCTGTCCAAGCTGTCGGGCGGCGAAGACATCGAGATCAACAGGACCACCCAGCGCGGCGTCTACTCGGGAGGCTGGACGGCGTATCTCGGCGATCGTGTACCGCAGGTCTACGCGGGGTCGATGCGAGTGACGACTCCTTCGACGTTTTTCGTCCTGGACGCCGACAAGTTCGGCAACGCGATGCGCGAGTGGTTTCCAATGGCGGTCCATCTACTCGAAGGTGTTTTCTTCGGCAAGAAGAACACTCAGCAGATCATCGATCAGCGAGAGCGACTCCTTGCACTCGGATCACTGTCGGCCGGGTTGACTCACGAGCTCAATAACCCTGCAGCCGCAGCGGTTCGAGCGACAGCCTCTTTGCGCGAGCGTGTCGCAGGCATGCGTCACAAACTGGGGATGGTTGCATCGGGCACCTACGACCGCGATGCCCTCGTCACTCTCATGCGACTTCAAGAGGAAGTTGCAGAGGTTGTCGCCAAGGCGCCGACGCTCACTCCCCTCGAAGCCTCGGATCGAGAGGATTCGTTGGGTGAATGGTTCGAGGATCATTCGATTCGAGAGGGTTGGGATCTGGCTCCGACCTTCGTGCAGGCTGGTCTCGACACCGCTTGGCTCGAGAATGTTGCTGCAGCCGTTGACGAGTCCGTACTCGAAGGCGCAATTCGCTGGCTGAATTACACCATCGAATCCGAACTCCTGATGAACGAGATCGCCGACTCCACAACGAGGATTTCGACTCTCGTCGGTGCAGCCAAACAGTATTCTCAGATGGACCGCGCACCCTTCCAGACCATCGATGTCCACGAACTACTTGACAGCACGTTGATCATGTTGGGGCAAAAGATCGGAAGCGGAATCGAAGTCGTCAAGGAATACGACCTCGCGCTGCCACCGATCGACGCCTACGCCGCCGAACTCAATCAGGTGTGGACCAACCTCATCGACAATGCGGTGTCTGCCATGGACGGATCGGGAACACTCACCGTTCGGACAAGCCGCGACGGTGACCGCGTGTGCATCGAGATCTGCGACACCGGCGCCGGGATTCCCGATGACGTCATCGACAGGATCTTCGAACCCTTCTTCACGACTAAGCCTGTTGGTGAGGGAACCGGTCTCGGCCTTGATATTTCGTGGCGAATTGTGGTCGGCAAGCATCGTGGTGAGCTTCGGGTCACGTCGGAGCCCGGTAACACCCGGTTCAGAGTTTTGCTGCCCATCGCGGGCCCACCGCGGGATACGCGCGACGACTAGTCGCCCTTGCACGGCCGGTAGGCAAAGCGCACGATGAAATGACCGACTTCAGTCAGCGAGAGGGTGGACCATGACCGACGGACTTCCAGCGGGGATCGATCCGAGCGTACCGCCCAGTGGCGCGGGATGCGTTGAATGCGATGCGAGCGGCGGTTGGTGGGTGCACCTGCGTCGATGCGCGCAATGCGGTCACGTGGGGTGTTGCGACTCCTCACCGTCACAGCACGCGAGCAAGCATGCGGCCTCGACGAAGCATCCGTTCATGCAGAGCTACGAACCCGGTGAGGATTGGTTCTGGAGCTTCGAAACCAACGAGGCGTACGACGGACCTGAATTAGCGGCGCCCACTTCACATCCCGTAGATCAGCCGACGCCGGGACCTAAGGGTCGTGTCCCGGCCGATTGGCAGCAACACATCCACTGACTCAGTTCGGTTGGTCGATCGACCTCAAAGTCGAGACGTTCGACGACTCTTGATCGAATGCGTTGTCGATGCAGGCTTGAAACTGAGCCTGCATCGCCTCCACGACCGCGACATGACTCGCCAGCACATCGACCAGCGCGTCGGGGCCGCCGACCGCTTTCTCCTCGAACTTAACCTGCAGTGCCCGGGCCGATCCGAGAGTGCCGAAGCCTCCCACTTGACCGAGAAAATTCGCATCGTCCGACAGTGACCTGAACAGCGAAATTAGATCATCACACGCCTTCGCCAAATCCTCTGCAACCCTCTTCTCCAGATACAAATCGGACATCACATACTCCAATTCACTACGAGTCGAATCTCTTCCGAGCGCTATTCGGGAAGCAGCGGTAACACGGTCAGACCGACCCGCTCAACCAGTTCACACGGCGTTTCGGGGCGCTGGTCACCGACTTTCGCACCCACTCGAATCATTGCCGTGGACTGAGCAGTCGCGAAGGCGATATTGCACGCGGTGTCCGCCTTGTCATTGTGTTCCTGGAACATCAGAACCTCTCGGCCGCCAATTTGAATTCGATGTAGATCGCGCATCACCGGATTTGCTTGGACGTCCGCCAGCGAGTGTGTTGTGGAAGTCAGACGGAGGAAGAACCAAGATCCTTCCCACTTGCATATATTGAACCCATCGATATGGGTGTCGACGATGTCAATCTCCATGGTTGCCGGGTCAACTCCGACTTTCTCCAATTCCTCATTGCTGAGAACCTCACACGGATCAAACATCCCAATCACATCGACAGGGAAAGCCTCGCCCTCGACGGTCGAGGAACAACCCCCAACCAACAGCGTGGCCGCGACCAAGACCACTGCACCCCTCACTCCCACAGCACTCCCCCTGATTCGCGACCCGCTCACAGTATTGGACGCTCCCCAGCGCCGATCGGTTCCACGACATTGCATTCCGTTGCAACCCTTCACCCACGCCGATAATCGGCCTAACGTCGATCTACCAGGGGATTCACAACGAAGTGAGGTGCGGATCAATGAAGGCAGCACGGTTCCACGGGCAGAAAGACATCCGGATCGAAGAGATCCCTGAGCCCGAATTGCGGCCAGGAACAGTCAAGCTGAAGGTCGCATGGTGCGGAATCTGCGGCACGGATCTCCACGAGTACCTCGAGGGACCGATCTTCATCTCCGCACCCGGACACCCGCATCCACTCTCACACGAGAATGCGCCGGTCACGATGGGCCACGAGTTCTCCGGCACCGTCGAAGAGGTCGGCGAAGGTGTCACGGACGTCGAGGTCGGTGAAAATGTCGTCGTCGAGCCGTACTTCGTCTGCAACGAGTGCGCCCCGTGCAAGGCGGGCAACTACCACCTGTGTACGAAGATGGGGTTCATCGGCTTGGCTGGCGGAGGTGGCGGGCTCAGCGAGAAGGTTGTCGTCGACCGTCGCTGGATCCACAAGATCGGCAACATCCCACTCGACGAGGCAGCACTCATCGAACCGTTGAGCGTCGCCCATCACGCAGTCGTACGCAGTGGAGCCGAAAGCGGCAACGTCGCCATCGTGGGCGGAGCTGGACCGATCGGACTCCTCGTTGCGGCAGTTCTCAAGGGTCTGGGTGTCACGACGATCGTCACCGAACTCAGCGAAGCCCGCAAGGCCAAGGCGCTCTCCAGTGGCGTGGCCGACTACGTCATCGATCCCACCACCGAAGACGTCAAAGCGCGCGTCCTCGAACTCAGCGGAGGCATCGGCGCAGACATCGGCTTCGAGTGCGCAGGCGTCAACGCGGTCCTCGACACCATGCTCGACACGGTCCGTCCCGCCGGAGTTGTTGTCAACGTGTCGATTTGGGGCAAACCCGCGACCATCGACATGCAGAAGCTGGTCCTCAAGGAAATTGATCTACGCGGAACCATCGCGTACGTACGCGACCATGAAGCGGTCATCAAGATGGTCCAGGACGGTGTCGTCGATCTGGCGCCATTCATCACCGGTCGTATTCAGCTCGAAGAATTGATCTCCGAAGGATTCACCACTCTGATCGAGCACAACGACACTGCAGTCAAGATTCTCGTCAGGTCGTAACCGGACGGGGCACCTCCGGGCCCACCGCAGTCAGGGACCCAGGTGCCCGCCCTTTGCCCCATCCGATCTTCTCTCGGTAGCGGCCGATGTGATCGTCCTCGATCACATCGGCCGTTTCCAACGGCGTGGATTGCGGATGCACATACAACGCATCCGTCGGGCAATATGCCTCGCACATGAAGCAGGTCTGGCAATCCGATTGGCGCGCAATCACCGGGACGCCCGACGGCGTCCGGTCGAAAACATCGGTAGGACAAACGTCTACGCACTTGTCGCAGCCGATGCAGTCAGGCGCGGACACCAGCTCGATCATGACGCCACCAGTGCAGACCCGACAGATTCAGAAGTCCGGGTCCACACCGAATCCAAACCGCCGGTGAGGACGTGATGGTGCTGCGTCACATCGAGTTCGGGATAATCGTCCCGCTTGCTCATTCCCCGAGTCTCGGTCCGCGCCAACGTCGAGTGGTACATCCAGCGACCGACGGCCGTGATCGCGGCAGCCTGCCGCGCCGCCATCCGACCTGCAGGATCTGCGCCCAGATCCGCACTCACTGCACCCCACAGCGATTCGAGCTCACCGAGCGCTGCGGATACTCGATCACCGCTGCGGAGGTAGTTCTTGTCGAAGGGAATCAGCTGCGCCTGAGCAGCTTTCACCACATCGTCGGCAGTAAACCCGGTTCGTGCCGGATTACGCAATCCGACGGTTCCGGCTCCGCGAAGACCACTGGTAGACCCACGTCCGACCGACAGCGCATAGCGCGCAGCACCGGTTCCCGCCCACGAACCAGAAGACATCGCCCACGCGGCGTTGTGACTTCCCCCGCCGGTAAACCCTCCGCAGATTCGCTCTCGGGTCGCAGCGTCCCCGGCGGCAAACAGTCCCGGAACGGATGACGCGCAATCGTCATCGACGACGTTGATTCCCCCAGTGCCGCGCACCGTGCCTTCTGCGAGCATGCCGACCTCGAATTTGTCGGTGAAGGGATCGATTCCGCGGCGATCGAATTGCAGGAAGAAGTTGGGTTGCCCCAGCCTCATTCGACGCTGCACCTCAGCGTCGGCCCGATCGATCTGCGCGAAGACCGGCTCGTTCCGCAACGTGCTGGCGATGACGGACCGCCCCTTCGCCGAACCGGCACCTTCGAGCACGCTTCCGTCTGCGTGAAAGAACGTCGCGTACGCGTAGTAAGCCGTCTTGGTGATCGTCGATCCGGCCGCCGCGATCCCGTACGCGTTCGAGAACTCCATGCCGGAGAACTCGGCTCCGACTTCGGCTGCCATCAATGCACCGTCACCGGTATCGACGTTGGTGCCCAGCGCACCGGACAGAAACGCACAACCTCCGCTGGCGACCACTACCGCGCCTGCCGAGACGCGGTAGTCCTGGTGTTCGTGACGCTGGTATCCGGCGACTCCGCGAACTCGGCCCTCGCCGTCCACCAACAACTCCAGTGCCGGCGAATGGTCGAGGATCCGCACCCCGGCTCGACGAATCCAGGTGCGCATCCGTCGCATGTATTCAGGTCCCTGCAAGCCGGTACGTATCTGCTTGCCCGTGCTCGGGTCGACAGGGAACGGATATCTACCCTCCACCGCGAGGAGAGCCATGTTGGAGTAGGTCTGCTCGAGGACGCGGTCCATCCAATGGTGGTCGGCCAGATATCCGCCGAGCGCCTCGCGTCCGGCCTTGGCCAGCTCACGGGCTGTCAAATCCGGCTCGACGTACCAAACACCCGTTCCGGATGGGGCCGTCGCGCCACTCGTTCCGCAGTATCCCTTGTCGACCAGGACGACGTCTGCACCGGCCTTGGCCGCACGCAACGCCGCCCACGCGCCGGCGGGGCCACCACCGATCACCAATACATCGGTGGAGAGTTCGAGGACGTCCGTCACTGGCCAGCTCCTGTCAGAGGTCTACGCAACACTTCTGTTGCCGCAATATTCCTCGAACGAACTACCCAGCGCCACAGTCAGAATCACTGTGAACTCAACCGCTCACCGCCGCATCGGCAGAGCGCTACGACGCTTCCCGCTCCTCGTCGGTGCACAACGCGGAGTACTTGGCGAAGGCTTCCTGCAAGGTCAGCGATTTGCGTCGCTCGGTGATGTCGCGGGGCTTTCCCTGCACAACACATCGACGCGCATGTTCGATCACAGCTTCACGTATGACGCTGGAAATGTCCGCCCCCGTGAGCTCTTGGAGGGTCTCTAGGGCCCTCAGTTCCTCTACGTCGAATCTCACCGTTACCGATCGTCTAGCCACGCTCAGGATGTTACTTGCGGGTACACCAAGATTGGTGAGTTACATATGCGTCGAGTCGAATATCTTTGCGCGCCAAACCCTTCGAATTCCGATCTACGTGGGTAAATAGTTTTCCACCCGTGACACTCATGTAATGCAACGCACACAGCACCATCCAGCGTGCCGACGGACACTACCGCTGTCTATGCTTGCGACACACTGCCTTCGATCGGAGATACAACGCGTGAGCATCGACCACATCGTTTCCGCAGTCGACGGTGACGCTGCCGAGCGAATCAAGACAGCTCTGGCCGAGAGAGCCGCAACCTCGACGGACACGACCACGCTGGTGTTCGACGGCGTGAGCATCGAGATTCCTCCGTCGGTCGGCGACGCCGTCGTGCAGCTCCTGACCTACCTCGCTGCCGGGGACAGCGTCGCCCTCGGGCCAGTTGCAGAACTCCTCACCACCTCGCAGGCAGCAGAGATCCTCGGCGTTTCGGACACGTATGTGCGCAAACTCGCCGACGCCGGGAAACTCCCGATCGAACTACGCGGCACCCACCGCAGGTTCCGCCTCGACGACGTGATGGCGTACCGCGAGCAGTTCCCCAAACGCGCCTAGCTCTTCGCGTACATTCCTTCGATTTCCTTCGAGAACCGATCGACGACGACATTGCGCTTGATTTTGAGCGTCGCTGTCATCTCACCATCTTCCTCGGTCAGATCGCGATCGAGAATGACGAACTTCTTGATCGACTCCGCATGCGAAACAGCGGCATTGGCGTCGTCGACGGCCTTCTGCAGCTCCGCTCGAAGGTCCTTGTCATCACGTAGTTCGGCGACGGTGGCGCCGGAAGGCTTGCCGTTCTCCGACTTCCACTTCTCGAACACCTCAGGGTCGACGGTCAACAGCGCCGTGATGTAGGTCTTCCCGTCGCCGACGACAACTGCCTGCGAGACGATGGAATGCGAACGGATACGGTCTTCCATCGGGCCGGGCGAGACGTTCTTGCCGCCCGCCGTCACCAGAAGATCCTTCTTGCGTCCGGTGATGGAAAGGTAACCGTCGCTGTCGAGTTCACCGAGATCACCGGTTCGCATCCAGCCGTTGACGAATGTCTCTTCGGTGGCCTTGTCGTTCTTCCAGTAGCCCTTGAAGACAACCCCGCCGTTGAGTTCGATCTCGCCATCCTCGGCGATGCGTACCCCGTTGCCGCCCATCGGCTGTCCGACGGTTCCGATCTTCTGAGCACCCGGGACGTTGACGCAGTGCGCCGCTGTGGTTTCCGTGAGGCCATAGCCCTCGTAAATCGGAACTCCGAGCCCACGGAAGAAGTGCCCCAGTTCAGGAGTGAGGGCGCCGCCGCCGGAGATCGCGAACCAGCACTCGCCGCCGAGAGCCGCACGAAGCTTCGAATACACGAGCTTGTCTGCGACTGCGTGCTTCGCCTTCAAGATCAGCGAGGGACCGCCCTTGTCGAGAGCTTGGCTGTACTCCTTGGCGGTGGCTTCCGCGAAGGCGAAGATCGCGCCGGGCATCTTTCCACCGGACTCCGCCTTGCGTGCTGCGCCGTCGCGAACCTTTTCGAAGACACGCGGAACACCGAGGATGGTGTTGGGCTTGTAGCGCTCGAATTGAGTTGTAATGGTGGCGAAGTCGGACCAGTGTGCCTGCGAAGCGCCAGCTTCGAACGTCGCGAGGGACACCGCGCGAGCCAGCACGTGAGCGAGCGGCAGGAAGGTCAGGACTCGGTTTCCCGGAACCGCCACCTTGCCGATCGATGCCGTGAGAATCCCGCGCACCTCGGACAGGAAGTTGCGGTGCGTGAGGATGCATCCCTTGGGACGGCCTGTCGTGCCGGAGGTGTAGACGAGTGACGCAAGATCGTCGGCCTTGATGCCCGCGAGTCGCTTCTTCAGCTCGGTGTCGTCAACGTCGGCACCCTGTGCGGTCAGCTTCTCCACAGCGCCGTCATCGATCTGCATGACTGCTTTGAGAGTGCTTGGCGCGTCCTGGAACAGCTGCTCGTGCGCGCCGGTTTCGACGATCGCGATGACGGCCTCGGAGTCTTCGAGGATCCAGCTGACCTGGCCCTGAGACGACGAATCGTAGATCGGGACGGTAGCGGCGCCGGCGGCCCAGATGGCGAAGTCGAAGAGCGTCCACTCGTATCGGGTCGCGGAGAGCAGTGCGACGCGGTCGCCTGCCTGCACACCAGCGGCGATGAGACCGTTTGCGACGCCGGTGACCTGCTCGGAGAACTCCTTGGCTGTGACGTCTACCCAACCCTCTCCCTTGGGGCGGGAGAACACCGTCAGTTCGGGCGTGCGCTCGGCGTGAGTGAAGACGGTGTGCACCACGGACTCGTTGTCGGAGATGGTGAACTGGGCTTTGGCGCTGTACTCACTCACAGGGTGTCATCTCCGTTGGTCTGCGATTCGATGCTGATTCTGAAGCGGTGGAGTGCGCGGGCGAAGTCTGCGACCTCGGACTCGGTCCAATCGTGCAGCCTGCCGGCGACTTGGTCGAGCCGACGCGCGTCGGCGGCGTCGAGGTATTTGCGGCCAGCCTCCGTCAAGTGCAATGGATTGCCCTGACGAACGGATCCCGGATCGGCATACACCCAGCCTGCCTCGATGCAGCCGCGAACTTGGCGCGAGATGGTCGAGCGGTTGACGCCGAAGACTTCGGAGATCTCCGTGGCCTTGCAGCCGTCGTTGCGGCCGATAAAGGAGAGGAAGGAATGCTGCGCGATCGACGGGTGGTCATCGGAATGCCGATCACCCGTCATCAGCTGCCGCGTCAGGTGCACCAGCTCGTCATGAACGGCTGGTGGACCGGTGAGCGCCATTGCTCCGTCGTGTTGCACTGGGCAACTATAACGCTGCCCCTAGTCCCGATTGCAATATGACCGCCGCCACCGACAAGAAGTCCGTCGGTGGCGGCGTGAACAGCTAGACCAGATCTTCACCGTTGCGGCGGGCAGTTGCCCAATCTTTGAAGAATCCCTTGCTGATGACTCCCAAGACAACCAGCACCAACGCCGGCCAGATCAGAACGTAAATGGTCAGTAGAGCTGTACTCATTCGTATTCCTTCCACTTGTCTCGACGGTTACTTTCCGGACGCTCCCACGGCAGGAAACTCCTCCTCGTCGAAGTCTCCCGTCCGCTGCTTGATCAGTTCGAAATCGAACGTCTCACGCTGATTGACGGACATCGCAAAGCACACGACGGTACTGACGGCATAGGCCACCAAGGATCCGCTGAGCGTTGGGTAATCGTGCAGGAAGCCGATCGCGAACGGCGCGGACAGCACGATCGCCAGGCCACCGACGATCTGCGCAACCTTCAGACCGAAGAATCCAAATACCATGAGTCCCAGCACCACTCCGATACCGATAACGGCAACGATGTCGGAGAAGAGCCCGAACATCCCATCCATTGGCACCCAACTGAATCGGACGGGCAAGAAGGCAGCAAGAGCCATCAGCACCGACACAGTGAAGGCTTTGTTGGTGACCTTTCCCCAGTAGAAGCTCGCGATAACCGGGAACACCAAAGCGCCCCACAGCGCGCCGACGAACACCAACAGATCCAGAATGCTCAATTGCAGACTTGCCAAGGAGATAGCCGCCGCCGTGGCAACAATCATCGTTACTCGGCCGATAAGCAGCATCCGTCGAGGGTTCGCATTAGCCTTGCCTGCGACGGCTTGGCCGTAAACGTCGGTCATCACGATGGACGAGAGCGCAGCAAGGTCCGAGTCCGCCGTCGATGACAGCGCGCCGATGATCATGACAAAGAAGACAGCCAGCAAAATTCCGGGCAGGTACGACGCCGCCATCTGCGGAATCAGGTTGTTGACGTCACCATCCATCGGCTCGATTCCGAGGTACAGCGCGAGAACACCCAGCATTCCGACACCGATGACCGTTGCGCCATATCCCACGGTTGCGGTGATGAAGGTGGGCTTGATCAGATCCTCGCGGACCGCGAACAGACGTTGGGCGATGGTCTGGTTGCCGATTGCGTACGCAAGAACTGCCGCGATGTACGGCGCCCCCTGTTCGAAGAAGGCAACGCTCGAGAAGAAGTTGCCCTGCTCAGCGGTGAGGTTGCCTGCGCCGGATTCGAATGCTGCCGGGAACCCCGCCGCAAAGAAGATGAACGGCACCAAAACCGCTACCGCACCGAGCATTCCGATCAGCTGAACGAAGTCGGTCAACACCGAAGCGCGGAAGCCCGACCACAGCGTGTACAGCAAAACGCCCAGCGCAACGATGAACACACCCTGGATGAAGTTGAACGGCGAAAGCAACGCGATCAGCAGACCACCAGCGAGGAAGTTCGACATCAAACTGATGAGACTACCGACGATATTGGAGCCCGCGAGCATCAGCTGACTCGAGCGTCCGTGCCGCGCGTACATGACCTCAGCCAGTGTGTGGGCTTTCGGCGCTACTTTGCGAATTCGCTGGCCAAACGGATAAATGAAAAGAATCATCAACGCGCCCCATAAACCGTAGTGAATGGGGCCGGAGATTCCGTAGGTGTAGCCAGAAGTGGCGGATGCATACATCGACGACGCCCAAATCCAGGTGGCCGTCATACTCGCGGCCGAAACACCAAATCCTAACTTGTTTCCGGCGGTCATAAAACCGTCGGCATTTTCCTGCTTCTTACCAATACGAAGAGAAATCAGAAAAGTTCCACCATAAAAAGCAACAAGCAGTGAAACAATTACCAATTTACTGAACTGGACCATGTCGGACCCCGTCACATGCCACATCCTTCGCACATAATCGGCAGAACAAAGCACAAAACCCCTGTTCAGGATCTTTGCGCTTCGTTTCTGCACGCCCTAGGAGCGACCGCCATACCAACACCGGTCACATATTCAATTGACTAGCAACACGCACTTCGTCTTTTCGGAAACCCAACCTCCACAAAATAAATCTTCTGCGCAAGCTTTTGGCTCGACCACGCAATTCAACAACTGAGAATCGACCATAGCATGATGGCAATTTCGAACAAAAACTCCAATATTTTCCCCCGAAAATATTCATGATTCCGCAGCAAAAAAATCGTGCGCTTCCAGCACATATAACAACTCCGCATCGATTGAAATCGATGCTCGATTCGAGCGCTCAGCTACTTCGACAGGACCATCCTGGCAAACCGTCGACCCCACTCGGGATCGGCGGAAACATGCTGGTCCAGCGGATTGGAGACAATCGCCCCGATCATTCGCAAGTACACGAGAGTGTCTCGCACCATCCACGTCCAATCGTCGTCTCCGAGTCGTGTTCCGTCTGTTGTCGACCAACCCAATGCCGTGAGGCCTTCGATCATCACTTCACTACGTTCGGACTGCGACAAGCCGGCAGCCAACGTAAGGAACAGAATTCGGCCGGCTTCCTGCGCCAACTCACCCTTTCCCAACGGCATGGCCGTCACGATGTGACGCCACAGCTCGCCTTCATACGCAAGAACTGACGCGCCGAGTCCAGTCAAAATCAATGTGCCTCGGAGTTTTCTGACCAATCGCAGTGTCTTTGCGACTTCAACGAGAACTGCCAATTGCGAGCCGCTCCCTGCCGTGACACCGATCCACTCACTGTCCCAATCGAGTTCGTCTCGGGCAGACGCAACAAGGTCCGGAGGCAGTGACCCGAACGCCGTCAAGACAATCCCACCACCTCGCGCGGAGTTCAGCAGCCACAGCAGTTGACGGGTTGCTCCTTCACGCATCACCTCGAAGTAGTTGTCATATCCGCCACGAAGCTCCGCTTCGGCAACTGCGGCAAACAGTTTCGGCGCGGAATGAACAGACAAGCGGCGCAAGAACTTCTCGAACAGCGAGCTTCCCACAGGCGGTGACTTATGCAATGCCACTGCAATGGTGACCGCTGCATCGGACTCTGCGGGAACAAAACGTTCGGGATCGAACAGTCCATTACTCGCCTGCCCGATCAGGAACTCGCGATACCCGATCGGACCGCCAGAATCCTCCGGCGGGCACGCCCTCGCACCGTCAAGACAAGATGGCTCAGAAATCGGCTGGTCTTCGACAATCTGCTCCAGAACCAACGTGTGACTCCACCTTGCGCGGGCGTTGTACTCAAAACGGACGTACTCCCCGACCGCGGTAACTGCCTCGTCGATCCGGACTTCGTCCTCACCAAACTCGTCTTCCTGGTATCCGTCGCGCTCGATCACCTCTGGCGCGATATACCGATCTGGGCCATTGTCCGTTGAATGATGGACACTCACCCACTGATGAGCGTGTTGATCTCCCCATCCCATCACCGCCTGCACAATCGAATGAAGCTGGTCCAGTTCGATATTCGACGGAACCGAAAACCGTCTCCAAATAGGCGGCGTGATGCAATCGATTTCGATCCGCATGACAAAGTTCGCCGCCGCCGGCCGTCGACGCTGATTCCGCATCTGCCTCGGCGTAAGTACCTTCATCTGGCTTTGCGCCGCTTGATATGCAGGTACCAAACGCAGATGTGAAGCTCGCCGAACTCGCTGACCCGTCATGTATGGAGGCTAGATCTACCTACCGACAGCCGAGATACTCACTGCCACAAGGTTGCCCGATTTGTCGGGGCTCGCATGACGTAGCTGGTCGGCTGTCAAGTCCTGATCAGTGCGGACCTAGCCAGGCATCTTCAATCATCCAGTGCGCGGACAATAGTGTGCGCCGATTACCGTAGACCTGACACCTACCGCACGAAAACCGTGCCCAGCGCCTGCTCGGACTGGCACAGAACATGAGGATCCATGAGCGACCACGACACGACCGCCGACCAGCCCCTCCACATCAACGGCGCAATTGCCTTGGTGACGGACGAGCGCGACGAATTGGTTCGCCTGTGCGTTCAAACTCTCGCCGAACTGCTGGGCAGTGAGCCTGCCACCGATGACGACGGCGACATTGTCGTGCCGGTTCACGGGTTTGTCGTCTACGTGACAGTTGCGGATGACGGCCCTCAGATCAACGTCTGGTCTTCGGTTCTGACCGGCCTCGGCAATCCCTCGCATGCTGCGACTCGGTTGATCGAACTCGCGCAGGAATGGCCGCGCCTGCGCTTCGCTTTCAGCGGCGACCACCTGCTGGTCTCCACGATGCTCGACGCAGATCCCTTCGCTCCGCAGCATCTGCTGAACCTGATCGACGAGGTCCACGACTTCACTCACGAACTCGACGACGATTTTGCTGAATCCTTCGGCGGGTCCCTCGACTGCGACGCGGATGACGACAGTTACGCCGGCGACTGCAATCCCGGCGGTTGCGGCGGAGACTGTGACTGCGCGTGCGGCGATGAAGCAGACGGCGAGCTTGGCCTCACGGCAGGCGCGTCAACCACCAAGTAGTCGATCACCCTTCGTAGAGATGCACGCGAGCTTCGAATTATGCTGCGTGCGTGCATCTCTGTCCCGAAATACGTTGCAAAGTCACGGTTTTTGCAACATCAGGCATGCATCCGCACCCGGCCAACCAACCGCATGCCCAGGGACGAAAGTTGAGTTGAACCTCCTCAGCCTCATGACCTCCTGCAGCACTCTGACTCCGCGTAGGCCGGTTTCTCAACTATCTGTGAGCACATACAGCGAACCGTGTTTGCTGGACATTGTTGACTCGATTGAGGTGGCGAGCGCGTTGTCCTTTATGAGGATCCCGAATTCGATGTTGCGATTCTCCGCGTTGTAGGAAAAATTTGCGCTAGTCAGCAGAACGATCTCGTGATCGACGACGATGAACTTGGCTCTATGTTGTTTCAGGTTCCGATGTCGACCGGCCGGGCCTTCACTCTCCGGAGTGAGATCACTCTATGCGTCGGCCTGTTGCCAGTGCTCCATTGGCATAGCGCGCCGTCAGACCGGGGCAACCCGCACCCCAATTCAACGACAACGAATCACGGTGATCTGCTGTAGAAAACACCGAAAATGCCACACGAACAAACCTTCGCCTCAGCTAGATAAGTCCGCGATTCTCGCGCAGATATCAGCAGTTGACTGGTCGTCGTTTAACATCTCTTGTTGTGATCCCACGTACTAAGTACTTCTGACAAAAGCTCCTGGACCAAATTCCTTTGAGTCGGTCAGCACTGAACTGGCCAACGACCACGAGACTTGAGACACAAAAGTTTCGTTTCAATGAAGGCAATCTCGACCCGAGCCATCGAGCACCTCGTTACCCCCATTCCATTTCTACTGACACTATGACCAGCACCTATCGCTCGTCACTAACGGTGAGCGTAGAGTTATTGGCCGCATGCATTCGCGAGTGAACTCATAATGAGCATCGACGAAGGCGCCTTTTCTTATCATCGGGATATCATGACCATCTGCGCTGTGATGAACAGACCAGCGAAAGGCAGCAAAGAGCCTAAAGCCGTCTTTGACTAGTCATTCCGCGCGCGAACCGACTTCGATTTCATCGTCTGCCGCTGCTCGCAGCTGTTCAAGATCTGCGGTCGACAGCCGCTGTGTGGGGTCAGCCTTGCCAGCTGCACTGAAACGCAGCCCCTCCTGTTCCAGTACTTTACGGGGATCATCGGTACGTTCGGGCTCCAACCATCGAAATCCTTCCGATACCTGCCCTTGCACGTTCAGAACGCGGTGAGCTTTTGGCGCAGGTGAGGTCGCGATACGGCTACCAACAGCTTGTGGGCCGGTTCCGATGGCCTTGGCCAGATCTCCGTAGGTTGTCCATCGGCCTGCCGGCAACAGAGCCAACAGCTGATTGAGCGAGTGCCACAGCGGGCTATCCTCAGGGCTTGCTTTGCCTGTGATAACCGGACCTGGCCACGCGGTGATGATTCGCGCCGCTAGATCTCGACCACGCTGCTCGATCTGTTCAGGTCCCCATTCGGAGCCACTTGCGATGCGCTGGTTCATGCGGATACTACTGGCACGCAGGATCTTCCGCTTGTAGTCGAACTCACGGTTGCCCATATTCTCGTTGTAGCCCGTCAAGGTGAGGTTGCCGAGGGTGTGCACGAGCCGGTCGTGAATTTCGTCGATATTGTCCGCGCCATGTAGCGCAGCTAGTTGCTCACACCACTCCCGCGACAGCGTCTGCGGCATCACGTGTTCAATGCTGAGCTTGGCGTCGTCGACGATTTCCTTGCTACCAAAGAGTCTCTCGATCCACGTCAGCATGGTCTTACGATGAGCCGCGCGGCCAGTGACAAACAGCGGCGAGGTAAGAATCGCGGCGAGGAGCTGGTCGTCGGTCGCATAATGTTTGCGTCCTTCGGACAAGTACCGGTGCAGAGCCTCGTCGACCGGCAGAGAGGAGTCCAATTCCTGGACCGCCGCTGGAAATAGCCGATTGAGGCCTTGAGTGGCGCGTCCGACGAGGAAACGGCGCACGAGCAGCGATTCAATGCACAGTAAAGCCCGAGCAACCTGCTCAGAACTAGCTTCACCCTGGTCTCGAAGCACGAGCAAATGCAGTACCAGTGGAGCTGGTGTCGTTGAGTCCCATTCTGCAAGTCGTGCCAGTCGCTCGCGCACCGCAGGATCGGTTTCTTCACTAGGGTGGAGCATCAGGCGGTACAGCCCACCCAGCCGAGCGATGCGCTCCACCTCGGAGACAACGGCCGCTTCGTCTGTGAAGCGGTCAATACGGGCTTGTTGCCCTGTGAACGTCTGGGTCCGCTTGGCGATGGGCCTGCGGTGAACGAGGTCGAGCCAGAAAAGTGTTTCGATCTGATCATTACTGTCAAGCGCCTCTTCGAGGGGTCGCCAAAATTTGCGGTGGATTTCCTCACCGCGGTCAGGCATACGCATGAATAGATAGTTTCGGAGCAAGTCACCTTGGGTCAGCTGGAGACCAGTGTTGTTGAGTGACTGGAAAATTCGGTGCACATTGTCGCGCGGGTCTGTGCTGATAGATACAACCGACAATCCGCAAGTAACTGCGTCGTATATCTGGATTGCAGTCAACTGTTCGTCAATGGCAGAGAGGTCCGACAGACGCGCTCGGAAAAATCGATATGCACCGCCAACTGCGTCGTCTCCACCGGCCGTGGGACTGGCGTCGATAACTGCCGAATACACATGACGGTCAGCTTGAGTAGGCACAAGCTTGAGCCTGTACGGATCGTCTTCGTATTGGTTGGTAAGTAGCTGGTTATGGATTCGGTCGAAGACACGTTGCGACGCGGGCTCGTTCTCCCTGAGATGGTCACGTATGGCTGCCAACAACAGCGTCACCGTGGTCAATCGTTGCTGACCATCGACCACGAGGTAGCGAGTGACACTGCCAGCTATGTTATCTGGCACTGGAGCGAGGACCAGCGAACCCATGAAGTGCGTAGCGAGGGGGTCGTCGGGACGATCCTCGACTAGCTGAAGGACATCGTTCCAAAGAACTTTAAAATTGTCCGGCCCCCACTGGTATGGACGTTGATAGAGGGGCACCAGATACTGAGAGGTGCCTTCTAGGAGTTTCTGAACACTAACTTCTCGAGCTGCGACCACTTATGCACTTTACCTTTCCAAGGGGGGAGGACACATCACCGTATTCCAAAAATCGACTCCGCGCGGTCGACAGAAACTTATCGCAATTCGCCATCGGCGCACATTGAGGCGGTCAGCAGCATTCCAAAACCGCGTCGAATTGGCTTAAATCAATCCCCGATCCTGAATGAAAATTTGGGTTCATTGCGGTTGTCCGAACATTGCAGATACGAATCCGCGTGAGAGCGCCCTACGACATACGGCCAAGAACATGCCCACCCGCCGACGTCTGCGAACTGTCCCTGCCCTTGTTTTACTACTGCCGTGTCATTGAGATACGCATCCGCTATCGCAAGGGCTTCGGCACAATCGACCTGACCGACCAACACTACAACAGGCAAAGATCCAACACTCTTGCTGGAAATCGTTCCGCATTCCTCACCAACGCCGGCCACGCGCGGCGAACTGTTAGCTCCAAATGATGAGGATGGCGCGACCGTTGTCGTGATCGGATTACTGTCTGTGACATTCACAGTCCGCTGATCACCGTCGAAGGTAAAGGATCCACCTCGGCCCTTGCAGGACATCGAAGTAGCGGAAAGCGCAGTGCATTCCAATTCACCAACGGCAAGAGTGGCCCCGGTAGGCAGAACTGGACCCGCCAACATCCCGCCGGCCACGTTGATGGCCTTACGCGCGTGCTCTGAATCGATCGTGACCGAGTTGGCTGCTGCCACGATTCCTGTCGTGGGATCAGTTATCGGTGCGTCAGTGGCTGGAAGAGGGATTGTGCATGACAGATGCTCAGTCGATTGGGTATTCGGATTAAACCAACACCCCGCCTGACCCGAGTCCAATCGAAAAGCATGCTTGCCGTAGCCGAGGTAGTACTTATCCTGATTGACGGGCGATTGGGCCGTCACTGAGGTTGAGCCCACATCCACGGCTGCAGTACTTGTCGAGCTGTCCGGATCTACCGAACTGACATCTTCGCTGGCCGAGCAGCCTGCTGCCAATACCCCCGCGCATGCAACCGCGACTACAAATCGAACACTCATGCAGTTCCTCCCCATACGTCCGAGATCTCGGTCTACCTTCGCTGGAAGTGTACGCACCATACTCCGACAAAATGCTCACCGCCGAAGTCCGTTACCCCACTAAGACACGCCGAGATACGGTTCTAAGATCTTCATGTTCTTGTCTTCCCTGAGAACCTTCATCGTTTTCACCTCGAGCTGCCGGATTCGCTCTCTGGTGACGCCGTAGATCTTTCCGATCTCGTCCAGCGTCAGTGGTTCTTGTCCGCTGAGCCCAAACCGCAACCGTACGATTTCTGCCTGCCTATCGGGGAACTCAGCCAGCAAATCCTCCACCTGTTGGTGGAACACCTTGTGGTTTATCACTTCGTCTACGGATACCGCGAATTCATCCGCGATGTCCGTCTGATCTCCGTCAAGAGAATCCGTCAGGACATCCAAACTGAGGGTCCTACGGTCGTAGTCCTGCATTGCACGAATACTGGTCGGCGACTCGTCCAGCAATGCAGCGAGTTCGTCAATCGTCGGGCCGACACCGCGCTCAATCTCCAGACGCCGAGTTTCGCTCCGGATCCGATCGATCTTCTCCACCATGTGAACTGGTACGCGGATTGTTCGGGCCTGATCTGCGAGCGCCCGGGTGATCGCTTGCCTGATCCACCACGTGGCATAGGTGGAGAACTTATTTCCCGTCGTGAAGTCAAATTTCTCAACGGCTCTGATCAATCCCAGATTTCCCTCTTGCACGAGATCGAGGAAGTCGAGTCCGCGTCCGATGTAGCGGCGCGCGATCGACACTACGAGCCTGAGGTTGGAATTGATGAATAGCATCTTCGATCGATCACCATCTCGCTTCAGCCACATCATATCTCGACGCACCAAGGCCGGTAGTTTCTCACCCTTTGCAGACAGCTCGTCCAAGATCGAGTCGACGTAAAGTCCCGTCTCGATGCGCTTCGCCAGATCAACTTCCTCTTCCGCATCGAGCAGTGAAAACTTGGCCGCCTGCGCCAAGTACACAGCAAGTGAATCCGCGGGTTCGACATCCGCGTCGACATCCAGATCTTCGACGACCGGTAGCTCTGAATCACTGGAAGTTGGAATCTGCAAGTGCTCAACAACGCGAGGTTTCGATAGTCGAGACCGAGTGTGTATCGGCTCCGGGGGGTCTCGGAATGGAACGCTTGGGGGACTAGCAGGATCAGAAACTTTGAAGAGACTGTCCGCGAAAACCGAAACACCGAGACTTACCAACAGCTTCGAAAGTTCCGCGAAGTCCGCGTTCGCAGATTCGTCGAATCTCACCGCATCGACATGTGCGTGCAGCGAGTCGATCTGCGTCAGATCGTCATCATCGACTCCGACCACAACGGATCCCAGAAGGGCCACGTCACCAGCAATCAGTCGTACAGATCTGATTGCCGACAACAGGATCCGACGAGGATCCATCGGAAACGGGATATTAATCTGTCGTGCGAGACGTTCTCGTGTGATCCACAGATATCCGTCATGCAACAAAATCTGGCCGTCGAAGCCCTCATAACGCTTGAGTGTCGTCATCCTCAGCGCAGCACATCACCCTTGGACACGCGAGCCTGAACGCGTTCGACGATACGATCGGTCAGGCGTGTGTCGGACTTCCACCGCATCGCTGCTTTGTCGTAGTTCATTGCATGTTGAGCGACAACGTCTTTGAGCTGATCAACGCTGAGTGTCTTCAGTCGCGCACGCAGTCCCACCTCGCCCGAGACCTCGAAAACCTGGAACGGATCAAGCAGTGCCCGAGAGCGTTTCGGCTTCTTCGATGTGACTGATCGCGGAGTGGGTAAGGCCGACGAAGCACCTTGATCGGAGGTAAAGACCTCTGCCAACGCCTTGGCGAATCGCGGCGTGCGAGTCGCCTCTGCCGCCACAACCTGGACGAGGCGGGACAACGCGGCACCGACAGTCGGGTCCAATGCCCCTAACGCCACCAACGCGGACTCAGCGTCCGACGTAGCACGGCGAAGAATTAACTCACTCTGCGATACGACCTGTGATTCAACCTCTACCGCGCCCACCCGAGCCTCACCTTCGTCGTTGCCACGAAATCCTGCGTCAGTTCCCGTAATGCGGTGAACTGACCATCTGTACCGTACTTTTGCCGCAACGTTCCGAAATCTGCATATTCGGCGGCCGCCGCTATTTGGTTGGCCTCGGGAATAAGAGACGGGAACACCATGCCGATGTCTTTGCGACGGTTCAGGTCATCGACAGTATTTCGATGTACGGATGACGCCCTCCGGTATTTTGTGATCACGATCCCCAGCTCGACAATCGACTTGCCCCAACGTTCGCCATGGCTTTTGACCCGTTCCTGGATAGGACCGATACCGTAGGTGGACATGACGTCTGGAATTGTCGGAATGATATAGGCATCTGCAGCGCGTAAACCATTGAGCGTGATCGTCTCAAGGTTCGGCGGGCAATCGATCAGTACGTAGTCGTAGTTGTCTACGACGTGTGTGAGCGCACGGAGCAGGATGTCGGTAGATTCATTTCCGATTCCGAGCGCCGCGGCAGCCACCTTCTCCTGCATACCGATCAACGCCAGCGACGAAGGTATGAGATCTACAGACATCACCTTCTTCAAGGGTGAAACACCGCGGAGGATCAACCTCGAAATGTCGTAGTCGGCGCCATTTGACGCGACCGCTGCGTCAAAAAGTGAAGCAATGGTGAGGTTCAGCGAATCGACTTCACCCCAACGACGCTCGCCTACCATCATGATCGTGAGGTTGGTCTGCGGATCGAGATCAATCAGCAACACACGTTGGCCAAATTCGCCGGACAGCATCTCCGCGAGCGCCGCAGTTGTTGTCGTCTTTCCGACCCCACCCTTGAGATTGATAGTCGCGACGACGTGCGTCACTTATGCCTCTCCCTCTAAACCCAGTGCAGACCGATAACTCGTACAGCCATCGCATATGCGATTCCGCTTACCAGCAATCTAGCGTGAACATCCGACACGATCGAAATTTTTCGACTTAAAGCAACGCAGCCAACGTTTCCGCTGCGTCCTTTTCTCCCAGACGTACCATCGCTTCTGCTTCGACTGCGGCTGCGGCCTCCGTGGCAATCCCTAATGCGGCGGCTACCTCGACGCGGCTCATCGGCCGGTGCCCTCCTAATCCGTACCGGAGAATCATGACGCTAACGGCATCTGGAGTCAGGACCGAAAGACTAGTCAGCACAGCATCCAACTTCTCTGCGGATGGAGTGCGGGCAACGTCGTGCAATACCGCTCGCAACTCGTACGAGTGAGATTCACCAAGATCATAGTCGAGCTCCGAACAATCCGACTTCGAACTCAGTCGATTCGCCGTCTCCCGATACTGCGCGCTGCACTGCGCGTCGACAGAATTCTCCTCTGCCCTTGATCCACCCAGCCACCCCTGCAAAATCCCGGGAGCGACAGCCGAATCAACGGTAATGATGGTTGACGCGATTCCGGTCAATTGCTCGAGGAACGTCCCGTGTGCTCCGTTCTCCGGATCCTCAGACGTTCCCTTCGCAAACAGAACCAGGAAGGAGGCATGTCTGCCGTCTGTCTTGGGGCGGATGATCCGCCCCATCCGCTGGATCATCTGACGACGACTTTTGCTGCCCGCCAGAATGATTCCGACGTCAGCCTCGGGAACATCAACGCCTTCGTCAAGCACCTTCGGGGCAACGAGCGCCTTCATCGCGCCGTTCCTGAAGGCAGCTAGCAGAATAGAACGATCAGTACGGGACAAGTCACTAGTATAAGGAGCCGCAAGCACTCCTTCTTCGAGAAGCACTTCTGCAGCAGCACGAGACGATTCCTTGGTCTCGGAGAAGAGAATACTGCGTCCGGAGCGGGACAGAACCGCACCCAAGTTTCGCACAGTGTCCAGCTTGCTTTCGGCTTCGGCAAGAAGCGCTCGGCGCTGCGAAAAGGCGCGGAGATAATTGCGGGCTGCCCACGTCGCACGCCCTGCCTCGCCCTCGCTCAACTGCTGCACTTCGCGCATGAATTCACCGAACGGCTCTGGCGTGCAACCATATTTTCCGATCAATGCACGTTGCTCGCGTTGAGCGGTTTCATCGAGTTCGGAATACTTCGATTGCTCAACCTCAGAGAGCGGAACCGCCACCAACATCACTCGCACGGGCGCCAGAATGCCGTCCTGGTGTCCGCGCTCGTAGTCGCAGCCTTGAATCACCGAGCCGAAGTATGGCAACAGGTGCTGTTCGACGCCATCATCAGTACGCTCGAATGTCGCTGTCAATCCCAGACGTTCAGAGTAGATGGGCTGCAAGAGTTGCGAAAATGTCAGCGCGCCATAGCGATGCACTTCGTCAGCAACCATCAAAGCCCGACCTGGTGGAATAGGTGCTTTCTTCTGGATTGCCGACTGAACTGTTGTGATCAGGACGTCGCACGTCTCGAAGGTTTCCGAATATCCGCCACCTCGACGACCGACCCGCGTCTTCGGCAAATTCTTCTGAAAAGCTCGAAACCACTGATCTAACAAGTCGATTCCCGGCACGACAACCAGAACCGACAAACCTTGCCGAACAGCCCACGCCGAAGCCGCAATCCCCAGGGTGGTCTTGCCTGTTCCCGTCACTGCTTCGACAACGCCGCGACGATCAGCTGACCACCACTTGTCCAACGCTTCTCGCTGCCAGTCCCGGAGGTTGAGTTGATCCGATTCGACCTCGGGTGCCGCTGTCATGGCCGGGCCCATTCATCGCCATCGCTGCTGCTTTGCTTGCGCAGCAATCCCTCGCTGACAAGTTCAGCAAGAATTGCAGTCAATTGATCCGCCGGCAGGCGTGTGATCCGACGGCCCCTAGGAATCGTTATCGGACCCATCCAAGCAGCGGCGGTCAGGACCGCTTTCGCCGAGTTTCGATCCGCCGGCGGCAGAGCTGGTTCAGCTGATTCGCTCTCTCCTGGAAGTGCATAACGGTCGTTCACGAACTCGACCAAGCCCATCGAGACGAGGATCTCCAGAGCTTCGGAAATGGCATCGGGATCTGCACGCAGCCTCGATGCCAGCGTAGATAGATCGATGGGACCCGATTTAAGCTCGGAGACAATCAACGTCTGCATCAAGCGCGGAGCAATTGAAATATATTCGACGACAGATTCTTTCGCAGAGTCATCGACTGGATCTGAGCCGCCGGATCTCGCAGCTAGCTCGTATGTCAGATTGGGTCGCGTGCCTGATCGAATCAATCTGCCGTCATGTGTGAGTTTGCGCAATGCAGACCACACTTGCGGATGATTAAGGTTCCACGATGCTGCGAGTCCACGTGAGGACACAGGTTCACTTTCGACAATGGCCAAGATTCGGTCGAACAGATAGTCGTCCGGGCGAGGGATAGCGCTGTCCGGCATCACTTCCCACGCCGTTGATACCTCCAACTTTGAGGCTTGAGACGATGAAGGGTCGGCTAGATGAGTCTCCTCTTGCGGAATTTCTTCAACCACCACAACAGGTTCCACAACAGGCAGCGCTTCCACAACCGGCTCCACAAAGGGCAACGTATCCACAACGTCGTCGGCAATCGCACCCGAAACTTCGGGGATATCAACAACCGTCACCGCGACCGGTGCAGCGACTGCCGGAACCGGGACATCAGCAGGAATCACATTGGCCAGCTCGGCCTCCGCAACGTCCTCGGCTAGTGATTCGTCATTAGGCATCACAGGCGGAACCCACACGGCTGTAGCGGCTTTCGCCAGCGGCAAGGACGACACTGATCCCGGAGAAATTCCGCGGCGATCGAGCTCGGCCCACAGGCCGGACAGTGAGGCAACGGGGTCCATGTAGTACTCGGACTCCCGAATTCGCCAGAACTCCCAGCCGCACCGCTTGAGTTCACGCTCGCGTTCCATGTCCGAGCGAACTTGGTCAGGTGTCGAATGCCAATGGTCACCATCACATTCGACTGCGAGCCGACCGGCAGAACCGGTAACTACCAGATCGATTCGTCTGCCGTTTACTTCTACCTGGCAGTTGACGTGGTACCCGCGCGCAACGATGTCGAGGAAGATTCGTTGCTCGAAAAGACTGTCGAATTCGCTGTGCTTACTGTCTCGAGTGACGTGCTCGGGCATAGGATCGGCCGGCGCCGACGATGTGCTCTGCATGTACGTCATCAATGAGTGACGAAGGTCAGTGGATTGCAGATTGTCCGACGTCACGGAATGGAACAGCCAGAGCTGATCTTGGGCTCGTGATGCCGCGACGTTGTACCGACGCTGGTACTCGTTCTTTGTCATGGCCATCACGCGTTGTTCAGGCCCGATCACCATAGACAGGAGGATTACGTGTCGCTCGTCGCCCTGGAAATCCGGGGGTGTTCCGATCCGAAGTCTGCGGTCCTCCCACTGGTCGACATCGAGCCGTTTGAGCAATTCGTTTTGAATGAGGTCGACCTGACGCTGCCCTTGCAGTACGACGACGCCGAAGGTCTTACCCGCGTACGCCGTATCGGACAGGCACGCCTCGATGGCGTCGGCGATAGCGAGGGCCTCTGTTCGGTTGACCAACGCTGCGTTCTTGCCGGTGACAGCCCCGCCCGGAACGTAAGTGGTACGAAGCGGCGGAAGGCGGTCAGCGCCGTACTGTCGAACCGGGATCAACGGCGCGTCGCGGTAGAATTGATTGCTCGACCAGTTGATGATCTCGGGCATGCACCGGAAGTGTTCGCGCAGACGGACCACCTGGCCGAATCTGGTCCGAAGCATCGAGAACATACTCGATCTCGGGGTGAGGCTGCTCCGCAGATATACGGGCATGTCCGGTAGATACGTTTCCAACCGACCGAAAACGTCGTCGAGCGCGCCGGACGCTACTTCACTTGGCGCGCATTGTTTGTCGTCTCCGACCACAATGACCCGGGGTGCCAGCCACAGGAGGAAGAGGCTACTGAGATCTGCCTGGCTGGCTTCGTCGACGATAACGACGTCGAAGCTATTGGGCTCTGGCGGAATCGATGCAAGCACCTGTTGAAGTGGCATAACCCAGGCAGGTACCGCGCCCTGTGCCTTCTGCATCGCATCGCGCGCTGCGACACGGAAGGTCTCGGCGTACTTTCCGGTGCCCTTGCCGATATTGGCAACGTGATCGCGGTACGACTGCAGGGCTCCGACTTGTTCCGCGGTCATCCGTTCGAGGCAACCGATCCACGCTCGCTCTGCCGCGAGTTTAGCCGTCAGCTGGGAAATATCTGCCTCGGTGACGTCGAGTACATGCTCGAGTTCTTTGTCACGCCCAGGCTCATGCTGTTTCTGCACCCAGACTTGGGCACGCCTCCACGCCCATGCATCGTCGAGTTCATCGAGTCTGACGTTCCAACTCGAGTCGTCGGACGTTCCCCGAATTAACTGGGCCAGATTCGGTGCTTCTGATTCCAATTGCGCACTCAGCGTGTTGAGCTGAATCTCTTCGTCGCGCTCTCGACGAGCGATCTCCAACCCGGTCAACGCATGCGAGATATCGTCGATGTCGGCCGCGTCGATCGCTTCGATCAATGCCTGACTTTCAGGTGAAACCGCGCCTGCAAATGCTCCGGCAATGTCCACGCTGAGCTGCCGCATGTAAGTCTGAGCTTGCTCAGCTCGGTCAGTGTCAGCGACCGCACCGGCCGCAGCTGCTACTGCCTGCGCCTGCGCAAGCCCTCGGATAGGCGGCGCGCCTTGGCCTACGGCAACAAGCCTCTCTACGAGCGCCCGCACTTCGGCCACGCAGGCATTGACGGTTTGCACTTCACTCACAGTGCGATGCAAGTTGTTCACTTGCAAGGCGCGAGAACCCTTGGTAGTTACACTAACTCCGAGATCGGCAAGGATCGCTGCCGCTGACCGCACACAATCCAAGGCCCGCAGGTGTTCCGCAACGTATCGGACATTCTCGGTTGACGTTGCAGGTTGGCCGTCCACGGTGGGGACAGGGCCCAGCTCTTCGACCGCCTTTTGTTGGTCACTCTTGCGGAATCGTCCACGCCATTCCTGGCCGTTTTCCATCGCAACAGCAAGTTCGTGGAATACGACCGCAGCGCGCCGTCCATCGACCTCGGTTTCCACCACACGTACGCCGACATGCTGGTCAGCCTGCGCCGCGACGTGGAGGAGTTCTGGGATTTTGGCAGTCTTCGACCACAAGTGGGCCGCGCTTCCGGACAGTATTCCGTCTGCAACACCCTGGTAGGCCGGATCCAACTCGCGTACTGCGGCTACTGCGAACTGAAGCCGTTTGCATCTATCACCGATCTCCGCCAACGTCGCCGGACTAGCACCGTCGAGGACTTGCAAAAGCTCCGCCGCAGCGGGATTCAAAGGAGCTGGAATGGTCGCGGCCGCCTCACAGGCACGCTGCAGGTCAGGCCACTGTGGAAGCCTGCCCTCGATCACTGGAAACATTTGATGTGCCCGCTGTGCGCGAACTGGGTTCGATTGCGACGCCAACGCCAGGAGTTGTCGAAACTGAGGAAGATCCAAGCTTGGCGCAGCCGACTGCAATGGCGCCGGAAGCCATTCATACCGCTGGCCGCAAGCGACGACATCACGCACTATCTCGGCTGCGGTCCCCGAATATCCCTGAGCAACAAGGGGATGCTTGAAAGTCTCCCGCTCGCGTAGGGCTCTGATCTCTTCCGTAATAACCGCCTTACGGCTGAGCGCCTGATTCCTCTTGTCGTTCAGACCGTCGACGACCTCTGCCGACGCCCTGTGATTGAATGATGCTTTGCGCGTTGCAATTTCAGCGACGCTTTTGTTCAGTTCGGTCGATCCGCCACGTCCGATGTCCGTGATGGAAACGCACAGCTCCTTCATTTCGTCGGGAAGCTTATCCCTCAATACTCGCAGTGCCTGCGACTTTTCACTGGTAACCAGCACGCGTTGCCCCTTGGCCAACAGCGCCGACACCAAGTTTGCGATGGTATGCGTCTTGCCAGTACCTGGTGGACCTTCGACCACCACTCCGCTGTCACCGATGAGTCTCTCGATGATGTCGCCCTGTTCCCGATTGGCAGGCAATGGGAACAGCGGATCTTCCGCGTAGGCAACGGTGGCGGCCGAACCCGTCCGTTGCAGCCATGCGATTCGATCTTCGGGCTCGATCGGGGTGACCAGTTGCGCGAGACCCAACGGTATTGCAGTTCCATCATGTTCGGCTTCGGCAATCATCGCCTCGTAGTACTCGACCAGAGCGAAGGCGCCGCGCTTGCGAAGCACGAGAGCTGGTGCGGGAGTTAGCGCCCGCCCAGTTCGGGACGCTGACCCCGTATCGCCGACCTCAACAGTTGTTGTCAGCGCTCGCGCAGCCCATTCTTTCAAGAAGACAACGATATCGTCGGCTACCGGCGACGTGTAGTCGATCAAACTCTCCTGGAGAGACCGCGACCCGGTTCCGTCGAAAATATGGAGCCCGGTCAGTAGCTGCGTGTCTTCGAGCCTCGGTGCACTATCTGGCGAAAGCCGCACCAACAGGTCACCCGACGATTCATCTCGTTCGACGGTGGCCGACTGACTGATGATGTGTGTCCTGATATCTTCGCCCGCCGCATTGGCCGACAGCTCGAGCAGACCTGATGCAAGTACCAGCTCGACAGACTCCGGCCGAGAAGTGAGTTCTTGAAGAACCTTTTGCAGATCCTGATACAAGAGCCAGAATGGTCGACGCTCCTGATCTAGTTTCGCCCACATCCGCCACTCTGCAAGCCATCGCTCAAATGTCGCGTCGACACCTGACGACTCTTCCGAGAGTGTCGGCGTCGATGCCGAATCCGCAATATTTCCTAGCACCCAGCCGCGCAGGCCAACGGGCACTGCAGGTGCGTCGTCCAGCGAGATCCGGCGCGCGCGGAGCAGAACTTCCCCACCCGATGCACTGTGCTCGATGGACACCGATAGCAAATTGCCACTGAGCCAGATGATGTTGTCATGCTGGCGAAGATTGCGCACAGGCTTGGTTCTAGCTTTGACCAGTTCGCGTAGGAACTTCATCAATCGTTGAACGCGGTCTTTGAGCTGCGGATCGTCCTCCGGATTCGGCAACTGCTCGCCCCTCTCATTGTTCACAAGGGCACTGCAGCGCCACATCACACACAAGAGTAAAGAAGGAGTCGGACAAATTCTCGCGACCCCGCAATTCCGGCGTGCCTATTTCCGAAGGCCGAGCAGATCCCATCTGCTTTGTCCATGAGCAACCCGACTCAGCTCGATCGCGTGATGCCCCGTTCGGTCACGTCGCCGGTCATGCGCAACCCAATCGTCGGTCGCCTTTCGGATGCCGGCTGCTACTTCGGTGGAATGCAGAATGAAGACGGCAGGCTCCGCGCCGGCGAGATCGACGAAGGCCCAAAACCTCGATCCGGTGTCGTCCAGCGTCAGATCCTCATCGCTCTTCTGGGCTTGCCACGTGCCGGCTGTGCGCGTCTTGACCCGAACGATGAACCGTCGTCCGCTTGTCGTGGATATCCACACAGCTGTTCGTCGCGAAGAATCCAGGCGCCCACACTCTGCACCGCGGGTACGCACCATCTGCAGGAACCACAGGACCCCACGATCTGACGTACTCAGTTGTTCGGCCGATGAAACGGTCCGGGTGCCGGGTTTCGGCGTCGAGACCGCCCCAACTCTGCCGGCCGATGATGGACCTCTCATGGAACCAATCGATCGCCCTGACCCGTCATGCAATGTCCACAGTGTCCATCCGTCGACGCCCTGTGAACTACCCGGGTCATATCGGTCGATCACTGCGCTGGCAGCAGCGGAGGGGTCCGTGAATCGTCGGCCTTCCAGATCGCCCTTGGTGATGTGGGTTTCACCAGAAACCGGATCGCAGACTGCCAGTGTGCGAAACCCTTCGCAGTCAAGCCACACTCGCCACTTTCGGCCGACTGCGGCAGAACCTGTCGGCAACCGTGTCGATGGCGGACTAGGTCGAGGAACCTGTTCCTTCGACTTTTCAGTAGGAATCACTGCAGGACGAGTCAGCACTGTTCTCGCAACCGGCCGCACATAAGATGGAGCCGCGGCAGGCCGCACGCTCACCGGCAGAGTCGAAGCGTCGGCAGGACAGACATCGCCAGGTACTTGTGAGTCGTCGACCAGGTGAGCTACCAACTCCCACAGCTGTGCCAGCCTCATTGTTGACAAATGAGAGAGAGGTGTTCCCTTCACGGCATTCGAAAGCTGTTTGGTTCCCGCATGGGCGGGGAGAGATTGCGCTAGTGATGCAAACGCTCGAAGCGTCTTCGTGCGATCGTCCTCGGAGCCAGGAGCCAATCCCCCGACCGCAAACCAGCACTCCCCGATCCAAGCCCACGTCACCCTCGGATCGTTGTCGAGAATATCGAGTTCGTCCGCCAGTTGGTTGTAAACGTCGTAGTCGCCTTCGTCCTCGTCCACGCCTGCAACAACAGACACAATTTCTTCCGCAGCAGCCAGTCCATCAAGCGAATCCAGTGCTGCAAGGAACTTCTTGGCAGATGTGACTTCTCGTGATTCGTCACTGGTCGATTCATTACCTGCGCCCGATAGCAGGGCCGCCAGCTTTCTGAATTCCTCGCGCGAATCCGGAGCAAAAACAATAGCGTCCGGATGTTCGTCGGCGCTGTACGCGTCGATGGTCGCTGCATCTTCGACCAACACACAGACCGAGCCGACTCCAGCCGGCTCTCCAGCCTCGAATAGGCACCCCACGACCTTCTCGAGGAGTACCCGTCTGGGCTCCAACGATAGTCTGACATCCAACGGTGCCGGCGCATGTTCCCGTGTGAGCCACAAGTACGGACCATCGATAACGATCTGCCCGTTGAGCCCGTCGTACCGCCGCACTTATTCCTCCGCTAACAAATTCGCCAACTCACTGATGAATGTGCACACTTCGAGGCATGCAGTGCACCTGTCCAGATAATCATTAGCACGACAACACGACAGGCTCGGGCTACGAACTACGCAACCAACGCCTCTCTGTGTCGTTAATTGTGCGGGTGCGTCCACATCCAACCCCAAGTACTCAACTCAACGAGGTCTTTAGTCGACGGCGGTGAAACCCTTCGCCCGATCTTTGTCGGCCGAGGTCCACAGCGTCGTCGACAGTTCGGCCTTCACCAGCGGGATAACCTCTTCCGCAAATCGGCGCAGGGTGTCCTTCTGATGCTCGAAGTCGAGCACATGATTGACCGACACCGATTGGAAATCGTGGCCGTAGCTCTGGTGGTAATCGATGATCTTCTCGGCGACTCGTTCCGAAGACCCGACCAACGCCGGCCCACGGTCGACGGCCTCCTCGATGGTCCGGAAGCTCGTCGACTTTCCGACCGCTTTGGGGTCGTGCTTGCGTTTGTCAGCTTGTGCAACGGCGCCCTCGTAGATCGGACGGAACTCTTCGATGGCCTGCTCGGTGGTATCGGCGAGGAACAATCCACCCGAACCCGAGCCGACGTACGCCTTGGACGGGTCGTGTCCGTACGCCAGGTACTGCTCGCGGTAGTGGTCGATCAGCACTTTGTAGTTCTCACGAGGCTGGAAGGCGTTGGCGGTGACGATGGGATCGCCCCACTTCGCCGCGAGTTCGACGGCCTCGAACGAGGTAGCCGATCCGTGCCAGATACGGAACGGGCCGTCGTAGGGACGCGGTAGCGTCGTCGCGTCCTCGAGCGATGGTCGGTGTGTCCCCACCCACTTGACGTTTTCCTCGCTGATCAGCAGTTTGAGGAGTTCATAGTTCTCGGTGAGGTACTCGTACTGCTTGGCGATATCCAACCCGAGGAGCGGGTACTGAAGGACCTCGTTGCCCTTGCCGATCACGATCTCGAGGCGTCCCCGGCTCAGCTGATCGATGGTTCCGAAATCTTCGGCGACTCGAATCGGGTCGAGTAGCGACAGGACGGTGACACCCGTCGAGAGCAGGATTCTGTCCGTGGCCTGCGCAATTGCCCCCAAAACGACGGTTGGCGCCGACGAAAGAACCGGCCCGGCGTGGCGCTCACCCACCGAGAACGAATCGATACCCAGTTCTTCGGCGAGAACCGCCAGTTCGACGACGCGGTTGAGCCGATCGGACGGGGCAACTACCTCGCCGGTCACTGGATGGGGTGGGTTGAAAATGATGTCCAGAACCTGAAAACGCATGACCCGTCTTTCTCGATAACCGCACAGCGCGCCTGTCCCTCGGAGGCTAGTGCGCGGTTCCTCGACGGATCCGCCAACCGACCGACGCTCCCAATGCAACCAATGTGCGAAATCTACTAATCAGCAGCATCTTTCGACTCAACGAGACCAGTCGGTCGATAAAACTCTCACCGATCCGAAGTCGACCGAAAACATGCCGAACTCCCGCCAGGCAGGACCTGTGTCACCAACCAAACGAGCGCACGGTAAACATGAAGTACTAAGAGTGCGTTCCCTTATCGTTAAGAGGTACTTGATATGAACGGTGCGGCAGCCATCGGTGATGGCATATTTCAGATTCCTGTCCCGATCACGGACAACCCGCTCGGGCACACGCTCGTCTACGCCATGGAATCCCCCGGCGGACTGATCTTGGTCGACGCTGGTTGGGGCGACGACAACGGCTGGCAGGGCCTCAACGCGGGGCTCGCCGAGATCGGGCATTCGGTGACCGACATCGAGGGCGTCGTAGTCACGCACTTCCATCCGGACCACACCGGACTGTGCGGCCGGGTCCGCGAGGCGTCCGGCGCCTGGATCGCGATGCACGAGGACGACCACTACCTGTTCGATCAGATGTCGACTGCACGCGACGACGAATGGATGGCCTACCAGCTCGAGAACATGGAACGCGCTGGAGCCCCCAAAGCCGACCGCGATGCATTTAAATTGACAGCTGCGGGCGAGTCTCCCGTGGGCCCCGAGTCCGCTCCCGACCGCCTTCTCGCGGACGACGAGATCATCGCGCTGACCGGCCGCGGCCTCCGCGTTGTCTACACCCCCGGCCACACGCCTGGCCACGTCTGCTTCTACCTCGACGACGCCGACGTCATGTTCACCGGCGACCACGTCCTGCAGAAGACAACCCCACACGTCGGCAACTTCGTGTACCCACTCGACGAGCGTGACGCCCTCGCCGATTTCCTCGATTCGCTCGCACGGGTGCAGAACATGAACATCACCCGCGGTCTCGGCGCTCACGGCATTCCGATCGACGACGTCGGAGGTCGCGCCGGCGAGCTGATCGAGCATCACCAGGAACGACTCGATCACCTGCTGCAGGAGTTCGCCGACGACAAGCTCACGGTGTGGGACGTCGCGGCAAAGATGAAGTGGTACAAGCCGTGGGCCGAGATCTCCCCGATGGGAAAGACGATGGCGTTGTCCGAGGGCGCAGCTCACCTTCGCCATCTGGTTGCCCGAGAGCAGGTCTCTCAGGTTCCCGGCTCCGAGCCCGCGCTCTTCGCTCGCTCCGTCTGAAAGATCAGGGCCGACAAGCCCTCCGCTCGTCGGCCCTGATCTTTATTCCGCTTCGGCCTGATCGACTATTCGGGTCGACGCGGATCGCGGGACCACCACCACCGGAACCGGCGAGTACCGCACGATCTTCGCTGCCCGACTGCCGAGAAACACCCTCGCTAGTGGACCTGCCTTGCTCGAGCCGACCGTCAGAACGTCACCTCGATCCCACTCGACGCCCTCGAGCGCCTCGGCCCAGTTACGGCCATGGCTGATAACCGATTCCATGACGTCAGGTATCTCGGGCAGTGCACGCACTCTCTCGAAGGCAGCGTTGGTCTCGCGCTCGACCACCTCGGCCCACTCGGAGATGACCGGCGAGTCCCCCTCGGTCCCGAGCGTGGTCGTGTACTGCGCGTTTGCACGAACTGCAAACGCCGCCAATCTGAGTCCGGCATCGACACGCGCAGCCACGGTCGCGGCGGCGAGCACCAGGTCGTCCTGATCGGGTGTGCCCGAGTATGCGGCGGTGACGCGGCGAACCACCTCACCGGGCTTGGTTCGAAATCCCCTCGGCGCCAGCGCGACCGGGACGTCGGAGCTGTGCAGCAAGCGGGAGGTGACGCTGCCGAGAGCCACGTGGCCGAACACCCCGGCCGTGGACGAGTCCAGGACGATCATCTTGGCTTCGTGCTCGTGAACGAGATCGAGCAGGCCACTCGACGTCGACTGAGCTTCATGCACGACATAGGTCACGTCGACGTCGGAGGGCATGTCTGCCCGCGCTTTCGCCAGTGCCGCTTCGGCTTCGGCTCGCAATTGCTGGTGGTATTCGGCGTCGACACGCGTTATCCCGGGCGGTGGCGGCGAGGGAATCACCGCGCAGATCACCAGCGGTTCACCGGACGAGCGCGCCAACAGCGTTGCAAGATGGACGGTTCCGGAACTGTCACCGTCGGGTGCGTATCCCGCGAGCAGCGTCATGACTCGGACTCCGATCCCAATTCGGCGCGGTTCTTCGCACCGAGGCGCGAGTGCTTCATACCGTAGGCGAAGTACCAGATGATCGCGACGGTCACCCAGACGAGGAACACGTAGATCGTGACGGTTCGGAGGTCCTTGATGATCCACAGGCAGCCCAGGATCGAGAGGATCGGCGTCACCGGATAACCGGGAACTTTGAAGCTGCGCGGCAGGTCCGGGTCACTGCGGCGCAGGATGATGACCCCGATCGAGACCACGAGGAAGGCCACCAGGGTTCCGATGCTGGTCATTTCGGCGAGGAAGTTGATCGGAATGAAACCGGCCAGAATGCTGATGACGACGCAGACGATGATGGTGTTGGGCACCGGCGTCAGAGTCCGCGGGTTCACCTTGTGGAAGATCGACGGAATCATGCCGTCGCGTGACATCGCGAACAGGATACGGGTCTGACCGTAGATGACCACGAGCGTGACGCTGCAGATGGAGATCACCGCACCGGCGGCCAGAAGTGTTCCCGGCCAGGTAGATCCGGTCACCTGTTCGAGGATGGCGGACAGTCCGGCTTCCTGACCTTCGAACGATGCGGAATCCTGTGCACCGATCGCCACGGCGACGACGGCGATGTAGATCGCGGTGACGGACACGAGTGCAATGAGGATCGCGAGAGGGAGATTGCGACGAGGGTTCTTCACTTCCTCGCCGGCGGTGGACACTGCGTCGAGGCCGATGTACGAGAAGAAGATGATTCCGGCGGCGGACATGACGCCACTGAATCCGAACGGTGCGAAGTCGGCGAAGTGATTGCTGTTCCATCCGGCGATGCCGACCACGATGAAGAGCAGCAGAATTGCGAGTTTGATCGAGACCATGATGGCGTTGGCCTTGGCTGATTCGCTGGCGCCGCGGATGAGCAGAACACCGCACAGGCACACCAGGATCACTGCGGGCAGATTGATGATGCCGCCCTGTTCCGGCGCTTGTGACAACGCGTCGGGAATCTGGAACCCGAAGAGGTTACCCAGTAGCTGGTTCAAATACTGCGACCATCCGACGGACACCGCCGCGGCCGAGACTCCGTACTCGAGAAGCAGACACGCGCCGACGGCCATGGCCGGAAGCTCTCCGAGCGTCGCGTAAGCGTAGGAATACGACGAGCCCGACGCCGGGACAGCTCCGGCCAACTCCGCGTAACAGATCGCCGTGAGTCCCGCGACGAGACCGGCAACAACGAAGGAGATGATCACTGCCGGACCCGCAACCGGGACAGCCTGCGAGAGGACGAAGAAAATACCGGTGCCGATCGTGGCGCCGATGCCGAACATGGACAACTGCGCTAAACCGATACTGCGGGTCAGCTCACCGCCGTTGGTATCTGCGCCGGTCTCCTGGTCTATCTGCAAAGCCGGCTTGCGCCGAAGTACGTGTTTGACGAGAGTAGCCATCGACGCTCCTCTAGAGTGCCTGGTAGGAAACTGTTGTATCCTCATACTGCACGTAAGTGTCCTGCGACACAACAGTTGGAGCAAAGTTGTCCAGCTCACGCCAACCGTCCGGTCTGGAATGCCCGGATCGTGAACCGCCTTCGGAGAAAACGGGGAGATCATGACCGGCCCGACCATCACCGTCGACCTGCGTCGTATCGAACAGAATGCGCGCGTCCTCGTCGAGGCGTCCAGCGCTCACGGTATATCGGTGGCTGGTGTCAGCAAATCTACGTGCGGCTCCCCCAAAGTGGCACGAGCAATGGTCCGCGGCGGCGTCACGCAGATCGCCGACTCCCGCCTGGACAACCTGGCCCGCATTCGCCGCGACGGCATCACCGTTCCCCTGATGCTGATCCGCGCACCGTCGCTGAACGAGATCGACGACACGATCCGCTACGCGGACATCAGCCTCAACTCCGAGTTGACGACGATTGCTGCTCTGGGCAGAGCAGCGCGGGCGCGAGGAGTCGTCCACGACATCGTGCTGATGATCGACCTCGGAGATCTCCGCGAAGGAATCCTGCCGGCGGAGGCGTTGGACGTAGTCGCTGAAATCCTTCCCATCGAGGGCATCAGACTGATCGGAATCGGCGCGAACCTCGCGTGCGTCGGTGGCATCCAACCGACCGTCGACAACCTGTCGAATCTGGTCTACCTAGCCGACGAAATCACGAAGCGGTTCTCGATCGAACTGCCGATCGTTTCCGGCGGCAATACGTTCTCACTGCCACTACTCGAGACGGGCACGATGCCCGAGGGGATCAACCATCTGCGTTTGGGCGCCAGCATCGTACTGGCCGAATCACCTACTCCCCCCGGACTGTACGAACTGCTGAACAACGACGCCTTCACTCTCACCGCGGACATCATCGAGGCGAAGGTCAAGCCGTCGCGGCCGTATGGAGTCTCAGGCGAAGATGCATTCGGCCGACGCCCCGTCTTCGACAACGAGGACAAGCCGAGCCGACGCCTGATCTTGTCCATCGGCCGCGAAGACATCTCGCCGGAAGGCTTGACCCCGATCGATCCGCGCCTGAAGGTGATCAGTGCCAGCAGCGATCACCTCCTCGTCGACGCCGGAGAAACAGGCGACGAATACCGACTGGGTGGCACGGTCGACTTCACGATCGATTACGGCGCGCTCTTGATGGCGATGACGTCGCCCTACGTCGAAAAGCGTTATGTCCTGGGCACCGAACCGATCGACGCCAATGCAACAGTCGAATTGATCGACCTCGAAACTGCCGGCCTGGCACGCCATCTCCTCGATCACGGTCTACGCGAAGACATGTCCGGAATCGGATTCAACTGCATCCAAGCCGAGAACGCTGCCGCGGATCTCACGACGTTGCCGCTGTGGCTCACTTCCGAGGCCTGGCAGAACACCAGAATTCCGATCGCCACCGAACCCGGAACCGATTTGGGTGCAATCATTTTCGCCTCCCACGGCGATATCGAGCAATTGCTGTCGTCCGCGGCGGATCTGCACGGCCCCAGTTTGGAGAACACCGTCTTGGTGGGGGTCAAGAACGCCACGGTCGATCACAAGCGCGCACTCGACGAGTACGGGGTGTTGCTGGTGACGATCGACGAGATCGATCGTCATGGCATGGCAGCCTTGATGCCTCATGTCCTCGCCGCGGCGGGCCAGGGCGTGAACGGTGTCCACGTCCACTTCGACATGGACATCATCGACGGGCGTGTTCTCGGCGTCGACGACACGACGCACCTGGGCGGCCTCACATTCCGAGAAGCGCACCTGGCCGCCGAATTCATCAGCGAGACCGGCCTGACGAGATCGATGTCGATCGGAAGCGTCGCAGCGGCGGCTTCCGATCCTCTCGGCCGTCAGGCGACCTTCGTCGACGGATTGGTTGCATCGCTGCTGGGGCGCAAGGTGGTCAAAGCCTGACGTTGTCGGCAGCCCTTGCGAGAATCGTCCGATGATCACGCGGAGCCCCGGTCAACACGTATTCATCGCACTCGGCACGCCATGGATCGATGCCGTAGTCGCGTTTCTCGAACCCAGAGCGCGTGTGGATCCCTGGATCATGCACGGAAAGATGGCCATCGGTGACCTGGTGATCACTGTGCTCGACACCACTCCTCGCACGGTGCTCTGCATCGAGACCGTGGCTGCGCCGTTCGACGGCACGTCGCGGATGGAAGTCGACGAAGAAGTGAGCGCGCTCCGCTCTTTACCCGTCGTCCCCGAACTCGAACAACGATGGTCCATCACTTTTCCCACGGATCCAGGGCCGGTCGACGACGCACTGGCCGACCGGATTCTCGCGGCCGTCCAGTCATACGAAGTGCCCTACTTCGGCGACATCGACACACCGGATCCGACGTCCACGGCTGCCCACGCCCGAACGTTGATGCGCGAGCGGGGAAACTGCACAGGTTGCAGCGCACCGATGCCGTTGCGAAAGTTCAACAGCGGCGATCGCCTTCACTTTCATTCCGCATCACGGATCTTCAGGCAGGCCGAACCTGGGGACGACTACCCAGCCGCCCTGTGCCGCAAATGCACCGGAAGGATGGCCACTTCCGGGCACACCAACTTCATCGACTACATGCTGTCGAAGAATCCACTGTGCCCGCAGTGCGGTGCACACAGAACCGCTCAGTGTGCCCCGGGGATGCCGGTCCATCCGTTCGATCACCTACCGTGGCTCGCCGGAACAGGCTGCGTCGTGGGACCGGACACCCCCGAATGGACGTGCCGAGCGTGCAGTCACTCATGGGGACAGATGTTCCCGCCGGATCACCCGCAGCACGACTGATCAGTTCGCGGCGAAGCCAGGAAGCCGATCGATGTCCGCGATGATCGAATACTCCGCGGCATCGCCCTGGAGGATTCGACTCTGCTCGCCGCGGACGTCGACGGGGACGTCGCCGGCCAATGTCACCCGGTGCACACTGCGGGCCTGAGTCCCGTAGTCGGCGATACCGTAATGCTGAGTCGCCTGGTTGTCCCAGATCGCCAGGTCGCCGGCCGACCAGTTCCATCGAACAGTGTTTTCCAACTTGATGATTCGCGCCTGGAGGATCTGGTAGAGAGCGACCGACTCGGACGGCTTGAGGCCGACGAACTCCTTGAAGAAGTGACCGAGCAGGAGGGTCTTCTCCCTCGTCGCCGGATGGATCCGCACTACCGGGTGTTCGGTCTCGTAGATCTCGCGAGTGAATTCGGCGTAGTAGGCCTGGCGCTGCGCGTCTACCGGGTTCGCCTGATCGACAACCTCGGCATAGTCGTAGGCATTGGTGTGAACGGCACGCAGATTCTCGACAAATACCTTGAGCGAAGCCGGCAGTTGTTCGTACGCAGCGGTAGTGGACGCCCACGTGGTCGCTCCACCGTACTCGGGAATGGTCGTAGCTCGCAGAATCGAGGCTTTCGGGATGCGGTCGACGAACGTCACATCCGTGTGCCAACTGTTGGCAGCACGGTCGAGCACCAACAGCTTGTCTCCCTTGGACTTCACCGTGGGGTGCGGGGTGGTCTGGGTGCCGAGGGTTCCGGCGAATTCGTACTGCGACGTGTCGTCGAGATGCTGCTGCCCTTGGAAGAACACAACCTTGTGCGCTGCCAGCGCATAGTTGATCGCGTAGGCGGTTTCTTCGGACAAGTCCCCGGAGAGGTGTACGCCGTCGATGCGGGCGCCGATCAGTTCACCGACCTTGTGGACAGTGATTCCCCCGGCAGCGTAGATCTGCTCCGGGGTCTGAGTGGCGCGTTCGAGTTCGGTGATGGACATGGCGATCTCCTGTGAGTCGGTCAAGCCTACGGGCGCGGCAGTCGTCATGGCGCTGCCTACTGTGAACACTCAATCATTTACGCTGCAGGCTCGAATACGGTTGAACTCGAGGTGATCTCAAAGTTCGCCGCTCCCTCGCCGGAGAATATTGCCGCTCACTGGGACGAGGCCGTCGTCGTTGTCGTCATGAGCTGTAGCGTGCGATCTGCCGCACCCACGTCTACGGAGGACAGCATGCAACCCGAGGGCCCTGCCGAACAGATTCGTTCAACGCTCGCTCGGATCGCCCATCTG
The DNA here is from genome assembly GCF_030407755.1 of Rhodococcus sp. APC 3903. Lineage (NCBI taxonomy): Bacteria > Bacillati > Actinomycetota > Actinomycetes > Mycobacteriales > Nocardiaceae > Rhodococcus > Rhodococcus sp. APC 3903. The sequence goes on from NZ_JASDCV010000016.1 coordinate 154,002, forward strand.
GCTGACACCGGCTCTGTCGAGGACTACGTCGAGCAGTTCACCCGCGAGGCCGAATGGAACATGCCGGCCAATCCCGATCGCGGTATCCCCGCACAGGTACGACGTGGCCGTGAAGAAATTGCCGCTGGAGTAGTCGAGCGCCGGGCCGCCGGCATTCAAGGTCCGGGCACATTCACACGCCACGTCACCACGGCGATCGCCGTGGACGTGACCTCGGAAACTACAGCCCGCGCGGATGCGGTGTGGACGTTCTACGTCGACACGACCACCTCGCCCAAGCTCAGCGGCGTCGGGAGCTACGCCGATGAGTTCGAACTCGAAGACGGGCGGTGGCGACTGTCGCGACGAGTGATCTCGCGCGGCTGACGGTCAGTCTTCTTCGCCGGTGATCAACTCACACCAGTCTTCGACCTGATCGATCCCCTCTTCCGCCCATTCCGGGCTCATGTCTTCCAGTGCATCGAAGACCACCTCGCAGGTCAGCATCTCCGGTGAACCCTCCGACCCCGCTGCCTCGGTTCGCTCCGCAGACGCTGTCGCAACTGGGCCGGCGGCCAGCGCAACCGCCATCGCGCCTGTTCCGACCATCGCTTTCACACGCATCGGTTCTCCTCCTTCACTCTCGCTTCGGTCCTCGGGGTACCCGACTCGCCCCGCCCTACCCATCGCCGTCACTCATGTCCGACTTTCGGCGGCGACGGCATAGACTGAGCTCGTCGCCACCACGCTCTCGCAGCGTCGGGGGCGACAGATACACAGCTGGATCAGAATCGGAAGGCATCCCATTACAGAATCTCCCGCTCCGCACGACATCTACTTCGTACCCCCGGAGCAGGACAGCCCCAATCCCGTGGAACCGGCGTCGGCCGCGTCACGCGCACGGATGGGCGAGCTACCCGAGACCGTCCGATTCAAGAATCGTTTTGCCCTCGCGATCACGACCACCACGCCGCTCGAAGCGATGGTCGAAGATCTCCTCTTCATCCGCGACATCCTCGACGCCGCAGGAATCGAGTATCTACTCGTCCGCGGAAACGACGAGCGCCCCGTGATCGCGGTGAGCTGGACCGAGCGCAAAAACCTGCGGCAGGCACTTGTCGAGGGATGCGCCAACGCACCCTTCTATTCCAAAACCGTCGACGCGAAGAAGAGCCCCGCGCTCCTTGTCGCGGACGGTGCCCTGTCGAAAACCAACAAGTCACGGATCTTCCGCTTGTTCCGTCCGCGGGTTCACGTCGCAAGCGGCATGAACTACGGCGCCAACATCGGAGTTCAAATCGAATTGTGGTCGATTTCCGACGAAGAAATCGTCCTACCCGTCGAGAACTCACTGACACGACGAACCGTCCTCCCCGAAGAAGCTGTCCGAGGAACCGTCGAGCGATTCGGCCGGATCTGGCCGACTATCGAGAACATGTTCGCCGATCATGCCTCCGATATCAGCTTCGATATCGATCTGGTCTTTTCCTGGGTCGACGGCTCTTCCAAGGAGTTTCAGGCTCAGCGCGCCAAGCGCATGCAGAACTACATCGTCGGAGAGGGCGACGAATCAGAAGCGCGCTTCCGTCAGATCGACGAGCTCAAATACGCGCTTCGATCCATCCACATGTACGCGCCGTGGATCCGGCGGATCTTCGTCGCAACCGATTCCGATCGTCCGGACTGGCTTGCCGACGATCCGCGAGTCACGTTCATGCCCAGCGAAAAATTCTTCGCCGATCCAAGTGTGTTGCCTACCCATAATTCTCAAGCTGTCGAGTGCCAGCTGCACCATATTCCGGGTCTGGCAGAGCATTTCCTCTACTCCAATGACGACATGTTCTTCGGTCGCCCCGTTGGCCCGGACATGTTCTTCTCCCCCGGTGGGATCAGCATGTTCATCGAGGCCGACACCAGAATCGGATTGGGACACAACGACAACGACCGCAGCGGGTTCGAGAATGCGGCTCGCGTCAACCGCCGGCTACTCCAGGACCGCTTCGGTCTGATGACCACCAGGCATCTGGAGCACGCAGCGACGCCACTACGCAAAAGCGTGATGGCCGAGATGGAACGCGAGTTCGCCGAAGACTTCGCCGCAACTGCAGCAAGCACCTTCCGCGCGAGTTCCAATATCTCGGTGACCAATTCGCTGTATCACTACTACACACTGATGAGTGGACGGTCGGTGGTACAGAAGTCCGCAGCCGTCAAGTACGTCGATACGACGGTCAAAGCCGGTTTGCGCGACATGGACTCACTGCTCGCCAAGCGCTCCATGGACTTCTTCTGCCTCAACGACGGCAGCGCTCCGGAGATCGATCTGGAACTTCGCACACGCAAGATCACGGAGTTTCTGGAGAGCTATTACCCCATCCCGGCGCCCTGGGAAGCCTAGACAAAACAAGGGCCCAGCCGATTTCGGCTGGGCCCTTGCTACTTCGGTCGATCAGCGTGCTGTCGCACGCTCCCGCTGCACCGGGATGGGCAGTCCGAGATTGTCACGCAACGTCGTTCCTTCGTAGTCACTGCGGAGAACACCTCGATCCTGCAGCAGCGGCACCACGTCGTCGACGAACTCGTCGAGGCCGGTCGGCACGAGGTGCGACCCGAGGATGAATCCGTCCGAACCGTCGTTGCTGACAAACGAATCTATTTTCTCGGCAACCTGCTGCGGTGTACCGACGATCGGTCCACGCTCGAACTGATCGATCACCACTTCGCGCAGATTCAACTTCTTGCTCTCGGCTACCGCGCGCAGTTTTGCGACGGTCGCGAAACGATCTTGGTGAATGAAGGCGCGGCCCTGGATGATCGGCGGAGCCTCGGGATCCGGAGCGATATCGGGTAGTGGTCCTTCGGGGTCGTACTTCGACAGATCGAGATTCCAGATCTGTTCGAGCAGAACCAAAGCGGTCTGGCCGGTGACCTGCTGGTCGCGAATCTCTCGGTACTTCTCGATCGCATCTGCCTCCGAGGTGCCGAGAACAAAACTCGCCGACGGCAGGATCTTGATGTCACCCGGGTCACGTCCGGCCGCGACGGCACGTGCTTTGATATCGCGATAGAAATCGGCCGCCTCGGGCAACTGACCGTACGGTGAGAAGATCGCGTCGGCATTGCCGGCAGCAAAATCGCGCCCCTGCGGCGACACCCCGGCCTGCAGAATAACCGGGCGCCCTTGCGGGCTACGCGGCACTGTGAATCGGCCGTTCACGTCGAAATGCGATCCATGAAAAGCGAATTCACCGGCATCCGGTCGCGCGAGAAAGCGCCCTGATGCCTTGTCGGCCACGATGTCGTCGCTTCGCCACGAATCCCACAGTTCACGCACCAGCGCTACGGTCTCCTCCGCACGCTCGTATCGTTGCGCGCGGTCGAGGTATCCGCCGCGGCGAAAGTTCTGGCCGGTGAATGCGTCGAACGAGGTGACGACGTTCCAGGCGGCACGCCCTCCGGACAACTGATCCAGCGTCGCGAATTGGCGGGCCAGTTCGTACGGCTCGTTGAACGTGGCATTGATAGTGCCGGCCAATCCGAGGTGTTCGGTTACCGCCGCCAACGATGCAAGGACCGTGAAGGTGTCCGGCCTACCGATGATGTCTTGGTCGAAAATCTGTCCCGCACGCTCACGAAGGGCGAGGCCTTCGGCGAGGAAGAAGAAGTCGAACTTCCCACGCTCGGCGGTTCGAGCGGTGTGCTCGAAAGAATCGAACTCTATCTGGCTGCCCGCCTGCGGATCCCACCATGCAGTGTGATGGTTGACGCCGCCGAGGTAGGCACCCAGGATGACCTGCTTACGCTTCTGAGAACTCATGAAAATCTATTCCTCGTCTGTCAGGCGGCCGGAGTGCCGGCGGCGTAGCGGTTGGGAACGTCGATGGGTAGACCAAGGAGTCCGCGAAGATTCGTCTGCGGATATTCGGTGCGGAATACGCTGCGTCGCTGCAGTTCAGGCACCAGCTCACCTGCGATGGCGTCGAGGTCGTCCACGAGGACGCCCGGCCGCAACCGGAAGCCTTCGATTCCCAACTGCTGCCACCGGAGCAGGAGATCCGCCAACTCCGCAGCAGAGCCGGTGAAGGTCAGCGCGTCCGAACGGTATTCGGCGCCGGCCTGCGCGTCGAGGCGAGCGAGCCGTTCCTTTCCGGTTTCTTCCGGCGCATCGAAGAAGACGACGATGTCGGTGAAGACCCGAAGAGGTTCGCCGGTGCGCTGCACGTGTTCTTCGGCGGCTCGCACTTCACCCAGGATTGCCGTGACCTGCTCGTCGTCGAACGGCGTCACGAACACCAGATCGGCCGTCCGCGCCGCCAGCTCGTACGCGACCCGCTGATGTGCCAACGCGGTAACGACGGGATGCCCCTGCGGCGGGCGCGGAGTCACCGACGGTCCACGGACCGAGAGGTACTTTCCCTCGAAGTCGATGTAGTGCAACTTGTCTCGGTCGATGAACCGGCGCTGCTCCACATCGCGGATCTCGGCGCCGTCCTCCCAGCTGTCCCAGAGTCGCCGGATTACGTCAGCCGCCTCCGCAGCTTCGTCGAACAGGTCGCGCACGAAGTCCGGGAGGACGCCTGAAACGATCGACTGACGGTCGGCATCGGTGAGCGCTGGGATGTCGCGACGCCCGAACTGTGCTGCCTCGGATTCCGACGCCGAAACCTTCACCTGCCATCCGGCGCGACCGCGCGAGGTGTAATCCAGCGTGGCAACGGCTTTGGACACGTGAAACGGCTCGGTGTGAATGGTGGTGATGGTCGGGATCAAGCCGATGTTGCTCGTGATCGGTGCCAGTCGGGCGGCCACGAGATGTGCGTCGAGCCGAGCGCGCACCCGATCAACCGCGTCGTCGACGGGCTCGAGTGGGTTGGCCGGCACCGAGAGACTGTCCTCGATGGTGACGAAATCGAGCAGACCACGCTCGGCGGTCGTCACCACGTCAGTCCAATACGACGCGCTGAACAGCTCACTCGGGCGCGAGTGTGGCTCTCGCCAGGCTGCAGGGTGCCAACCGGCACCGTCCAGCGCTACGGCGAGATGCAACGGAGCAAGATGAGAAGAGGGGGTGGAGGTCATCGGCGCATACTCCTGTTCGAGAACTACTCGGGAGCGCACAGTGCCGACCGCAGAAACCGTCAGCACCCGACTGACGGTTCTCGTGGCGACTGCCGCTTGCGACACGCACCGCGCGTATCGCCAGGTGTGATTCCGGGGCACCCCATCGGCATGAAGGGTTGCCGTCCAGCTAGCCGGTCCTTGTTGCTGGAGCTCTGCACCTACCTCGACGGTAGTGAGTACGCGACAGCCCGGCAATCACCCCGAACTGCGCCGGGGTGCCGGAAACCGCCTGCCACCTCAGATGATCGAGCGTGCCGCCTTTTCGCTCTCGAGGATTCGAATACCGGCAGCGCTGAGCCTCCGGGCTCCCTCGGCCGCGTCGACAGGCTCACCGACCGTCACGTGCGCGCCGAGTGGAACGACCGAATGAACAATTGTCTCGTCGTAGACGTGCACCAGGTTGCACCCCTGAGCCCCGTCACGACCACGCTGACCACCGACTTCCACGTTCAAGTCCTGGGTGTAACACGTCGACGACGCCACGGACACCGGAATGCCGGCGAACGTCGCCGTCGTCGAATAGTGCAGATGCCCGGCAAGAATCGCCCGGACGTCGCTGCCACGCAAGACGTCTGCCAACCGGGACTGATCGCGCAACTCCACCAGAACCGCGAGATCCTGAATGCACGGAACCGGCGGATGATGCAGGGCCAGAATTGTTCCGTCGGGCGCGGGCACCGCCAATTCTGAGCGTAGCCAATCCAATTGACGATCCGAGATCTCACCGTAGTGGTGACCGGGAACCGACGAATCCAGGGTGATCACCCGCAGTCCGTCAAGGTCGTAGACGTTGTCGACGGGATGATCGGTGGCGTCCTCGCCCAACAGCAGAGACCTGAAAGTAGAGCGGTCGTCGTGGTTGCCCATCGCCCAGATGACCTGCGCATCGATCTCGGCCGCCACGGGTTCCACGATGGCTTTCAATTCCGCGTATGCGTCGGGGTGTCCCTGGTCGGTCAGGTCGCCGGTGAATATCAGTGCATCCGGGCGTGCGCCCGAGGCCACGATCCCGCTGAGCACTTCCCGCAATCTCGTCGACGCATCCACGGCGTCGTACAACTCCCCCTGAGCCACCAGATGCGTGTCACTGAGGTGCACCAGGAAATGCTTCGGACGCGGGTACTCGGCATTCCGAACGCTCATCGGTCTCTCGCTTCCGCTTGCCGACGCTTAGGCGCCGGTGCGGCACCTACTGATCGTCGAGACTAGTCAACCGACCAACAGTGACTGATCGGGGCACGCCCGACGAACACGAAGCGAACTCCCGCGGCGACCCTCGGGATCGAGTAGTTGAAGCTGCGAGTAGTGTGTGGACAGTGTTGTTCCTGACCAGTCGGCGTTACGTCGACCTTCGCCTGCAGGCGAGCGCAATGTGTACGCGCTCGCTCTGACCTGACGCGTACCAGGAAACATTTCTTCGAATCTGCCCGGCCTCTGGTGCCGCGCTGCGTTTCGCTCCCTTGATTTTCGAAAGGCATAGTCATGCCCAGCTCCACCTCCACCGGCGTGCCGGAAAAGTCCACGTCCCGTTTTCCGTCCTGGGCGACGGCATTCGGACCGCAGATCGTCGCCGGTCTCGTACTCGGCGTCATCATCGGTCTCGTCGCCCGGGCAATGCCTGATGCAGCCGACGGCAACGTCAACTGGTTGGTCGGCACCGTGCAGACCATCGGTTCGAGTTACGTCAAGCTGCTCACCGTTGCGGTGATCCCGCTGGTGTTCACCGCCATTGTCAGCTCCATCGCCAACCTGCGCCAGGTCGCCAATGCAGCTCGCCTGGCCGTGCAGACCTTGCTCTGGTTCGCGATCACCGCTTTCATCGCTGTGATCATCGGCATCATCGTCGGCCTGATCACCGATCCCGGTTCACGGACCGACGTCGCCGCCGAAGCCGCGAAGGAACCCAAGAGCTCCGGCTCGTGGTGGGCGTTCATCACCGGACTGGTTCCGAACAACTTCCTGGGGTTGGGTGCAAAGACTTCCGTCGCCGAAGGCGTGGCGACTACATCGCTGAGCTTCAACGTCCTGCAGCTGCTCGTCATCGCCGGCGCAATCGGCATTGCTGCACTCAAGATCGGTCCCAAGGCTGCGCCGTTCCTCGAGTTCAACGCTTCGCTGCTCGCGATCGTCCAGAAGGTCCTGTGGTGGATCATCCGCCTCGCCCCGATCGGCACCGCCGCGCTGATCGCCAACGCTGTCGCCACCTACGGCTGGGATGCGATCGGCTCGCTGGGCGTCTTCACCGCCGCCATCTACATCGGTCTGGCCATTGTCTTCTTCGTGGTCTACCCGATCCTGATTGCCGCACACGGTCTCTCGGTTCGAAGCTTCTTCTCCGGTGTCTGGCCCGCAACTCAGCTCGGGTTCGTCTCGCGCTCGTCGATCGGCACCCTGCCGCTGACCGAGCGCGTCACCGAACGCAACCTCGGCGTTCCTCGTGAGTACGCCTCGTTCGCAGTTCCGCTCGGTGCCACCACGAAGATGGACGGTTGCGCCGCAATCTATCCCGCGATCGCGGCAATCTTCGTCGCCGGCTTCTACGACGTTCCGCTGACCTTCACCGATTACCTGCTGATCGTCGTCGTTTCGGTCATCGGCTCGGCAGCAACGGCCGGAACTACGGGTGCGACAGTCATGCTCACACTCACACTCTCCACCCTGGGTCTTCCCTTGGCCGGCGTCGGACTGCTCCTCGCAGTCGAACCGATCGTCGACATGGGCCGTACCGCAGTCAACGTCACCGGCCAGGCACTGGTCCCGGTCATCGTCGCAAAGCGTGAGGGCATTCTCGACAAGGAACGCTTCGACGCTCCCCGCAACGGTGATCCCTTCGCCGAGGAACTTGTCGACGCGTAACCCTCGCTGACAGCAGCAGCGTCCCCGCACCCGAGCAATACGGTGCGGGGACGCTGCTTTTCACCCCAGGTTTCACCCTTACCGAAATAGACCATTTGGTCGTTATGGCCAGTATGCTCAGCCGGCACAGCCCTCCGAAGTGGAAGGGCTGCCCAGTTGAACACGAGGTCACATGAAGCTCCGCCGTCTGGCATTCAGCATCGCAGGTTGCGCCGCAATCACTCTGGTTGCCGCACCCGCCGCTCAGGCATCCACGGTTTTCGATTTCCTACCGATCGAGATCGCACGCATGATTCCGACTGGCTCTGCCGACGCAGTCCAGCCGTTCCTTCCCCCGGTCTTCGCACCGCCTGCACCGCCCGCTCCGCAAGCGCCCCAGAACCAGCCGGCGCCGCAGAACACTCCCGCACCGGCGCGGTATTACCAGAACTGCACTGCCGTGCGTAACGCCGGCGCAGCTCCGTTGTACCGGGGCCAGAACGGATATGCCCCGCATCTCGACCGGGACAACGACGGCATCGCCTGCGAGTGATCCAACGCTCGGGTTGTGGTGCACCCACAACCCGAGCACTGTTGTCGAACCGTCAGACGCCCAACGCCCGGGACAAAGTCGGCCACGCCTTGGGTAGTCGTTCACGCCAATATGCCCACGCGTGTGTGCCGTTCGGCTCGTAATCTACCTGCGCCGGAATCTTCAGCTCCTGCAACCGCGCGTCGAACATCTTGGTGCAGGCATGCGCAGCAACCTCGATGCCGCCGCCGATCACCAGACGCTCGAGTAGTTCCGGAGTCTGCAGCGTCTCGTCGGATCCGGGACGACCATTTGCCGTCGACACGTAGATTTCCTTGCCACGCAGCTTCTCTGCGTTGATCAACGAATCGTGTGCCTCCCACTCGGGGCCTCCTGGCACACCCCAGATGTTGGCCGGATCTCCGCTTCGCGAAGAAATCGTGGCCTGGACGGCAGTTCGGCCGAGCGGATCCATCGTGGAGTAGCAGCCACTGAAAACCGCGACGCCACGATACATGTCCGGAAAGCGTTGGGCGAGCATCATTGCGCCCATCGCGCCCATGGAATTGCCGGCAATCGCGTTGATGCCGTTGGTCTTCAACCGTGCGTCGATCAGCGGTGGCAACTCTTCGGTGATGAAGGTTTCCCACTTGTGCAGTCCCAGCCGCGGATCCGGATTCTCCCAGTCCGAGTACAGGCTCGCGATACCACCGTTGAGCATCACGACGTTGACGTTCTTGTCGGCGAAGAACGCCGGAGCGCCGCCGATCGTCATCCATCCGCTGCTCTTCTCACCGGCGTCGACACCCTCGAGCATGTACAGCGCCGGGCGCGGAACCGAATTGTCCGCGGGTAGCAAGATCTCGACGCCGACCTCGCGTCGAAGTGCAGGCGACGCCACCGTCAGCCTGATTGCCTGCGGTGCGGTCACCTTCTCGCCGACGATGGCCGGGACGACGATGTCGTCGCGCAGCTCCGGCTTGGGGCCCGGATCCTCCTGAAGCGGTCCTGGGATCGTCGACCCCGAACTCACGCTGCCCTCGACGCTGCCCAGACTTCCCGAGCTTCCCGAGCTCCCGGAACTCGGCGCTGCCGTCGACAGTCCGCCCAACTGCAAAGAAAGTGCACAGACGGCCAAACACACCGCACCTGTGCGCGCAGATCGGATCCACGCACGCCGCTCAGTCCTCATGAAACTCCCAAACCAGTCAAAGATGTTTCCGTGAACATACCGTGCAGTTCGGACTTTCTTGGACAAACGACCACGACAAGATCTGTCGGTCACCGCTACTAGGCTGGCCCCGTGCAACCGGATTCAGTCAGGGCCCTCGACCTCGACCGAATTCGCGCTGTCGTGGGCACAACCACCTACGAACGCGGACTTACCTACCTGCGGCAGAATGCAGTCGAATCCATCGCATGGAACGACACCGCTGACACCTTGACCGGCGCTGTATCGGGAACTGCGCGAGAGCCGTACACCTGCACGATTTCGGTAAGTCGCAGCGCGGCCGGTACAGCAACGTTCACGCGTGGCCTCTGCACGTGTCCCGTGCGGATGAACTGCAAGCACGTAGTCGCGTTGGTGCTCGCAGCGGTGGCCGAGGCGAACAAGACTCCACAACACCTCGGATGGGACAGCGCGCTCGAGGAGTTGCTCCGACCAGACCCGGCCGGCCGCACTACACGTGGACTTGGCATTCAATTCACCACCCGAACCAAGGGCGCATCGACAAGGCTCATCATCAAACCCGTGCAACCAGGAGCGAGAGGGTGGATCTCCGGCGGGCTCGCCTGGAACAAACTCGGAAGCACTTTTCAGTTCCCCGCAGATCACCTCCGGGTTCTACGCGACATACATCTCCTCCACAGCGCCGGCAACTACTACCGAAATCAAAATGCCGCGGAAATCGATCTTGCCGGGTTCGCGAGCCCGCAACTCTGGTCGCTTCTTCGTGAGGCCATCAGCGTCGGCGTTTCACTCGTTCACTCGAAGGCCGGCCTCGGCAACATCTCCCTACTCGACGATGCCAGCATCTGCCTCGACGTCCACGGTGCAGAAGACAACAACCTCCGCCTGACGCCCCGAATTCAGGCCGGTGGGCACATCGTGACTCATTCCGACTGGGGACTGGTCGGCACGCCGGCACATGGCGTCTTCGCGCTCGACGACGCCAACGCGATCACTCTGACACCACTGCACACGCCGATAACTCACCAATTGAGGCAGTTGATCGACTCCGGAAAATCGGTCGACATCCCCGCCGAGCATCGGGATGCATTCACTTCGCGGTTCGTGTTCAAACTCGGAAACCTCGCTCCCGTCATATCTTCCGACGGCGCCTACAACCCACCGACTGTGTCCGGTCCACGGCTACAACTGGTCGCCACGTACGCGGACAACCACCGCATCGACATCGAATCGGCATGGAAGTACACAGTCGATGCCGACGAACTGATCATTTCTACCGCAGACACAACCACCGACGAGTCCGAGATCCGCAACCACGTTGCCGAAGATGCCATTGCCAAGAGCCTCGGTGCGGCCGCGGCGAAGGCCACTCTCGCGGGAACGTTGGCCGGCCTCGATTCCATGCAGTTCACACTCGACCTCCTCCCCCAACTCGACGCGAACGACGACGTCGACCTCACCGTCGTGGGCACTCCCGCCGACTATCGGCCCGCAGACGACGCTGTCGTGATCGGCCTCAGCACGTCAGCCCCCGACGGGAACAGCGGATCCGACTGGTTCGACCTCGACGTCACCGTCGACGTTGCGGGACAAAGCGTTCCGTTCACCACGCTGTTCTCCGCCCTGAGCAAGGGTGAGACTCACATACTGCTGCCGGACGGCGCCTTCTTCCGACTCGACGCACCCGAACTTCTCGGTCTACACCGACTCATCACCGAAGCGCGGTCGCTGCTCGATCGACCAACCGGCAAACTCGCGATCAGCAAGTTTCAAGCCGGGCTGTGGGAAGAATTGACGGCACTGGGAAGAGTCGAACATCAGGCAGCAGCTTGGAAGAAGCAGATCGCAGGATTGCTCGGCGGTTCCGGGATCGATCCCGTCGACGTCCCCGCCACGTTGACGGCAACACTGCGCCCCTATCAGGTCGACGGATTCCGCTGGCTCAACTTCCTCCGGCAGCACAGCCTGGGCGGCATACTCGCCGACGACATGGGCCTGGGCAAGACCCTGCAAACTCTCGCAATGATCTGCACTGCACGGCAATCGAATCCAGCGGCGCCGCCCTTTCTGATCGTTGCTCCCACCAGCGTGGTCTCCAATTGGAAATCCGAGGTGGCCAAGTTTGCACCAACCCTCCACACCGCTGTCATCACGGATACTCTGCGGCGCAGAAGAACCGACCTGGCAACACTCGTCGACGGGGCGGACATCGTCGTGACGTCGTACGCTCTCTTTCGCCTCGACACCGATGCGTATTCGGCGGGCGTCTGGTCCGGACTGGTACTCGACGAAGCCCAATTCGCCAAGAACCACAAGTCCAAGGTCCACAAGTGTGCGACGGCAGTGAACGCACCCTTCAAACTCGCGATCACCGGCACTCCCATGGAAAACAATCTCATGGAGTTGTGGTCGCTCCTCGCGATCACTGCACCAGGACTGTTCCCCAGTCCCACCACCTTCACCGACGTCTACCGCAACCCGATCGAAAAGGAAGGCGACACAGAGCGATTGGCGCAACTTCGGCGGCGCGTCAAACCGCTGATGGTTCGGCGCACCAAGGAACAGGTGGCTGCAGACTTGCCGCCGAAGCAGGAACAGATACTCGAGATCGAGTTGCATCCGAGCCATCGCGCGATCTACGACACCCATCTGCAACGCGAACGGCAGAAGATTCTCGGACTGCTCGACGACGTCGACAAGAACCGATTCACGATCCTGCAATCGCTGACGGTGCTACGCCAACTCAGTCTCGACGTCTCGCTGGTCGACGAGGAAAGCGGACCTGTCCCCTCAGCCAAGGTCGACGCTCTCGTCGAGCAATTGGACGACGTCATTGCCGGCGGACACCGTGCGTTGATCTTCAGCCAATTCACCGGGTTCCTCGGTTCTGTCCGCAAACGACTCGAAGCGGAAAAAATTCCGTACAGCTATCTCGACGGTTCGACGCGCAATCGCGGTGAAGTGTTGGAGGAGTTCAAGTCTGGCGTAGCCCCCGTATTCCTGATCAGCCTCAAGGCTGGTGGCTTCGGCCTCAACCTCACCGAGGCCGACTACTGCTTCATTCTCGACCCTTGGTGGAACCCGGCCGCCGAGGCACAAGCGGTCGATCGCACTCACCGCATCGGGCAGACACGAAACGTCATGGTCTACCGTCTCATTGCCAAAGACACGATCGAAGAGAAGGTCATGGCGCTCAAAGCCAAGAAGTTGGCATTGTTCTCGAATGTCATGGACGCCGAAGGGACACTCGGCACCGGACTCGACGCCGAGGATCTTCGCGCGCTGTTCGAGTGAGGTAGCTATTCGGTCGAACCGCACCTACCCGCTCACGGTAATGTGAGTCGAGAACGGACAACACAGAACTCCCGAACGAAGAAATCCACTTCGTTCGAACGAGAGGAACCTGAATGGGCGTCACACTTGCCAAGGGCGGCAACGTATCTCTGTCGAAAGCCGCACCCAACCTCACCAAGGTCGCAGTCGGTCTCGGCTGGGATGCACGCAGCACCAGTGGTGCCGACTTCGACCTCGACGCCAGCGCGTTGGTCACCGGCCCGGAACGCAAGGTTCTTTCCGACCTGCACTTCGTCTTCTACAACAACCTTCGCTCGCCCGACGGATCCATCGAGCACACCGGCGACAACCTCACCGGTGAAGGTGACGGCGACGACGAAGTCATCAACGTCGACCTCCCGGCTGTACCGCCCAACGTCACCAACATCTTCTTCCCCGTCTCGATCCACGACGCCGATGCCCGACTCCAGTCCTTCGGGCAGGTCACCAACGCCTACATCCGCGTCGTAGATCTGTCGAATGGATCCGAGCTGGCACGATACGACCTCTCGGAAGACGCTTCCACCGAGACCGCCATGCTTTTCGGTGAGCTCTACCGCCACAACGGCGAGTGGAAGTTCCGCGCAGTCGGACAGGGCTACGCATCCGGACTCGCCGGCATCGCCCGCGACTACGGCGTCAACATCTGATCTCCTCCAGGACATGAAACGGGGTTCGATTCGGCATTGCCGGATCGAACCCCGTTTCGGTTGTCTGCATCGAACGCGCGAGTTAACGCTGCAGGATCGCCCTCGCGAGGTGAACAGCCCAGGGAGAGTCCTCTTTGGTGCCGAACTTCCCCAGCTCGTACCCCGTAGCGCCGATCAAACCGAGCACCTCTACGGTGCTCCCGGACGTGTCACGTTTGGAAGTCTGAGCGCCGGACATGAGGATGCTTGACGACCGAATCGACTCCAGTGCTCCCGCGACGAAGCGATGACGATCTGCCGGCGACAAACCAGCGGCTACGGCGAGGAGGACAAGAAGTTCCACTGCTCTCTGCGAGCCTCCCGGCGCAACCGGAACGCTGTCGACGATCACCGACCACATGATTGATGCGTCCTGCTGCGCTGACTGTCCCCGCTTCGTCAGCACAATCTGCCCTTTGTGCTTTCGCACCAGGCCAAACCTCTTGAGTACTGCGAAGAGTGATCGCCCCTTGGGAAGGTTGACAGGTCCTAGTTCGGGTTCGTCGAGCATTGCGTCGACCGTCGTGAAGAAATCATCAGCGTCGACCCCTTCGACACCGATCAGCGTCAAGACCGCTTGAAGGCGTTGGCCCGCCTCGACGTGGACCAACTCTCCGATTGCCGACTCATCGTCAATGCCGGCTCGGGCGAGGACCGCGTGCAGTTCCGGGACTCGCGAGGGTTCCAGGCATTCGACGAGCATTGCGATGTCGTACGGCGCAACGATCTCGTCCGGTCGAGGTATATGAAGCCGATTGTTGACCTCAGCGATCTCGAATCGTGTCGGCTCGAATTCGGTTTGCGGCCATTCGAGGGTCCATTCGTGGGAGCGCAACTTCTCCGAAGCGAGGACACCGAGGAGCTGCTCGTACTCGTCAGGCCCGACGCATTCCTCCGGCGGACACGCACCGCGACCCGCGGCACACACAATTTGGAATCCGTCGGGCAGTACTTCCGAAGATTCAAGTGTCAGCGTGTGACTCCAGTTTCCGAAGCGTCCGTAGCGATATCTAAGTTCATCGCCGGGCGAGGCCATGACCTCGTCCAGACGTACCGCAGACTCTACGATCGCCACTCGTCCGGCGAGGCGCTGCTCGGCGTTGCTTCCGGAAGCTACATACTCTTCGACCTCGCCGGGAAATCGGGTTCCTGACTTGGACCACGCGTGCGAATGACGGTCACTCCACCCCATTGCCCGTTGAACGACCGAATGCAGGTCATCCAGATTCAGATCCGACGCGACGAGAATTCGTCGCCAGATCTGAGTGGATACATTGTCGACGCTGATACGTATCGCGTATTGCGCCGGTACCGCGCGCCTCTTCGAACGTAACGATCGCGCAATCTGAATGCCCCCACGCACTCCGCCAGCTTCTTGTACAAACCTTTGCAGTTCTTCAGGTTCCGTCGGAACGAGTCGCAAATGCGACACCCGCGAGCTGCTCAACCCCACCATGACACTCAGCCTAGGCCAAAGTACTAGGGACAAAGGCACAAAATCGGAGAGTACTTCGCACCTATGAGAGGGTTCACAATCTGTACCTTGGCTAACCAGTCGCTACGTGCGTCGGCGCTGGCATCTTCCTCGCCCAATCCCTGCCCTGATCGTGCCCTGATCGTGCGAACGGTACGTTCGGTCGATCTGAGGCGACGAAAGTACCGTTCGCTCGAAGTCGGGGGTGTGCCGGCCGTGTGCTCCCGCTCATGATGGTGTGAACGGGGCGTTCGGTCGATCTGAGGCGACGGACGTGCCGTTCACTCGATGTGGGGGGTGTTTGGGTACGAGAAAGCCCCCCAACCATCACTGGTTGGGGGGCTTCTCTTAATTTGTGTTCGGCGGTGTCCTACTCTCCCACACCCTGTCGAGTGCAGTACCATCGGCGC
>NZ_JASDCV010000017.1:0-160369 GCF_030407755.1 Rhodococcus sp. APC 3903
CGGTGATGAACAACCTTGTCCTGCTGTGCCGTTCGCATCACCGGTTGATGCACCGAAAATCCGGGTTCGTCGGGAAATGGGTGATCCGCATCGGGGTCGACAACAAACCCTGGTTCATCCCACCGCCCTCGATCGACCCCGGGCAGCATCCGCGGCCGGCGAACACCACCTTCAAAACCTGAGGTAGTACTCCTCGGGCACAACAGAACACGGCCCAGCACCGCATCGAAAGAGTCCTCGATGCGGTGCCAAAAGCCGTGCTCGGGCCTAGCCGGTGATCGTTCAGCCCAAGTCCGCGACGATCCGCTCGGCGAGCGGCTTCGACGAAGCCGGATTCTGACCGGTGTAGAGCTTCCGGTCCACCACGACATAAGGCGACCACGCCTCAGCCTTCGAGAATTTGCCGCCCAACTCGCGTAGCCGAGTTTCGAGCAGCCACGGAGCCTTGTCCGCCAGACCAGCCTGCGTCTCCTCTTCGTTGGTGAACGCCGTCAGCTGATAGCCGTCGAACAGCCAGCTTCCATCGGATCTCTGGGCGGGCAGAAGTGCCGCCGGTGCGTGACAGACCGCCGAAACCACCTTGTCGGCGTCCAAGAACTTCACCAGAAGCTCGCCGAAGGATGCCGACACTGCAAGATCTTCCATCGGTCCATGTCCACCTGGCACAAAGACCACGTCGTAGTCGGCAGCATCGGCGTTCTCCAGAATCTCCGGCGAATCCAGCACCGGCTGCAGATCGGCGATGTACTTGCGCATACGATCAGCGCCTTCTTGCCCGCCGTTGACCTCAGGCGCCAGGCTTCCCTCATCCACAACGGGGGCTTTACCGCCAGGCGTCGCGATCACGATGTCGTAGCCGCCCTCGACGAAAACGCGATGCGCCTCGACCAGTTCTTCCGCCCAGTATCCGGTTGGGTGGGCTGTCCCGTCGTTCAGCGTCCAGTGATCTGCAGAAGTGACTGCAAACAACAGCTTTGTCATCGCGCAACCTTTCGTCGGTGACAGGAACCCAATTGTGACAAGAAGCCAGTTGTGACAAGACTCCATTGTCAAGGCCCGATCAGTGAAACAACGTCCAGTCAGTGCAACACCTTGCCCCTGGGAGAATTCCTCACCACAACATCACGTCCCCCGCTAGTTTCCGATCGGCTTGCCGAACAGGCCTGCGACAAGTTCGCCCACTGCGTCTTCCCAGACCGGCCACGTTCTCTGATCAAGCGCCATCGATCCAGCATCGAAGGTGCTGCACCCCTGTTGGGCCGGGACGCCGGCGAACCGATCACGAAGCCACAGCAGAGCACTCGGCAATGCGACGACTTCCATGCTGACATGCTCACTGAAGTGGTCTCTGGTGTAAACGACACTCGCAGAAGGATCTTGGCAATAGGTATCGACAAGTTTGTTCACCGGGCCCACAGGCACCAACCAGTCGGGATTCGACTGGTAGATGTACATCGGCACGTCAGGAACGGACTTACCCATGGCAGCTCGAGAGAGCGCGGCTCTCACCGTGGGATGTTGGACGGGATCTCCCGGTACATCGAGGAAACCTTTGATGTTGAGGAAGGGCACGGCAGCCGACGTCCAGAGCATGCACAGGTTGTCTTTGGCAGCGAAAAGCGCTCGGCCGGCGGGGCTTATGTGCTGATCTATGAAGCCTGCGAGTTCAGAATCTTCTCGGCTCACTCCGATGACACCGGCAGCGACGATCCCGGCCCCTAGAGCGTTGTTGGCATTGTCGAGCAAAGCACCGAGATCGGCTGCAACACCGCCTTCGGCGACTCCGACGACATTCAGTTCCGGGGCATAGGTGCGCCGTATTTCAGCCGCGTGACCAGTAGGAATCGACCCGCCCGAGTACCCGAGCAGCCCTACTCGAGTCGACCGACCTTGCAGATCCATGGGTTCGAAGTTCTCGGCCGCACGAATACCGTCGAGCGTGATCCGCGCGGCTACCGGGCCGGACGCGAAAGAAGAATTCGGCCCCTGATGATCGGGCACCGATAGTGCCCAGCCCTGCGCCAGCGCCGCTTGCACTTCGAGGAACTGCGCCCCACCAGTGGCAGCGCCCGTCACCAGCCACGGCAATGCGCCCTGCTGCATGACATACGAAGGTGCGCAGTAACTTCCGAGCGAGTCTTCGGCCATCTGAAAGGACAGCAGCGGACGCGGCCCGCCGTCGCGAGTGTCGCCGCGAGGCTTGATCACTGTGGTGACAGCCGGAATCGCCTCACCCGCAGCGTTATTGGAACGATAGGAGATCTGCCACGCATCAACATTGGTCGGAATCAGATTGAGAGTACCGAGATTCACTGTACGCGCGGCAATGATCTCACCCGGCTCCTTGGATTCGACGACCCCGGCGGGCGGTTCATAAAAGGCCTGGTCCAGCGCAGGCAATAGCGGCGCAACCGCAGGCGGCAGGGCAGGCTGGACCTGAACTTGGGTAGGAACACCTCCGTCCGGTGCCGCTGAGGCAGGTGCCGAAAGTGCGATCTGCCCGATTACTGCAATCACGGCAATCGCGAAGCCCCCGCATTGTCGGTCAGTTGTCCAGCGTCGTCCCATACCAATTCCTCCCCGAAAAAGCACAGATTGCCTTGTGTTGCCGCAGTTCTCATCACGGGCGCACAAGTTAGATGCGAGTGTCTAACATATTGAGGACGAGAGTAGAGCGTTGTGGGCTGGATTACAATCCCCGGTGTTCGTGACCTATTCGCCGGCACGAAGGGGCGCGTCGTCAATCAACGCGTTCAGGAGCACCGTCATCAGATCCACCAGTACCGACACAGGGGGACGAGGCTCCGTAGTGCTCCACTGGTGCACCAGCGCGGTAAGCGCACCGATGAAGGCAGTGGACGCCCACCGGTAACCACCCGGCGGTTCGTAATCGTCGCCCACAATCCCTTTGATGATCGACTCGAAAAATGTTGCCCAAACCGAACGTTGGTCCACACGATGCTTTTCCACTCGAGGACTGACACCCACGACGTCGATGAAGGCAACGTGTGCACGTCGCGGGTCACTTCCGACCGACTCGACGAAGGCAGCCATGGCCGTTGCTGCCTTGTCCCGCAGATTGACCGAAGGCTCCGCGTCGAGTGCGTCGACCATCGCAATTCTGGCGTCGAGTTGAATCTGGTCATACAGCGCCAGGAGTAGATCCTCGCGGCTACCGAACTCGTCGTAGAACTGCCTTCTGGCCAAACTCGCGGACGCACAGATATCCGCCACCGAACTTCCGGCATACCCCTTGTCGGCAAACACACTGAGAGCAGCATTCAAGAAGAGGGAACGGCGCTCGGCCTTGCGTGCCGCGACCGACCTTCCTCCATAGTTCCTGTCTGTTTCAGCAATTGCCACGCCTGCCAGGGTATGCGGCATCGCGCTGCAGACAAAACGTACCTGACCTGCTGCGCAGTTCAGTCGCCGACGCTGGCGCGCTCACGCCGAAGTGCGATCAGGCCAGTACGAAGGCCACGGCAAAAAGTGTCCAGGCGGCAGCAAGAACCGTCGACGCCGCAGTAACTGCCCCGGTCACGGCAGGTCGAGTGCTGCAGTTGCGCGCCGCGATGATCCCGACGGTCATCAAGGTCAGCGCCATCAGGAATGACAGAACCACGATCTTCACCAGCAACCCCTTCGACGTCGGCCAACAGAACCGGAGACCATTTAGATAGTACACAAATAGATCGTGCATTAATCAAATTGAATCAGTCAGGTACCTCTTGACAACATTCGATTGAAACTGTCAGGCTAAACCTGACGAATGGAGAATTTCTTATGCAAGATCTGATCGAGACCGCCCTGACCGCAAAGATCGAGACCGCCGCAACTTCGACGGCTAACGTCGCAATCTCCGAGGCCGGCGCGCAGGCGGACAAGATTGTCGGAACGGATCCATTACCTGGCAGCCCCGAATGGGAGGCAGAACAGGACACCGACATCCCGGCGCAGCGTCAGATGGCTTGGCAGTTGGCAAGTTTCCGGATCCAGCTCGCCGCAGGCATCGATTCGACGGCAAGCGTCATGAGCCTGCGAAGATTCGGCGCAACATGGGCGACCATCGGCCGCGCTGCCGGAATGACCCGTCAGTCCGCCCATGAACGGTGGGGTCGACGTGTATCGGACATGCTCGATCCTTACGGGGTCGGGATGCCGCCCATGGTGCCGAACGATGATCCGACTCAGCCCTGACTACCAATCGTGTGACTACTGATCCGACAGCAGCGCATCTGCTTTCGCGACCAATACTGCACGCTCACGCTCGTTCCCGGCCAGCCTCGCTGCTTCGAGGAGTTCGGTTCTAGCCTCCTCGGATCGGCCGAGCTGACTGAGCAACTCCCCCCGAACACTGGGAAGCAGGTGGTAGCCCGTCAATTCACCTGAAGCGACAAGCTTGTCGACGAATTCGAGCGCAGGGCCAGGACCGTATGCCATGGATACCGCCGCCGCATGATTGAGGTCGACCACGGGCGACGGGGCCAGTTGCGCCAGAGCCTCGTAGAGGATGACTATCTTCTTCCAATCGGTGTCATCGAAAGTTGCTGCTCGCGCATGACATTCGGCTATCGCTGCCTGCAAACCGTACGGGCCACGTCCACGCCCGACGGCGTCAGCTCGTTCCAGCGCTGCAAGCCCACGCGAGATCTGTAGGCGGTCCCACCTAGTCCGGTCCTGGTCCGCCAGCAGGATGGGCTCACCTGTCGAGGTTGTCCGAGCGCCGAATCTCGAGGCTGTCAGCTCCATCAACGCGACAAGGCCGTGTACCTCGGATTCCCCGGGGACCAATTCGGCGAGTATTCGCGCGAGCCGCAGAGCTTCAGCACTCAGGTCCGCCCGCATCCACTCGTCCCCCGAGCTGGCTGCATAACCTTCGTTGAACACCAGGTACAGAACTCCGAGGACGGCGCTCAACCTGCTCGAAAACTCTTCTCGTCCTGGAACTTCGAAAACCGCTTTCGATGCGGTCAACGCCTTCTTCGCACGGACTATCCGCTGCTGAACTGTCGCGGTCGGCGTCAGGAACGCCTTCGCAATTTCTTCGGTGGTCAACCCGCCCACAACCCGAAGAGTCAAGGCCACCTGCGCTTTTCGATTCAACACCGGGTGGCAGGCGATGAACATCAGCCGGAGGACGTCGTCGTCGATCCGATCCGGATCCCAGCTGACGTCGTCGAAATGCGAAGCGTCGTTCTCGAGTTCACGCGCAAAGTGGGCGTAGCGCTCGTCCAGCCTCTCACGTCGTCGCCACCCGTCGATTGCTCGACGCGTCGCAACGGAAGTCAGCCAGGCAGCGGGATTTCGGGGAACTCCGGTGGCCGGCCACTGCTCGACGGCTTCGAGCAGAGCCTGCGCTGCCAGGTCTTCGGCGAGATCAAGATCTCCGACGGTGCGAGTCAACGTGGCGACGATCTTCGCGGATTCGATTCGCCAGACCGCGTCGACAGCCTTTCTCGTTTCTTCTCGCACCGCCTCGTCGGTCATGGTTCAGCCTGCGACCGGACGATCGGTACCGAGCTCTTCGCGCCAGCCGGCTTCCTTCTGGATGTACTCGTTGTCCTGATCGAAGTCCGACATCTCGCTCACGCGGCGCACCTCGAGCTTGCTTCCCGGCCCGAGCGGGCAGCGCTTCGCCCATTCCAAGGCTTCGTCTTTGGTCGACGTCTGAATGATCCAGAATCCCGAGAACAACTCCTTCGTCTCGCCGTACGGGCCATCGGAGACCAGCGGCGGATCGGACTCGAAATCGACGATGAATCCCTCCTCCATCGCCAATCCCTCACCTGCCAGCAAGACACCGGCCTTGATCAAGGATTCGTTGTATTGCCCCATCGCGGCGATGATCTCGTCGAAGTCCATGTCCTTGGATGCTTCGATGGCTTCGTCGGTGGAACGCATGATCAGCATGTACTTCATGAGAATCTCCTTCGTTTGTGGACCGCTCATTCGGTCCCTCTGCCTACACGTCGAACGGCAAAGACGCCGATCGACAAACTTCCGAAACTAATTTTCGAAGGACAAATCCGCCGGTCGAATACGTTGCCCACGGTATCGGCAGAAGGGTCGTCTGGCAGCTCAGAAATCGAGAAATCCTGGCACGACTTCATCGGCGAGCCCGGCCGCGTCAGCGCTCCCGTAGAAATACACCGAGCCGTAGCCAAACAGGTATGCCTCGACGAACTCGGGTTGCGGCTCGGCAACCACCGGCCATCCCTCTTCATTGATCTGGAACAGGAAGCGATGCCCGTCCGCCTCGACGGCATCGGCGTAGGACGGTTCATTTTGTATGAGTACCGGTTGCGGCGCGATCAACACCAACGGCATCACTTCGTCGTCTGCGGGAAGATTGATCAACGCCGCGCCCCCCAGGCCCTCGTGAGTGCCGGCCGATTCCGCACCTCGTGATGACGGCGGGTGCAGGACTGCCCTGACCCCGATGTCCGGGTATTCGAGGTCGTCGTCGCCGATGGAGAATCCCCGACGGATGAAGACGGAAAGCTCTCGCGCACCGAGCCACGGAGTCGTGTGCGCCTCGAGCGTCAAGAGATACTCATGCGTCTGCAAAATCGGCTGACCAGCGAAAACCTGCGGCGGGCGTCCACCGATCCTGGACCCAACTTCCGAATCGCTCGAACCCACCCCGAGATGTACTCTGTCCACCGGCGTCATCCTAGGGAGATCCGACGGGCGTCGGAAGAAGACTTTCCGATTTCCTACAAACCACTGGTGACGTAGGCCACATTCAGGATCGATGATGAGTGCATGACAACATTCCCCACTCTCGACCCCGAACTCGCCGCAGCACTCACCATGCTCCCGAAAGTGGACTTCGCTGACCTCCCCAACGCGCGGGCCACCTACGACGCTCTGATCGGCGCCATGTTGGCCGACCTGCCATTTGACGGAGTCTCGCTTCGTGAACTGTCCGCTCCTGGCCTGGACGGCGATCCGGAAGTCACGATTCGTTTCTTCACCCCGGACAACACCGCCGGCCCTGTCCCCGTTCTGCTCTGGATCCACGGCGGCGGATTTGCAATCGGCACCGCTGAGTCCAGCGATCCATTTTGTGTCGAGGTAGCGCGCGAACTCGGATTCGCCGTTGCAAACGTGGAGTACCGCCTCGCCCCCGAAACCTCCTTTCCCGGCCCCGTCAACGACTGCTACGCCGCACTCGTCTACATCCACGCCCATGCCGAGGAACTGGGGGTCGATCCCAGCCGCATCGCAGTGGGCGGGCAGAGTGCAGGCGGCGGATTGGCCGCAGGCACTGTCCTCAAAGCCCGCGACGAGGGCGTTGTGCCCGTGGCATTCCAATTCCTCGAAATTCCTGAACTCGACGACCGTCTGGCGACTGTCTCGATGACGAACTTCGTCGACACACCGTTGTGGCACCGCCCCAACGCCATCCTGTCGTGGAAGTACTACCTCGGCGAGTCGTATTCAGGACCCGAAGATCCTGACGTCTCCATTTACGCTGCGCCGTCCCGGGCGACCGACCTCACCGGTCTGCCGCCGACCTACCTGTCCACCATGGAACTCGACCCTCTTCGCGACGAAGGAATCGAATACGCCCTTCGACTGCTGCATGCGGGAGTCAGCGTCGAATTGCACTCCTTCCCCGGAACCTTTCACGGGTCGGCACTAGTGGCGACCGCAGCAGTCAGCGAAAGAAGTGCCGCCGAAGCCCTCACTGCGCTCCGGAGAGGGTTGCGTTCGCTGTCGCCTGTCTCGTAGCGTTGCGAGATGCAAGGACTGATGTACCGGCTTGCCGAGCTCGATGCAGACTCGGCAGGCCTGGTACGTGTCATCGATTACTTCGACACGCTCGTGCGGCACGGCTCCGACACCGCATCTCTGCTTCGCGCGAGCGCGCAGTTGGCGGACTGCGTTGTAGGTATCGAGATCGTGGAACACGGTAGAAGCAAGAAGAATTTGCGCCGATGTGACCCACGCGGCCGATGGTCACCCGAACCCCAGTTCCCTCCGAGCATGGCCAGGGACATCGCTGTAGACGACGAGGTTCTCGGGAAGGTATGGATCGAGCGTCCTGGTGCGCACTTGCCGCTCGACGAAATGCTCGTCGACCGAATGGCCCTGACCGCAGCGATAATCCTGCAACCCCGACGCTTGCCTACCGAAGCCGAGCACACTCGAAATCTGTTGTTCCCGATGGATGAACTCGCGGTGCTCACCTCCTGCGCCGGTCTCGGTATCGAACCCCAAACCCCAGTCCGCGTCATGGCAACCAAGGCAGTCTCAGACACGGCCGGCGGCACTGCACACCTTGTTATTTCGCAAGATTGCACACCTGGCAAAGCCGTTGGGATAGAAGCTGATGGCGAGTATCTGAATCTCGTGGCGGGTTCGTTCGCACCGACACCCGAGCTGTCCGAGTCAGCACTGTCGTCATCCATTCGCGCCGGAATATCTTTGGCTGCTTCCGCTTCCGAAGTGAATACAATACTCAGCACTGCACGATTCGCTCGCGCACAGGCGTCAGCAACAACACCGATCGTGAACGCCGACGATCTCGGCGCCCTCAACCTCCTGGCACCGGGATCACACATCGATCACTCGCGAATACCGGATCTGGTTCTTGCCGAAGAGATCGGCGATACCAAACAGGGATTAGAACTACTCGAAACCTTGAGGGCATACCTGCAATCCGGAACATTGAGGGCCGCAGCCGATTCCATGCATCTTCATCACAGCAGCGTCGCGCACCGATTGGCAAAGCTGTCCCAGCACGTCGGATTCCACGTCGACACCATCGAGAACCGGGCACGCGCAACAGCCATGATGCTGGTCCTCGATGGCGGATAGGGCCCACCGCGCATCACTTGCGCTACGCAGTGGTTGACGATCTTTCGCGTTCGGCAAGCGCAACGAAGGGTGCAAGCGCGGGATTCGGGTTGTCCGGACGGTAGGTCACGGCAACTTCGAGAGTCGGCTGCATACCGGCGATCTCACACAGATGAATACCCGGGATTCGGAGCATCCGGGCCCGCCCCTGCGGGATCGGCGCAATTCCCACCCCGTCCGAGACGGCGTGCAAAACCTGCTCGTCGTCAGCCTCGAATCGAACGATATTGGGAGTGCTGTCGGGCCAAAGCTGTTCGAGCGTGCGCGAATACATCCCGGGTGCATTCGCCTCGGGCCAGAATACGACGGGGACGTCCACCAGATCTCCGAGTTCGAGTGTCGTTCGATCCCCGAACGGATGATCCACGGGAACGGCAACCAGGATAGGTTCGGTGTCGAGGACGATCAGGGGAAGTTCACGATCGTCGTCATCGAGCGGCGGTCGCACAACCGCGATGTCGACGGCTCCGGTTCGGACGAGGTCGACAGTCTGCGCCGAAGTGCCCCGGTGCACGACAACTTCGACGCCTGGATAGAGCTTGCGATAAGTGCTGACCAGATCTCCGACGGTGCCACCCGCCCACGACCGGGTGTACGCGATGCGCAGTTCCCCGTCCACGCCGCGTGCAGCCAATCGAATTCGTTCGACCGCCCGGTCTGCGCACCCGAGCAAGAAGCGTGCCTCCCGTACCGCTACCCGCCCCGCGTCGGTGAAAGTGAACTGCGGACCTCGGCGATCCACCAGAGGAACTCCGAGCTCGCGCTCGAGAACCTTGATCTGCTGACTGAGTGCAGATTGCGCCACGTGGACGTTCGCGGCGGCGCGAGTGAAGCTGCCGTGATCCGACAGAGCGATCAGATAGCGTGCGCGCTGCAGGTTCATACGGCGATTATAAGAAGAACAGATGGTGGTGTCACTACTTGGTCTTGGACAGCGCATCACCTGAGGTCGGAGGATCGAGTGCAGGTTGTTCCACCGCTCGTCTCCCGAAAAACTGTCCCCCGAACGATCACAAGGTTGAACATGAGCCCCCGAACACTCGTCGAAGCACGCGAACCTGCAACGGACGCGAGGTTCCTCGACGCCCTCGCAGAGATCGTCGGCGAAGCGCACGTCCTCACCGATCCAGAGCTGATCGAGGGTTACACACGCGACTGGACGGGACGTTGGATCGGTGACGCAATAGCTGTGGTCCGTCCGGCCGACACCGCCGAAGTGTCCGCCGTCGTCACGACCTGCTTCGAGGCCGGGATTCCCATCACCCCGCAAGGTGGAAATACCGGACTTGTCGGTGGCGGAATACCATCGGCTGGATCAGTGGTGCTGAGCACCAGGCGTTTGGATTCGATCGAGACCGTCGACCCCATCGGCCGGACAATCGCGGCCGGTGCGGGCGTGACCGTCGCTCGCGCCGACCTGGCGGCCTCCGCACATGGCCTCCGATTCGGAATCGATTTGGCATCAAAGGAATCCGCGACCCTCGGCGGCATCGTCGCAACCAACGCCGGCGGTACCCGCATGGTCCGATACGGAAATACACGGGCACAGATACTCGGAATCGAGGCAGTACTCGCCGATGGTTCCGTCTTGAGCAGGTGGACTCCACTTGTCAAAGACAATGTCGGATACGACATCCCAGGGCTTCTTGCGGGCAGTGAGGGAACGCTCGCGATTGTCACCAAGGTCCTGATGAAGTTGGTCACCCCGGCGACCGACACCCAAGTTGTACTCGCGGGTGTGCGCGACGTCGATCAAGCGCTGCAGCTGTGTAATCGCGTGCGCCAGAGCGGGTTGACCGTGGAGGCCGCCGAGATCATGACCGACGACGGCATCTCCCTCGTCTGCGCACACACCGATGCCCGTCGCCCGTTCGGAACACCGTCACCGATGTACACCCTGATCGAGGTGTCATCGCCGCGCGAGACGGAAGAGTCACTCCTGGAAGTTCTCTCTGCCTCTGCCGATCTCATCGAGGACGCGACAGTTGAGCCTGGCCCCGCTCGAAAACTGTGGACTCTGCGAGAAAGCCATACCGAAAGCATCAGCGCTTCATCGACGACTCCGGTGGTCAAACTCGACATCTCCGTCCCCTTGTCCGTGATGGGCATGTTCATCGAGAGCCTCCGCGAAGTACTCACCGAACGATTCGTCCATGTGCGTCCAATGTTGTTCGGACACTTCGCCGACGGGAATATCCATGTGAATCTTCTTGACGCCGAACCGAGCATCGCCCACGAACTGACCGATACGGTCTTCGAACTCGTCTCCGCCCATCACGGAAGTATCAGCGCCGAGCACGGGATCGGTCGCGCGAAGTCACCGTGGATAGCGCTGGGGCGCACGGAAACCGACATCGCCGCCATGAAGCTGATCAAATCGTCCTGGGATCCGCGTGGAATCCTCAATCCTGGAATACTGTTGCCCGAAACGGTCGGGTAACAAAAGGGGTCTCGTGCAGGATCTTTACGTCGTCACTCATCCTCATGCCGAACACACAGCACAGGACATCGTCGGAGGTTGGCACAATTCGGTTCTCACGCCCGCAGGCAGGCGCGATGCAGAATTGATCGCCGAAGAGTTGAAACGTCGACGCGCAGGAACTTCGCGCCCGATCCGCATCACCTCTTCCGACCTCGAACGGTGCGCCGAGACATCCGCGATCATCGCCCGGACGCTCGATGTTCCGGCGACAACAGACTCTCGATTGCGCGAAATCAGCTTCGGAGAAGCCGAAGGGCGCCCGAACTCGTGGCTGACCCAGCGGCAGGTTCCGGCTCCTGACAACAACCGCCTCGATCACCGTGGCCCCGTTGCCGGTGCCGAAACCCGCCGCGACATCGCATCAAGGGTCGGCGAGTGCGTGCGCGAACTGATGACCGAACTCGATCACGATCACATCGTCGTAACACACGGATTTGCACACACATTCGTCGTCTCCGCCTGGCTGCAGATCCCCGTCGAAGCCACAGGGTTTGCGAACTTCGCGACCACGCCCGGGGCCATCACACATCTCCAACACGACGACTACTGGCGCAATCGAACTCTCGCGCAACTAGCCGATACGACGCACTTGGCCTGTGGCACGATGGCCTGATGCGCCATGTTTCCGACGACGAACGCCGTGCACGCATAGGAGTACGTCACGCGCTGGCGCCTTCGTTCCGCGTCGATTCTCCGGAAGCTGCCACGCGGGCGATGACGGTACTGCACGCCACCGAATCAGCGACGGTCTATCTGTCTTGCTGGGCGAGGGTTCGGTCATTGGACGCCACTGACGTCGACAACGCCTTGTACGACCAACGCAGTCTCGTGAAGCAATTGGCTATGCGCCGCACGCTCTTCACCTTTCCCCGAGACTTGCTGCCGGCCGCGTGGTCGAGTGCGTCCGCCCGCGTCGCGAACACCGAGCGCGCACGAATGGCCAAGGATGTCGTCAAGGCCGGAATCGCCGTCGACGGCAACGACTGGCTCGATCGCGCGCGGGCGGAGGTTCTGACACTGCTCACCGATGCCCCTGAAGGCCTTTCCGCACTCGAGGTCCGTCAGGCAGTACCGATGATCGACGTCAAGGTCGAGGGTTCGGCAGGCGAAATCTGGTCGGCACCCAGGGTTCTCACGCACCTCGGGGCGACCGCAGACATCATGCGCGGCGCCAACACCGCCCGATTCCCCGTCTCACGCCCACTGTGGACTCTCACTCGACACTGGCTCGACGACGCCCCCACCGATCTCGAATCTGCAGACGGATACAGAGAAATAGTCCGACGCTGGCTCCACTCCTTCGGACCGGGGACGGAAGACGACATCGTCTGGTGGCTGGGCTCGACCAAGACGGTCGTCCGGGCCGCCCTCGCCGAACTCGAATCCGTTGCAGTCTCACTCGACGGAGGCGACACCGGCTGGTTACTACCGGATGACGTCGCCACGGTGCCTGATCCAGGTCCTTGGGTGGCACTCCTACCGGTGCTCGACCCGACGATCATGGGGTGGAAGAACCGTGACTTCTATCTCGGCCCGCACCGCAACCAACTCTTCGACACCCGAGGTAATGCCGGCACCACAGCTTGGGTCGACGGTCGTGTCGTGGGCTGCTGGATCCAAGACGCCGCCGGAGTGGTCCACGTTCGAGTACTCGAATCCGTGTCCGCGGATGCGCAACGGGCGCTCGACGCCGAGGCAGTTCGCCTGACCGAGTGGCTGGGTGGCGTCAAGATCGGCACCGGTTATGTCTCGCAGGCTATGAAGCAAGCGGTTGGAATTGCTGCAGCTACGCCTTGACGACGTAACCAGAACACTGTTCTAGCTGGTCTTTCTGCTGACGCCATCCATGGGCGGTAAGGCAACCATCGACAAGTGTACGAAACGTACAGTACACTTTGTCAGTCAGTGATTGACCGATCTAGGAGGTTCCATGGAGGGTCAAGCAGTTCGTGAATACGGTGCGTTCATCAACGGAGCGTTCCGAGCCATGGGCACATCCACATTCGAGGCGCGTGACGCCGCTTCCGGCGCTCTACTCGCCACACTGTCTCGGTGCGGGCCCACAGAGATCGACGACGCGGTCGAAGCCGCCAGGCGGGCATTTCCTGCATGGTCGAACCTGACCGCTGAAGAACGATCCGCCAAAATCTTGCAGTTTGCCGCGCTCGTGGAGGATCAGGCCGAAGAGCTTGCCCAGCTCGAATGTATGGATACCGGGCGCCATATCAGTGAGATGCGCGAGGACTATCGAGCCGCCGTCTCACACCTGCGATACTTTGCGTCAATCTCGCTGGCCCACCATGGCTTCGGCCGCGAGTTGGCATCGGGATACCTGGTCGCGAAGCGAGTGCCATTGGGCGTATGTGGACAGATCATTCCCTGGAACGATCCCGTGGTAATGACGGCGTTCAAGATTGCACCTGCTCTCGCTGCGGGAAACACAGTGGTCCTCAAACCTGATGAAAATGCTTGCGTTTCCGTCATGGAGCTGGCCAGGATCGCCGCCGACGTGTTTCCCGCAGGCGTTTTCAATGTTGTCCCTGGTCTTGGCGAGGAAGCCGGCGCAGCCCTGATAGACCATCCGAAGGTCAGCAAACTCGCTTTCACCGGAAGCACCGAAGTCGGCCGACTCGTGGCACACGCCGCAGCCTCACGGCTGATCTCGACCACACTCGAACTCGGCGGCAAGAGTCCCAGCATCGTGTTTCCTGATATCGAGGACATCGATGCAGTGGTCGCCGATGCCACCGCAGGTATCCTCATGTGCAACGGCCAATCCTGCTTGGCCGGAACACGTCTCTTCATCCACGAGGATATCTATGACACCTTCGTGGAAAAACTCGTCGCAGGATTCCGATCATTGCGAGTCGGGCCGCCACTGAACGAGGACACCGAACTGAGCGGATTGATCCACCGGGAACACGCCGAACGTGTGATCTCCATGATCAAATCCGGGATCGACGAAGGCGCACAACTACTTACAGGCGGGGATCGGGTAGAAGTGCCGGGATTCGAAGCCGGAAACTTCGTCGCGCCGACGATTCTCGAGGTCACCAACTCGATGCGAATCGCACAGGACGAAATCTTCGGACCTGTCCTGTGCGTCCTCAGATGGAACAACTACGAGCACGTGATCGCAGAAGCCAATGACACTCCGTACGGTCTCGCTGCTGGGATCTATACCTCCAACCTGAAGAACGCGATGCAAACCGCGGATCGTCTTGATGCGGGCTGCGTCTGGATCAATCAGTACTTCAATCTGGGAGGCGGTGTCCCCTTCGGGGGATTCAAGGAAAGCGGCCTGGGGCGAGAGTTCTGCCTCGAGACGCTCAACGAATACACCCAACTCAAATCCATCACTGTCGCCACGTCGACGCCCACGACAAACCAAGGAAGCACAAATTGAAAATCTCGGGAAATACCATCTTCATTGCCGGCGGAACCTCCGGTATCGGCCTCGCACTTGCAGTGGGATTGCAGAACGAGGGGAACAAGGTAATCGTCGGAGGGCGTCGATCCGCTCTGCTCCAAGAGATCTCGGACAAGTACCCGGGCATCAGCACGGTCGTCATCGACGTGGACGACCCGAGATCCATTCGAACCGCACATGAATCCGTCACGGAGGAATTTCCCGATCTGAACGTCCTCGTGACGATGTCGGGAATCATGTACCCGGAAGACTTGAAGAACCCGGACTTCCTCGACATCGCCGAGAGAACCGTCACGACAAACCTTCTCGGAACAATTCGCTTGGCCGGCCAGTTCATCCCGCATCTGATGACGAAGCCCAATGCCACCATCGTCACCGTCTCATCCGCCGTCGGCTTCGTCCCACTGCCCGTCACGCCCACGTACAACGCGACAAAGGCGGCGGTTCATCTC
This sequence comes from Rhodococcus sp. APC 3903, assembly GCF_030407755.1. NCBI lineage: Bacteria > Bacillati > Actinomycetota > Actinomycetes > Mycobacteriales > Nocardiaceae > Rhodococcus > Rhodococcus sp. APC 3903. Next base: position 15,230 of record NZ_JASDCV010000017.1, read on the forward strand.
TTCACCGAGAGCATGCGCGTACAACTCGCCGATACCTCGATCCAGTGCATCGAACTCATCCCGCCAGGAGTCCGCACCACGCTGATGGGTCAGGAGAACTCGGAATCAGCTCTGCCACTTGATGACTACATTGTCGAGACCATCGGCCTACTGAAGGCGCACGACGACGCCACGGAAATCGTGGTCGACGCCGCCAAGCCGCTTCGCAACGCCGAGATCAACGGTGAGTACCAGCTAGTACTGAAGATGCTCAGCTGACACCCGAGTGTTGAGGCACATCGCAGTGCGGGGAGGGCAATTCACCCTCCACCGCGCTGCGGATTCTCAACGGAGAACCCGTCTATGCACCACTGCGGAGTCCACGAACTGCGTGATCGATGATCGAGCGCACAGTGTTGTCGTCGATACCCGCGTGCCCGACCAACATCCGATAGATCAACGGCCCGAAGAACAGATCGATCGCTTCCTCGGTGTCGATGTCTTCGCGAAAGTAGCCGGAATCCACACACCGCCGAATCAGTGCGGCGAAACCTCGACGACGTTCGTCGAGGAAGAACGTGCGGAAGTATGCCGCCGTCGTCGGATCGTTGGCACACGCGCCGACAAGTTCGGCAAAGATCGACCCGAGTGGACCTCGGTAGAACTTTCCGATGTCACCCAGATAGTCGTTCAAATCGGCTTGCGCACTATCAGTCTCGGGAAATGTCAGATGACGAGCCATGAGCACACCAAATGCTTCAGCAGCGATAGCTTGCCGCGACGGCCAGTGCCGATACAGAGTCACCTTGCTGACACCGGATTGTTCGGAGATCGCATCGATGGTCGCGGCCTTCATTCCACCGGATTTCAGAAGAGCTTCTGCTGATCTGAGGGCCTTCTCGTGAGCCGCCTCACTACGTGCACCCCTCGGAGGAGTCAGCAATCCCGTCTCGGCATCACCCGAGTCCCGAAACATGCCGTCATCGGGAGCGCGCTTACCCATGTCCACTCCTTAGTCCTTCAAGACCTTGCAGCACAGAGCATTTCCCGGCATCGGAGGACCCGGCACAGCCCAAGGCAGCAACTTGTCGCGATAGCTACTAGTCGTATCGTACACATGGCACCCTGGACCGAATCAGCCTGGTCACAACAACAAGCTCAATCCGATTGCGTCCGCGCATGATTCAAACAACCAGCACGAGCCTCTCGTTTATTACTCAAAAGTAAGATAGCGTGTGGTCGTCATCACACCAGCCCGTCAAGTACCGAGAGACATACGAAACCGAAGGGTCGATCGTGGCATCGAGGATTCTCTTTCAGGGAGTGGTGGCGCTGACAGCCATTGCACTCACAGGCATCACAGCACCTACTGTCGCCGCGCAACCGTCGGCGGATTCCTTCTATCAGTACGACGGTTCGGCACCGCTGTCGTCGTATCAGCCTGGGGCCGTTCTCAAAACGAGAACCTTGCCCTATCACGTCGTCAACATTCCTACCCCGTTGCAAGCCGTGCAGGTGTTGTACCGGTCGACCGACGCTCTCGGCCGGCCGTCTGCGAATGTCACGTCGATTCTTCGACCACCCAATGCCCAGCCGGACAAAGTTGTCTCGTTCCAGTCGGCCTACGATTCGCTGAACCCGGAAGACGGTCCGTCACGAGCTGTCGCGGGGGACACCTCGGTCGGCAGCCTGACCGCCAGCGGACGGAACGTCGCCTTCGGCGGGACTCTCGCTTCCGGCGAAGCTGCCATGTTCGGTCCCCTACTGGCACTGGGTTACACCGTCGTCATTCCCGACACCGAAGGGCCGAACGCAGACTTCGCGGCGGGACCCGAATACGGAATGATGACTCTCGACTCTCTTCGCGCCGCCCGTAGCACTCCCGAGACAGGTATTGCCGACTCAGCCGAGATCGGCCTGATGGGATACTCGGGCGGAGCAATCGCCACCAACTGGGCGTCCATCCTCGCTCCGGACTACGCCCCGGACATCAACGAGGACCTGATCGGCGCCGCCCAGGGTGGACTGTTGGTCAACCCGGCGAACAACCTCCGGTACGCAAACGGAAGCATCGGCTGGGCAGGCGTTGTCGGGATGGCAGTCGTCGGGCTTGCCCGTGCCTACGACATAGATTTCGATCCGTATCTCGGCGATCGCGGACGCGAACTCCTACCTCGCATCGAGGATGCCTCGATCGGGAACGTCATCCTGCAGTACCCGGGGGTGACCTGGCAGGACCTTGCCAAACCAGAGTATGCGAACCCCAACTCGGTGCCCGAGTACGTCGACGTCGCCAACAAAATCAACATGGGCAACGCGCCGATACCCACCATCCCTATGTTCATCGCTCAAGCCGCAAACGGAGCCCTCGAGGGCACCCAGCCAGGTGGACCCGGCGTCGGCCCTGGCGACGGAGTCATGGTTGCCGGGGACGTCCGCACACTCGCCACTCGTTATTGCGACGCAGGTTTGTCGATCCAGTACGACCAGTACGACACCATCAGTCACGTTCCCGGTGGCGCGCTTTGGCTCCCCGGCGCCATCACCTGGCTCAACGACCGTTTCAACGGGAATCCGGCGCCGAACAACTGCTCGAACATCGCACCGGGCAATTCACTGGCGCCGGAAGAACACGCGGCGAGTTGAAGTATCCAACCGCCGGGTCAGATCCCGATGGCGAGATCGTCGATATCCGCGAGGGTGCCGCCGTTTTCGAGGATGCTCGTGTAGTTCCGAAGTCTGTTCTGATCTATCTCGGTGGTGCTGACTCCGCGCTTCCAGTACCCGAAGACAACCACGTCGTCCTTCTCCAGGCCGACAGTCTTACGGAAATGCGCTCGGATGGAGCGCATTTCGTCTCGCTCACCGGCACCCCACACCGCATAGTCTCCTGGGTTCTCGAGCTCGAGGGCATACTCGGCAAGGCGATCCTCGACACGATGCAATTCGAGGCCGGGGATCACGGGCAGTTCCGCGAAAGCCTCGGCGTCACCGGTGGCGACCCAACCGACACCGGTCACACCCTCGGGCCACTGAAGCAGAATCGAATAGAGGGCAGGTATCGCGGTGTCGTCGGCAAACAGTGCGACGCGGCGACCAGTGATCTCGGGAACGAGGAAGTGCGGGCGAGGGCCGGTGAGCGAGAACGTGTCACCCACACGACGGTCGTCGGCCCACCGCATCATCGGGCTGGTGTGACCGTGCAGCACGACGTCGAAGGTCATCGAACCGCTCGACGCATCGAAGGTGCGCACCGTGTAGACACGAGAGACGTCGCCGTACTGCGGACCTAGCTGGATGCGGAATGCGACGTTGGGACGCAGCCAATTCGGGTCGTCCGCCGACGAAGTCAGCTGGACGGTGATGCGCAAGATGCTCTCGGTCGGACGTTCGACGCTTTCGACGACGGCAACCACGTCGTTGAGACCGCGGTCGTGATCTTCGCCGCGTGGCGCCTTTGCCGACGCAGAGGTTTCAGTTTCTTCAGGTCGAGATGCGGTAGTCATTGATATCTCCTGATCGATGGTTCAGTTGTGGACGGGTAGCTGACTGGCAGTTCTTCGATCACGCGGAACAACAAGTGGCCGTCCGGTTTCGGGATCTTCGAGGACCAGAGCCTCGAGGTCGAACACTTCACGCAGCAACTCAGGGGTGAAGACGTCCGAGGCACTGCCCTGCATGACGATTTTTCCGGACCGCATGGCAACTACGTGCGTGGCATATCGAGCCGCGAGGTTCAGGTCGTGCAGGACCGCGACCAACGTTCGACCAGACTGGTGCAGTTGGGAACAGAGGTCGAGAACCTCGATCTGGTGGGCAATGTCGAGAAAGGTGGTCGGTTCGTCGAGCAACAACACCGGGGTGCGCTGCGCGAGTGTCATGGCGATCCATACCCGCTGCCGTTGTCCACCGCTCAGTTCGTCCACCAATTGATCTGCTGCATTGCGCATTCCGACCTCGGCAAGCGCTTCGGCGACAACACGCTCGTCTTCGGGTGACCATTGGCGCAGCATGCTCTGGTACGGATATCGGCCGCGAGCCACGAGGTCTGCCACGGTGATCGCTCCGGGTGAGAGCGGAGACTGCGGCAGCAGAGCGATGCGCCGAGCCACTTCCTTGGTGCGGTAGGACCGAATGTCGTTACCGTCGAGCAGAACCCGACCCGATCGCGGCGCGAGCATTCTGCCGAGCGCACGCAACAACGTCGACTTGCCGCACCCGTTCGGTCCGACGACCACGGTGAAACCGCCGTCGGGGATCTCGAGACTCAACTCGTCCACGATGGTTCGATCGGCGTACCGGAGCTCGATCTTCTCGGCCTGTAGCCGCGATACCGGAGTAGCTGTAGTCATGAATCTCTTTCGTAGCAAGGTTTTCAGGCCTGACGGGCCAGCAGCCAGATCAGATAGGCGCCGCCGAGCAGACTGGTGACAAGACCGACCGGAGTTCGGAGACCGACCTCGACCGCTTGGGCAATCAAGTCGGCGCCCGCCAACAGAACCGCGCCGAGCAGGAAGGAGGTCGCGACAAGAACACCGCTGCGCCGAGCCAACCGTCGTGCGATCTGGGGAGCTGCGAGCGCCACAAAGGCGATGGGACCGGTAGCTGCAGTTGCTGCTCCGGTGAGCGCGACCGCAAGCAGGATGCCGGCGAATCGGTATCGCTCCACGGAGATTCCGAGCGAAGACGCTGCGTCGTCGCCCATTTCCATCATGGTGACGCGCCTGGACACCACGACGAGAGCAGGAACGAGAACACCGACGGCGATCGCAACGCTGATCGCGTGTGGCCAACCGCGCCCGGTCAGCGAACCGGCCGTCCACTGCTGCACCACGGTGGCGTCGTCGATATCCGCGCGTACACCAGGAACGACATCACGGCGCTCAGCATCGCCCCAACTCCGATGCCGACCAGGACGAGTCGAAGACCGCCGCTGACTCCGTCTTTGCGTGCCAGCGCGTACACGAGCAATGCGGTCAGCATGCCGCCGAGAACAGCAGCGCCCGCGGTCTGGAGTACCCCGCCGCCGAAGAACACGATCTGTACCACCGCCGCCGTCGCAGCGCCGGTGGTGAAACCGATGATGTCCGGCGAGCCGAGAACATTGCGCGAAAGCGTCTGGAAAACCGCGCCGGCCACACCGAGGCTTCCACCCACCCCGATCGCGGTGATCAGCCGTGGAAGACGGCGATTCTGGACGGACCGAACCGCCGCTGGGGTGCCTTCGCCGTTCAGAGCGCGCCACACCTCGCCCAAGGACAGGTCCAAGGTTCCGTACATTAGCGTGGCAAACGAGAGCGCCGCCAATGCCGCGCTGATTGATATGGCAACGAACAGCACTCGCGGGACTATTCGCCACGACCACGACCCGATTCGAACCACCAAACCGCGAAAGAGCGGTGGGACCGGCTGCGCTGCAATCATGTTCACAGTGACGCCACCCGCCGTGAACGAACGAGCGCGACAAACAACGGTCCGCCGAGCACAGCCACCGCGATCCCCGTCTGCAGATCTCCCGGCGCGGTGACAACGCGACCGAGAACGTCGGCCAAGAGCAGAAACGCCGGCGCGACGACGAGCACGCACGGCAGAAGAAGACGCAGGTCCGGTCCGACCACGCCGCGCACGATGTGCGGCGCAGCCAGCCCCACGAATCCGAGCGGGCCTGCCGCCGCGGTGGCTGCCCCCGCGAGCAGGATGACTGCTACAGCGGATCCGGCCCGGGCGGGACCAGTGCGGGCGCCGAGCCCTTTGGCAACGTCCTCGCCGAGAGCAATGGCGTTGAGCGGTCGAATCAGCAACAACGACAACACGATACCGATCGCGATGAAGGGAAGGACGGTGACGATCACGTCTCCGCCGCGCCCCTGCAACGAACCCACTGCCCAGAATCGGAACTGATTGAAGGCAGCCTCATTGCTGATGAGAACCATACTGGTGAGCGCCGTGATCGCCGTTGCCACAGCGGCACCGGCGAGCGCCATGCGCGCTGGGGTCGCGGCGCTGCGATGCGCAGACCCCAACATGTACACACCCACCGAGGCAACAGCCGCGCCGGCGAGCGCGAACCACAGATAACCGCCGACCGAAGTCACCCCCAGATAGGCAATCGCAATCACGACTGCCGCTGATGCTCCGGCGTTCACACCCAGTAGCCCCGGATCGGCCAGTGGGTTGCGGGTGATCGACTGCATCAGCGCGCCGGCCAGTCCGAGCGCAGCCCCGACCACCAGCCCGAGAATTGTTCGGGGCAAGCGTGATCCGATCACAACGAGGTGTTCGTTGTTGCCGGCGTCGTAGGAAAAGATCGCGTCGAGCACGGTGGCGACGGGGATGTTGCGAGAGCCGAGTACCAGCCCACCAACGGACGCCAGCACGATCACGACCACGGAGGCCAGGACCAACAACCCCGCACGCGCGGCTGTCCCGGACCGCAGCGGTGCTTCGGTCCGGGACTGTGAAGAAGCGCTCACTCCGTCATCCACCGAACGTGGACACCAGCGACTCGACTGTCTGCTTGGCACTGAAGTAGTCGAGGCGGAAAGCCGCCGTTCCCATCGCGTAGACCCGATCACCCTTGACAGCAGGTTGATTCGCGAGAAGCGGATCGGCGGCAAGTTGCTTCTCCACATCCTTGGGTCCCATCGAGACGGCAAACAGCGTCTGCGAGCCGTCAAGGGCGGCAGACATGTTCTCGGAGCTGACGATCGCGACGCCGGAGGCGCCCCGCTTGTCCGGAGCGACAAACTGCTCAGCGGGCTCGGCATAGGTAAAGCCGAGCGAGGTCAACAGATTGCCCTGTGGGCTGTCGGCTCGGAACGTCCAGACACCGTCGGCACCCATGTAGACCAGCGCCGTCACCGGCTGCTCGGGAAGTTTGATCTTCCCAGCCTGCGTCGTCACCCAGCTGTCGTACTCGTCGACGGTCTTGCCTGCCTCGCTCTCGAGTCCGGTGACAGTCCCGAGCTGATCAGCGAGTTCCTCCCAGGAGCTGGCGCCGTAGTCGAGAAGAACGGTGGGTGCGATGTCGCTCAGCTGCGCGTAGGCGTCGAGCGTCGAGTCACCTCCGTTGGCGGACCCGATGATCAGATCGGGTTCGAACGTCTCGATCGCGTCGAGGTTCAGCTCGAGATTTCGGTAGAGAACCTCGACTCCACGATCAGCTGCCACCTCCGACCACTGGGAGAAGAACCCCTGGTCATCGGTCATTCCCGACGGCGTTGTTGCCGCGCTGGCGACGACCGGCGCACCGATTGCAAGCAGCGTGCCGGTCAACGACGGCGAGGTGGACACGATTCGGGTCGGCTTCGAGGTGATCTCGGTACTGCGGTCGCCGTGATCGACGGTGCGCGGCCATCCCTCGGCAGAACCTGAGGTTTTCTGGGTGTCCTCGGTTCCGGTATCGCTATCTGACGAGCTGGAGCAGCCGGCAAGAGCGAGGGCGACGACCGCGGCGAGTATTGCCGCCGTCGGGCGAAGTGATCTGCGCATGAGTATGGCTTTCTGAAGGTACGAGAGTGCGCCGCTGCGAACGCAGACAGCAGAGGTAAAGTTAGCCATACTTAAGTAGCAAGGGTTGTCCAGGAGCGCCAACGTGTTACCACTATCTGAGCCGAACGCGATCGGTTTGGCGCCGGTCCGTGCGAGCGCCACCGAGCCCAGCACCGCCCGCTCGCCGCTGTTGTTCTGGGTTCTTGCAGGCAGCGGACGCGTCCGAGTCGGATCGACGGTCCACGAGATACCAGCTGGCGAATCGCTGTGGATCCCGGCGGGTGCGCGATACGCAATGGAGACGGACTCGGATTCCGTCGCGTTTCCCATCCTGCTTCCGCCCTCGAACGGCGTCAGCGCCGGGCCGGCTAACGTGACGCGCCTGCGCGTTCCGCCCGGATGGGAAGACAGACTGATCCACGAGTTCGTTCACAACCTGGGCTATCTGCGCGGCGACGCTGCACACCCGTCGTCCTTGTTCGAGATGATCGCCCGGGCTGACGACGGGGCCACCTCGCTGCCGCGATTGCCGCAGTCACGGGAAGCGTTCGAGATCGCGCACGCCCTTTTGCGAACGCCTGGCACCGACGACACCGAGGGACAATTCGCGAAGCGTGCCGGGATCAGCATTCGAACGCTCCAGCGGTACTTCGTGGAAGAAACCGGCCTCACCTTCACGCGCTGGCGGCTTCGAGCTCGGATCGCCGCCTCGTTGGAGTATCTGAAGCAGGACCGCGAGATCGGTTGGATTGCAAACGAAGTCGGCTTCGAAACAGGAAGCGGATTCACCCGCGCGTTCCGGGCCCAGATGGGAGAGAGCCCGAGTGACTACCGTCGACGGGCCCTCTCCGGTCCAACCGATCGCAGCGTGGACACCGACAACGATCAAGCATTGGTCCGCATGCTCGCAGAGCCCAGGCAGCCCGGAGAAACTGCGCCGCCGATACCGGCCAACGCGACGTGGCCGCGCGTCAACGGCGCCCACGTCGCAGTGTGGGTTTACCGAGGCCAAGCCCGGGTGGACGTCGCGGACCGCAGCTGGGAACTGCGCACCGGCGAGGCCATGATTCTGCCTGCAGGCGTCCTCAATACCGTCACGGTTCCGACGGGTTCACTGCTGCTACCGCTCGGCTTCCGCTCCTCGAACGGGTCGACCGTATCTGCCGACGCCCTTGAGACCGTGCAGTTCTCCCCCGATGACGAATTGGCATTGCTGCACACTTTCGTCGCCGCCTACACACCCTTGCGCCCGCGTGGCCACGACAGCGCCGCAGCATTCGACATCATCGCCACCGGCCCTCTCGCACAATCGGTTTCGAACGGGTCTGCCGCCGATTCGATTGCCACACGACTGGCAGCGACAATCGCCGCCCGACCGGCCGACCCTCGCACTCTGGACGAGTGGGCGCAAGAGTTCGGTACCGACGCGGCCAGGCTGCGCCGGGAGTTCCGTATCGAGACCGGCACTACGTATCCGCAATGGCGATCGCTTTCACGGATGACCCAGGCACGCACCCAACTCCAACTCGGGGTTGCTCCCGGAACGGTGTCGAGGAACCTGGGTTACGCGCACCTGCCCGCATTCAGCCGAGCGTTTCGCACTGCGCACGGGATCTCACCGCAGCGCTTCCAAGCTCAGTCCGTCGAACGCGCCCTCTGGTTACGTTCTGTGCCGCGCGCCGACGAGCCGAGCGCTCGGGTTCTTCACACCCACTGAACGAGCTGCCACACGATGCCGTTGGGATCGACGAACTGGCAGTAGCGCTCGCCCCACGGTTCGGTCTCCGGCTCTGTGACGACGGAGGCACCTTCGGCAGCGATGCGGGCGAACTCGGCGTCGACGTCATCGACCACGAATGCGATGAGCATGCCTTGCCCGGCCGAACCTGCGACGAAGTCCGGCTTGAACGTACCGAGACCCGTGCGCAGGAAGACCACGTTGACCCCGGCATCCGGATGATTCAGAGAAACGAATCCGTCGTCGGCCATGGCCTCGGTGAAGCCGAAATGGGTTTTCGCGAAGCGGGCCGACGCGTCCGTGTCGGCAACGTTCAAGGACAGAGCAGTGCTGGTGATTTTCATCGTGGCCTCCATGATCATAAACCTTGTGCAGTGCATACAGTATGCACCGTATAAGGTATACCACTGTTGAGGTATTCCCGATTTCTGGAGACGGCTGATGGCACGCGAACTGATCGACCTACTGTGGCGCGATCACCCCCTCGCACCGAAGGGTGGCGCCCGCGGCCCGCGCGCGAAGGTCACCACTTCACAGGCGGTCGACGTCGCTCTCGCCCTCGCGGACATGGAAGGGCTGGACGCGGTGACGGTGCGCCGATTGGCCGCCGAACTCGGAATCTCGGGCATGGCGGTGTACACCCACGTCGGGTCCCGTGACGATCTCCTGGTGCTCATGGTCGACACCGTGCGCAGCAACAGTCCGCGCCTGTCGTACGGGAACATGACGTGGCGCAAGCGCGTGCGCCGGGTAGCCGAGGAGGAACTTGCCCTCTACTCGGAGCACTGGTGGCTCCTGGACATCACCGATCAGCGCTCCGCGTTGGGTCCGGGAACTATCGCGAAGTACGACCACGAACTACACGCGTTCGACGGCACCGGGCTGAGCGACATCGAGCGGGATTCCGCGCTGACGTTTGTCGCCGACTTCGCCCGGTCCTCGGCGCAAGCACGGCGCCCCGACCCCCGAGCGGCCGACATGGCCGAGGTGTGGTCGTCCTGGAACCAGCGTCTGGCTGCCTATCTCGGCGACAACTTCCCGCTGGCGCAGCGAGTCGGAGGAGCGGCCGGCGAAGCCAAGAACACCCCGTACAGCCCCGAGGCAGCGTGGAAATTCGGGCTGGACCGGGTCCTCGACGCCCTGGAAGGTCTTGTTCACATCGAATGACATTCCTGCAATTCTAAACCGCGAGAGCTGTTGCACGCCTATGAGAATCAATCGACCCGAGAGGTAAGGGGTTCCAGTGAGCTTCTGATCGAGATTCCGCTGCGCGACGCAACCAGCTAGCCCCGACTTCAGCGGCATATATCCGCGGAGAAGGGGTAGACGAGTAGATACCGGCGGCACATCGACTCGACTCCAGGCGTGGTGGACAATGTTTCTCAGCGACCAGTCAATTCGTCATCACACCCGCCGTTTCGGTGCAGCTCTGTCGCCTTCTCACAAGTGGCCTCCCCCGACCGAAACACAGCGCGTCGCACGCTGGAGTGAGAGGTCGGAGATGCTCGGCGCGCTGTCGGTACTCCTGTTCTGGGCTTTCGGCTTCGGCATCCTTCTGGGTGTGGGCGCGATTACAACAGGAATCTTTGCGCTCCGACGTCACCCGAAGAAGTCTGGCGGGCATCTGCTCTCGAATGCCCGCCAGCTGCCGTGGGATGCAATAGTCGGCCTCTTCACCGGCGTCATCGGTCTTGCCCTGAGCGGTTGGTTCTTCGTCGTGGTCCTACCCAACATGTAGGCGTCTGCTAGCCAAGGCCGTTCGCGCCAGTGGCCAATGTTCGGAGTTCCCGCCGTAGGATCTTGCCCGTGGTGGTGAGCGGCAAGCTGTCGATGAAGGTGATCTGCCTGGGGTACTGGTAGAAAGCAAGGCGGCTTTTCACGTGGGTCTGCAACTCCTGGCGAAGCTCTTCCGAAGAGTTCGTTCCTTCGGACAGAACGACAAAAGCGTGAACGGCTTCCCCGCGCAACGGATCCGGAACACCGATGACGCCGGCCATAGCTACCTCGTCGTGCGAGAGCAGGCACTCTTCGATCTCGCCGGGGCCGATCCGGTACCCCGCGGACGAAATGACGTCATCGGCACGCCCCTGGTACCAGAAGTTCCCCGCTTCATCGGTCCGACCCAGATCACCGGTATGAATCCACCCGTCGTAGACCTTTTCATCAGTCTTCGACGGTTGGTTCCAATAGCCGAGGAACTGTCCGGGGTTGCCTGCCTTCACACAGATCTCGCCTACCTGCCCCACCGCTACCGGCTCGCCGAGCGGATCGAGGAGGGTGACGTCGAAGCCAGGAAAAGCGCGACCCATCGAGCCGCTCACGGGCGTCCACTTCGAACGCGAAGTGCCGATGGTCAGATTCATTTCCGTCTGCCCGTAGAACTCGTTGACAGCTACGCCGAGTGTGTTTGCAACCCACGCCTGCAATGCGTCACCGAGGGCTTCACCACCAGTTCCCAATGCCCGCAGCCGAATACCACGCGCAGCGGTGCCGTCGATGCCGATACTCCGCATCTGCTTGAGTGCAGTCGGAGGAATGAAGGCACCCGTTACTTTGTGACGGCTCAGAATCTCGACCGCACGCGCCGGTGTGAATTTGTCGGGCGTCGCAACAACGGGGCACCCCAACGCAAGGGCTGGAAACAGAACGTCGAACAGACCGCCGATCCAGGCCCAGTCTGCCGGCGTCCAGAAGACGTCTCCCCGCTGCGGCGCATTGTCGAATGCCGTCCGCATACCGGGCATGTGCGCCAGGAGAATTCGGTGCCCGTGGAGGGCGCCTTTCGGATTCCCCGTCGTTCCCGAGGTATAGATGATGATGGCGTGTGAATCGGGGCCCGTCGCTGCCAATTCCGCGCTTTCTGCGGCACTGTCGACGAGGCTGTGGAAATCGAGAAGTCGAACGGGGGTCGAATCGGAGGGCTGATCCGTATTTCCGACAACGATGACGGCTTCGATGCCGGGTATCTCACCTATTCCGTCGGCAACTCGTTCGTAACAGTCCTTGTCGACCACAAGCACTTTCGCTCCCGAGTCACGCATTCGATGAACGACCGCATCCGACCCGAACTTGACCGATAGCGGAACGGTGACCATTCCGGATCGGAAGGCGCCCAGATGTGTCGCGAGAACCTCGATCCCCTGTGGGACCATCACACCGACGCGATCCCCTGAGACAAGGCCGAGATCCGCAAGCACGGTTGCGAATTTACGGCTTGTCGTGGCGACTTCACCGAAGGTGTACCGACTCCAGTGTCCACCGGTGTCTACGACGAGGGCTAGATCATCGGGATTCTGCACATCGACGCAGGCGTGCGCGATGTTGAATTGCTCTGGCACAGTCCATTCGAAGTTTTCTGCTTCGAGATCCTGCCACCATGACATATGCGGCCGAGAACTCACCGAGCACCCACTTCGAGGTCGAGAGAATGGGTCTCGCCTACCAGGAAAGAGAATTCGCCGGAGAAAACAAGGTCTCCGTCTTGGTTGACGAGTGAGCCTTTCGACGACACGATCGCGGTCTCACCGTCCGAGCGAGGGCGCACCGACAGCACTTCCGACACCGCATGCACCGAGTCGCCGAGGTAGGTCGGCCGGTGGAACCTGACGTGATCAAGTCCGTAGAAGCACTGGAGGTAACGGGGATCCAACTCCACCAGGCCGAGCAAGGTGGACAGCATGAGTGCGCCGTGGGCGATCTGGCGACCGAAGCGCGTCTGCTGCGCGTAGTCGGGGTCGAGGTGAAGAGGATGGCGATCCCAGGTGAGGTCGGCGAAACTTCGCACATAGTCTTCGGTGACGACCCGCGGGTCCGTTACCGCAATGTCTCCGACAGATATCTCTTCGAAACTCTTTGTGATCATTGAAGTTTCCTCTACTAGTTGACAACCGTTGAGCGTTGATCGACCGGCGGTAGATAGGCCCCGTTGTCATCGATGTACATGTCGCGGCTTCCTTCGTCGAGGTCGGTGTCACGGACGAAGTAGACGCTGATCAGCGAAATCACCGACAGGGCAGCGATATACACAGCCACCGCGAACGATCCACCTGTCGCGCGGACCAACATGGCCGCGACCATCGGCGCGATTGCTCCACCCAAGAGCACACCGATCTGGAAAGCGATCGAGGCCGCGCTGTAGCGCACCCGGGCGTCGAACAATTCGGCGATGAACGTCGCCTGCGGCCCGTACGAGATGCTGAGCATGAAGGCGCCGACCGCCAATGCGCCGGTGGTGATCCAGAAGTTGCCGGTATCTATCGCGGCGAATGCAACGAAGACCCACAGACCCATGCCGGTGATGCCGACCATCAGGATCCGGCGTCGTCCGAATTTTTCGGACAGTTGACCGAAGATCGGAATGAAGATGACGGCAACGAGGGCGGAGACCATGACCGCGCCGAGCATGAGGTTTCCGGACAGCAGATCGAATTGATCGGCGTACGTCAGGCTGTAGGTGTTCAGGATGTAGAAGTAGGCGCCGGTGCTGATCATCGAACCTGCGGCAAGAATGATCTGGCGAGGATAGTTCTTGAACGCGTCGACCATCGGGATCTTGACCGCGGTGTTCTGCTGCTTCACGCGAGCGAATGCCGGAGTCTCTTCCAACGCCGTGCGAATGTACAGCCCCACTGCAACCAAAGCGATACTCAGCAGGAACGGAATTCGCCATCCCCACACCAGGAATTGGTCTCCGGTGAGCGCCTTGGTGCCGAACATGACGGCCGTCGCCAGCAGAAGGCCGGCGGGCACACCCACCTGCGGCATGCTGCCGTAGAAGCCGCGGCGATTCTTGGGTGCGTACTCCACAGCAGTCAAAACTGCACCGCCCCACTCGCCGCCGACGCCGAATCCTTGAATCAGCCTCAACACAACGAGAAGAATCGGGGCCCACACACCGATCTGGGAGGACGTCGGAAGGACGCCGACCAGGAATGTTGCAGCTCCCATCAAAAGAAGTGCAAGCACCAAGACCTTCTTGCGTCCGATGCGGTCACCGAAGTGGCCCATCACAACACCGCCGAGTGGCCGCGCCAGAAAGCCGACCGCAAAGGTAGCGAAGGAGAGAATCGTCGCCAGCGCGGGATCTGCGCCCGAAAAGAACAGCGGCGCAAAGACCAAAGCGGCGGAGGCGCCGTAGATCTGAAAGTCGTACCACTCGATCGTGGTGCCGACCAGAACTGATCCGGCTACACGCCGCAGGGCAGGCCTGTCGACAGTTGCGGGAGATGGAGGATTCGCGTCGTTCATGTCATTGCTCCTTGTATGGAGTGCCCTGTTAGCTCGCGCACCGAGGGGAGGCTCGACAAGAACACTATGCAGTGACCCAACGCACAGTCAAGCATTTTTCAATCGATCGATTGATGAATAAATATGTAATTTGCCAGTACACAGACAGCTATCAATCAATTGATTGACGGTCAGTCGATTTCGGCGGCGATGCTAGCATGATTGGGCAACCAACCGAAATGAGGATCATGGACCTGGGGCGCGTTCAACGGGCGGCAGTCACGCTGTTCGCGACGAAAGGGTTCGCCGCTACCGGCATTCGTGAACTCGGAGCAGAAGCCGGCATCAACTCGGCAACGCTCTATCACTACGTCGGCAGCAAAGAGTCACTGTTGGCCTCGATCATTCGGTCGTGCCTCGACGAGCTGACACAGTCGGGAGAGCGGGCGATGCGCCGCAGCGCCGATCCCGTGGTCCAGCTCGCCGGCCTGGTGTCGTCGCACGTCGGCATTACCGCTGTCAACCAACTGACTGCCCGCGTCGCCGAGTACGAGATGCGCGGATTGACCGGAGACAACCGCATCGAGTTGCAGACGCTGCGCGACGAGTACGAGCTTCTTTTCGGACAGATCCTCGAACGCGGACAACGCGTGGGCGCCTTCGACATCGAAGATCTGGCATTGAGCCGACTCGCGATACTGGAGATGTGCACCGGGGTTGCGCACTGGTACCGGCTCGGTGGGCGTCTCGAGTTGGAAGATGTCCAGCGATTCTTCGTCAGCACCACATGCAAGCTTCTGTCGGTTCCGTCCGACGAACTGAACGGAGTGGACTTCATTCACGAAGTTCGAAAGCTGGACAGCGAACCCGAGACTCAGTCCTCCGAAATTTGGGGCACCCACGCACAGAGCGACTTCGTACGCCAGTCCGAACTGTAATCACACCAGAACTTCCGCGCTCTGATACGAACTGAACATGCAACTACCCGCGGACAGTCATGTTCACAGCGAGTGGTCGTGGGATACCGGCGGGCCACAGTCCGACGCTTCCGGGCGAATGCAACAGACTTGCGCACGTGCCGAAGCAATCGGATTGCCCGCGTTGGTGTTCACCGAGCATCTCGACTTCGATGCTCGGTGGCGCACAACCGCCGCAGATCTGATGCCCCATCAACATCACCTGCTGAGCACCGACGGCTACGTCCGCGCACCCATCCTCGACCTCGACGGCTATCTCGACAGCATCGAACGATGTCGACACCGTTTTCCTGAATTGCGGATTCTCACCGGAGTCGAGTTCGGACAACCGCACCTGCACGAAGCGCAGGCGTCGCACCTCCTTGATCTCGGTGTGATCGACCGGGTATTGGGGTCCTTGCACACGCTCGAAGTCGGCGACGATCGGAGTGAACCGAACACCCTGTTTCGAAAGTGGGGCGCCGACGAAGTGATGTGGGCTTACCTCGGAGAGATCCCGCGTATGGTGGCTGGCTCTCAGACCTTCGAGGTGTTCACCCATATCGACTACGCCGTGCGTGCATGGCCGACCGAAATCGCCGGACCTTTCGATCCCCGCCGATTCGAGGACGGATTCCGAAATGCGATGCGCGCTATCGCCGAAAGCGGTCGGGCGCTCGAGATGAACACCCGTCGACTGTGGTCCTGGATACCCCAGTGGTGGAGCGAAGAGGGAGGCAAAGCGGTGACATTCGGAAGCGATGCCCATGTGCCCGAGGCTCTGGCGGCGAACTTCCCGGAAGCGACAGCGATGCTCGAACACTACGGATTCCGTTCAGGTCGAAGGCCCGAAGATTACTGGACCCGCTGACCTTCTGTTCTCCTGGCCGACATTTCCGTGAGCAAAGGTTGTCGGAGGCGGATCTACCCGCAATAGTCGATGTATGGATCGGTACAAGATCACGATGCCCGACGGCTCCTCGACCGAGGAACCTTTCGACTCCGACAAGGAAGCAATCGCGTGCGCCGTGGATGCCAATCGAGGCGTCAGCAAGCACCTTGTAGTCGAGAAATACACGGCCGACGGCCGTCTGATTCCTACTGCTCAGGCTCCTGCGAAACACAAGGGACATCACAAGAATCGTTCGAACAGTTGAATTCTCGACTACACCACGCCTGTCGAACTTGGTGTGCGGCGACCGGACGCGTGACGCAGAAGTAGACCGATCGCATGCTCGACGGTTGCTCCCAGGACGGCTTCGGGGTCACCTGAGAAGACCTGTTTCTCTGTTTCAGCGGTCCCATGGTCGACGACTCCGAACCACACAGTTCCCGGTGGGACGTTCTCCTGGGTATCCGGACCGGCTTCGCCGGTGACGGCCAGTGCCAACGTCGCGCCGAACAGTGTGGCAGTGCTGTGTGCCATGGCCCGAGCAGCGTCCTCGCAGACGACTGGGCCGTCAGGAACATGAAGAACGGAATGCTTGACCGCTCGGGTATATGCGACGATCCCGCCACAAAACCAGGAACCGGCGTTCGGCGCCTTTCCTAGATGTGCGGCGATGTTCCCGGCGGTCAACGATTCCGCCGTCGCCACCGACAGACCGTGTTCCTCTACTACTGCAGCCAACTGCCTGCACATATCGTCGAGATCCTTGTCCGACGGAAGCTCGGGTCGTGGATCGCCATTCATATGTTGCTCCTCCTGCTGTCCGATCGGTGACCTCGATAAGAAATTGGAAGTCTCGGAATGCCAATTCCAACCGTGCCCTACAGCTCACTGCCACCTTGTGAACTGCACCCTTCGAAAGTGCGTCGGGCGCACTCGTCGATCACATCGGCCACCCGTGACCGGCGCGCGAGTTGCCGGCGCTGCACGATCGCTCCGTTTCCGTTCCTGAAGATCTTGTCCAAGGAAGCCGTGACCTGCTCGAACTCTCCGAATGCGGTCAGAGCAGGTTCGACATGATCCACCAATCGCCGAACCGCCTGATGTGCAGTCAGCAAGCGCACGGATTCCACGTCGAGCGACCTGCCGTCAAGTCCGTCGCTTGCTGCACGCCAGCAAGCCGCGCGGAGTAGCTCCTGATCGACGGCAGGCGCAACCTCACCTTTGGTGATCGCAGCGGATGCGGTGCCGACGAGTGCCTGCACCAGTGTGGCCAGAGTCATCGTCTCCTCCACGGTGGCGGGCACGTCGCTGATCCGAATCTCCACGGTGGGAAGGTGATCCGACATGCGCACGTCCCAATAGACCATGTGCGGATCGAGAATGACCCCCGTCTCCAGCATCGCTGCAACGGCATCTTCGTAGTGCCCCACGGACTCGAAGAAGGGTGGCGGACCCGAACTGGGCCATCTGCCGAACAGAACGTAACGCCAACTCGCATAACCGGTATCGCGTCCCCCGCTGATCGGGGAGTTCGCCGTCAATGCCAACAAAGTTGGTAACCATGGACGCAGATGATTGATGATCTGGACCGATCGTTCTCGATCTTCGACACCCACGTGAATGTGGCAACCGCACATCACACCTTCGGTGATTGCACCGAATTGACCGGCCATCCGTTGGTACCGCGACTTCTGCGTGATCTCGTCGACCGGTGGATCGTAGAAAGGCGTTCCGACAGCGATGAGTTGACATCCCACGCGGGCAGCGGCATCGGCGGTGAGGGCACGAGACTCACAGAGTTGGTCACGAAGGTCACGAATGTGGCTGCCGATCGAAGTGGAAGTCTCCACCTGACAACGTGTGAGTTCGAGTTGCAACGAGATACCGAGTTCTCGCCCGGCAGCAGCAACCTCGGAGTTGCGCAGACTGGGACGCCCAGTCTGCGGATCGCAGAGCAAAAACTCCTCCTCGACACCGAGAGTCGGTGTACCTACCGAGAATAGGTCAGGAGTCGGCTTCCCATTCATAGGCCTTCCTCGCACCGGTTTTCCTCCACACCCGATACTTCGAGCGTACGGCTTTCTCCGCACTTCGGCACTACTCCATCTGTTTCATTCACCCATCGATCGGGTAGTTGCCCTGTGAACCGACGACGAGCGAAGAATCGCAAGTCTTCATGAGCGAAGGATGGAGTGCGCCGTGACCAACATGAGCGGGAGTTCACCGGTAGATGACGAACACACCAATCGATCGCACGTCGGGGAGGCAATCAGCGACGGGCGCAACTATCCCGGATACCTGCTGATCGGGCTGGGTCTGGCAACACTCGGATTGACCTTGGTGGCAGCAGGTTACGGATTTCGCGGATGGGCAGTCATCGCCGGCGCGGTGTGCGTCGTGTCCTTCGTCGTCGGAACACTGGCCATCTTGATGGAACACCGTCGGGTCAAGCGACTGGAAGGTCAGGAACTCTTCGATCAAGAAGGGCACTGAACCGAACGCTCGAGTTGTATTCTGCACAAGCAGAATACAACTCGAGCAGAATGCAGCTCAGTGATTGCGGAGTTTCTCGATCAGCTCACCCTTGTTCAGTTTCGAGTACCCGTGCAGATCGAGTTCCTTGGCGCGTTTCTTCAGATCGTCGACCGTCCACTCCTCGTACGGCGAAGATTGTCCGCCGGACTTGGCGACAGTCGACCGCCCTCGATTGGCGGCCGCATTGGAGATTCGAGCCGCCTTCTCCTTGGAATCGCCCTTCTCACGTAGCTCTTCGTAGAGTTCTTGATCCTTGAGTTGAGGTTGTGAGTCCTTGCGAGCCACTGTTTCGTCCCTTCACTCGTCTTCACTCCGACGGTGTGGCCGAACTTGCGGTGTGGCCGAGTTGGCAGTTCGGCCACACCGCAAGTTCGAACGTACGCCGGCACTCAGGATGTGGGCGGCACCTCGAAACGCCCCCACACGCGGTGTGTCTTCAGAAGCTGAGCGAGTGAGGCGAGGGCTCCTTCCGCGTCAGCATCGACGACGACTCCCAATGCAGACTCGTCGATACCGGCGGCAGCCAGCGCACTCATGCTCTCACCCCAACCACCAATTGCCTTGCTGTGACGATACATTTCGTTCAGCAGAGTCTCCACCCGTGGATCCAACTTGCCCTCGCCGATCCGAGAAACGTCGCCGCTCAGCAGGATTGCATCGAATTCGATCGAACGAGCTGTGAGGTACGTTCGCTGCACCGTCACCGCGTCGTCACCGTCCCCGATGGTTCCGCCGTGCGGGCCGAGGATCAGCGGCACCATGCCGGCGTCGAAGATCTTGTCTCGAATGGCGACCACGGTGTCGAGATCGGAGTTCTCGTCGACCAGTAGCGCGATGATCCTTCCGTCTACCGGCCATTCCGCGCCAACCTGAGACAGTGCAGGGCTGAGCTCCGGATCGCTCAACGGCTCCGTCGGTTCGGGAACCGGAAGGCCAAGCCCCCCTGCGACGATCGACACGAGACCCGCGTCGATGTTCGCCAAGATGCCCAGATTCCGGGTCTTGATGTTCTCCTCGTAGCACTTGCCCAATTCGAAGGTATACGCCTGCGCAACGTGCTCCTGTTCGACAGGGGAGAGACTGCGATAGAAGAGTCGAGCTTGCGAGAAGTGATCGTCGAACGATGCCGGCGCCTGCCTCACCTTTCGCCCTGAAACTTCCTCGGGCACCTCGATATAGGCCGCGCTGTCCGCCGAGGCCATGAACGGGCACCCACCGTCCAACGAATTGGGATGGTACGGCGCGACTCCGGTATGCACACCGTCCTGATGGAAGCCGTCGCGAAGCATGTCGTTGACAGGAGCGTGAGGACGGTTGATCGGAATCTGGTCGAAGTTGGGGCCACCGAGTCGCGTGATCTGGGTGTCGAGGTACGAGAACAAACGCGCCTGCAGGAGACGATCGTTGGTGATGTCGACGCCCGGAACCAAGTGGCCCGGATGGAATGCAACCTGCTCGGTCTCGGCGAAAAAGTTCGTCGGATTGGCGTCGAGTGTCATCGTTCCGATGACCTGAACCGGCGCTAGTTCTTCGGGCACGATCTTGGTGGGATCCAATAGATCTATGCCTTCGAACATTTCGTCTTCGGTATCAGGGAACACCTGCACGCCCAAATCCCAGGACGGATATGCGCCGGCCTCGATGGCGTCGGCAAGATCGCGTCGATGGAAATCCGGATCCACACCGCCGGCGATCTGCGCTTCCTCCCACACGAGTGAATGCACTCCGGCGGCCGGCTTCCAGTGGAATTTCACCAGATTCGTCTCGCCGTCGGCATTCACGAGCCTGAACGTGTGAATGCCGAAGCCCTCCATCATGCGATAGGAGCGCGGGATGCCTCGATCGGACATGTTCCACAATGTGTGCGCGGTGGCTTCGGTGTGCAGCGACACGAAATCCCAGAACGTGTCGTGCGCGCTCTGCGCCTGCGGAATCTCCCGGTCCGGGTGGGGTTTCGCGGCATGGATGATGTCTGGGAACTTGATTCCGTCCTGGATGAAGAACACCGGGATGTTGTTGCCCACCAAATCGAATACACCTTCGTCGGTGTAGAACTTGGTGGCGAAGCCGCGTGTGTCTCGGACGGTATCCGCCGAACCGCGTGAACCCAGAACTGTCGAGAAGCGTACGAATACCGGGGTTCTGGCACCTGAAGCGAACAACGAGGCTTTACAGATGTTTTCGGCTGCGCCATTCGCCAGGAACGTGCCGTGCGCGGCCGCCCCGCGGGCGTGGACGACACGCTCCGGAATTCGCTCGTGATCGAAGTGTGTGATCTTCTCACGCAGATGGTGATCCTGCAGAAGAGTCGGGCCCCGCTCGCCTGCGGTCAGTGAGTGGTCGGTCTCGTAAAGCCGTGTACCGGTGGCGGTGGTGAGGTACTCCCCCCGCTGGCCACGTCCATTTCCCTTCACCTTCTCTTCGGCACCCGCGACGGTACGCACCTCCGGCTGCCGCTGGTCGTCCTTGGGCGGCAACGGCTGTCGAGGCTTGACCGGTTCTTTCAGGTCCGGCGCTTTCGGGGCCGGTGCACCTGGGACGGACTGAGATGAAGGCATCGAACAGCTCCTCTTGATCGTCATGCTGGGCGCACGAATCTTGTTACGCCCTAAGTAAGTAGAGATTTCAAACTGAACGCGGAGCCACGACTCACCCTCGGGCTGGGATCAATCCCAGGCCGAGGGTGACGAGTGCGTCAGGGCTATTGCTCGGACTTCTGTCGCGCTTCGTCTGCGGCCGCTTCGGCGCGAGCCTTCTCGGCTTCTGCCTCTTTCTTCGCGACCTCTCGCTGGCTTTCGGCCTTGTCCTGCTGGGCGCGGCCTTCTCGGGTCAAACTGTCGTTTCCGGAAACCGCACCAACGGCTTCCTTGGCCTTACCCTTGACGTCCTCTACTACGCCTTTGATTCCCTCGCTGGGACCGCTCTTGTCATCTGGCACGTTGACCCTCCAATACGTTTCGGATTCTCGCTCAGGGCTCCCACACAGGCAGGACTCCCACACAGAAGGCCCTACCCCGTCGAAATTCGCATAAACATCCGTGCACCGACTAGGCGCAGACCATGACTCGTCGTAGCCGAACGACGAGGTCGTTCCTCGAGTAACGATCAACCGTTCTCAGAAACTGTTTACCGGGCACAGGAATTGGCGGGACTCGTTCCAGAAGGGGAAGAGGTCGGTGGTGGTTGCCGCAGGGTGGTCGATCTCGGCGAGAGTGTAGAAATCGAGAATCGTCCGACCAGCTGCGGCGCTGACCTCGCATGCTTGCAAGCTCAGCTTTGCCTCCGCCACGAAGCCGATGCTGCGGGCGAAGGGACCGAGAGTTCCCGCATTGACGAAACTGTCGAGGTCTTGTCCCCACAGGTTGTAGTCCGACTGCAAAGCGAAGCTGCACGTTTCGCCGAACAACTCGCCGCAGGTGGTCGGCTTTCCGCCGATCGTGTGCACCGTATCGGCAAGCTCGTGTGAGGTGCTTTCGCGCGGAGATCCGGAAAGGAAAAGCAAGATGGCAACGGCCAAGGCAACCACCAGAAGGATGCTTGCGGCCGTTGCCAGTATCGCCTTCACAATCCCTCGATCCACGTAAGTTCATGAGGGCAACCGATTTTGGAACACCGGCCACTAGATTTGTACCCGTGGCGTTCAGGGTCCAAACATCGACCAGGCTGGGAGCCATACGTCAGTCTGGGGGATCTGTTACAAGAACTGTGAGGGAGGATCAACACTCCCTTCCACTATCAATATATATCCCACTGGGGGCCTTGCGGCAAGGCCCGGGTAGTGCCGCAGAATGGCTCTTCCGATCCCGCACGACCGACTACGGGATCGGGACAGCCAGCGGAAGTGAGGGCACGTGCCAACCCAGGGACACGAAGAAGAACTGCGATCCGAGCGGAACTATGTGGAGGGGCTCTACGCACGCCTCGATGCGGAGCGCGCCCGAGTCAAAGGCAGGTACAACACCGCTCTGCGCGGAAACGGCGAAGCACTCGTGGAACGCGACGCCGAGGTGCGCGCGCTTGCCAAAGAGGTGAAAAGGCTGGACGTAGCCGACAACGGACTGTGTTTCGGCCGGTTGGACTCGCTGTCGGGCGAGACCTCCTACATCGGCCGGATCGGCCTTCTCGATGCGGACAACGACTACGAACCGGTGCTGCTCGATTGGCGGGCGCCGGCGTCTCGCGCGTTCTACGTTGCCACTGCTGCCAACCCGGAGAACATGCGTCGACGCCGTCAGTTCCGCACCCGGAGTCGACGCGTGGTCGATTTCACCGACGAGGTACTCGGGCGCCCCGACGGCGTAGAACACGACACGCACAGCGATTCCGCCCTGCTCGCGGCAGTCAACGCACCCCGCGGTGAGGGAATGCGGGACATCGTGGCAACCATCCAGGCCGAACAGGACGACATCGTCCGACTCGAACACCCCGGGGTGCTGGTGATCGAAGGTGGCCCAGGTACCGGGAAAACCGTCGTCGCCTTGCACCGCGTCGCCTACCTGCTCTACACCCAGCGAGAGCGGATGGAACGTCACGGCGTTCTCGTGGTCGGGCCGAACCCGGCGTTCCTGAACCACATCGGCCGCGTACTGCCCTCGCTGGGAGAGTCCGACGTGGTGTTCATGACCACCGGTGATCTCGTTCCCGGTCTACGCGTCACCTCCGAGGACACTCCGGAGGCCGCTGGGCTCAAAGGTTCGCTGAAGATCCTGGACGTTCTCGGCGCAGCGATTGCCGATCACCAGCAATTGCCCGAGAACCCACTGTTGATCGAATTGGCGGACGTCACGGTGCGGATCGACGCCGAAACCGCGGAGTGGGCCCGAGAAGAAGCCCGTTCGAGCGGACTCCCCCACAACGACGCACGCACTGTGTTCACCGAAATCCTCACCTGGGCGCTGACCGAACGGGCGATAGCGCGGATCGGCAAGGGGTGGTTGACACGCAGTGACCGTGAAGCCTGGGAGCAAGTGCGGACGGACCTGACCGCAGAGCTGGTGGAGAACAGCGCATTTACCGCGGCGCTCGACACGCTCTGGCCGATCCTGACTCCGAAAGAGCTACTGACACAGCTGTTTACTTCTCCCGCTCGTCTACGTGCGGCAGGCGCGGACGAGAAGCTGCTTCGCCAGGACGGTGACGCCTGGACTGTCTCGGACGTTCCGTTACTCGACGAGTTGGTGGACATGCTCGGCCGGGACAAGCCCGTCGACCAGAGTGCCGAACGTGAACGCCGCGACGAGGCCGCGTATGCAGCGGGCGTGCTGGACATGATGATCAGCCGCGAGGATCTGATGGACGACGAGGATCACCTTCTCGCCCAGGACATGCTGTACGCCGAGGACCTGGCGGATCGTTTCGTCGAACGCGATACCCGGGAACTCGCCGAACGCGCTGCTGCTGACCGAGACTGGACGTACCGGCATATCGTGGTCGACGAGGCCCAAGAGCTGTCCGAGATGGACTGGCGAGTCCTGATGCGCCGTTGCCCGGACCGGTCTTTCACGGTGGTAGGTGATCTCGCGCAACGACGTTCACCCGCAGGTGCCCGCTCGTGGGCGACGATGATGGAGCCGTACGTCCCCGGCCGCTGGATCTATCGATCCCTGTCGGTGAACTACCGCACCCCCGCCGAGATCATGAGCGTCGCCGCCGCTCTGCTCTCCGAGTTCGCGCCGGACGTGCAGCCACCCGAGTCCGTCCGCGCCTGCGGGATCGCGCCGTGGTCCAGACAAATATCCTCCGACGAACTAGCCTCCGCCATCGACGAATTCAATCAGGACGAGGCCGGGCGCGAGGGTACGAGCATCGTCATCGGACCTGCGGACGTGCCGGGCGCTGTGCCTGTTTCGGAAACGAAGGGTCTGGAGTTCGATGCCGTGCTCGTCGTGGAACCGGAGCGAATCATCGCCGACGGCCCCCGCGGCGCGTCGGAACTCTATGTCGCCCTCACCCGCGCAACCCAACGTCTCGGCGTCTTACACGAGGGGCCTTTGCCGCAGGCATTGACCGGGCTCGTCCAGGCCGGGACGGCCGGATCACCGCAGTCGTTCGCGGCGAGCGATGGTGCTGTGTAGGCCTTCGGCAGCGGCGCGAACGTAAGGCACTTGGCTCTCGGGAACGAAGCGACTGGTGGGACCGGTGACACTGATGGCGGCGACGGGTTTGTCGTTGGTCCCGAATACCGGCGCCGCAACGCACGCGAGACCCGGCGCTGATTCCTCGCGCTCGAACGCAATACCGGTCTCGACCACTCGGTTCAGTTGGGTATTGAGAATGCCGGGCGCAACGATCGTGTGCGGGGTGCGTCTGGTCATCGGTTCCGACAACACTTCGCGACGAAATTCGTTGTCGGAGAAAGCCAGGAGTGCCTTGCCGATTGCGGTGCAATACAGCGGTATCCGGCCACCGGTCCGGGACGGCGAGTTGGCTTGCCGGTGTCCGCCTATCTTCGCGACGTATACGACGTCGTGGCCGTCGCGAACTCCCAGGTGAACTGTCTCGTGGGTCCGCTCGTACAAGTCTTGGAGAAACGGCATTGCCATCTCCAGGAGGCTGCGTTCGAGGGAGGCGAGCATGCCGAGTTCGAAGAGGCCGCCGCTGAGCCGGTAGCCACCGTCGATACGGTCGAGTAGCCGGTTCGCGACCAGTTCGTTGGCCAGGCGGTGCACCGTTGCCTTGTGCAGTCCGGTCCGTTGGACCAGGGTGGCGAGAGGCAACACGTGGTCGTCAGCCCGGAAGGCACGCAGGATCGTCACCGCCTTGCCGAGCACGGTGTCGAGGTTTGCGCCGCCAGTCACCTGCCCAGCGTATCGCTGAGTGAGACAGTTCCCTGGCGCAATCTCGGCGCCACGGCGAAAGTAATGGTCATGAGCCAGCCCACGAATACCAGTACAGCGAGCGAGACGCACATCTCAGCTGCTGCTGACCGCCTCGCAGCCGCCATCGCGAGCGGTACTCCCTGCGCACCGGTGCGCGATCTGATCGGCGCCGACGATCTCGTCGCTGCCTACGCTGTCCAGCGCCGCGTCGATGAAATCCGTCGGCAGGCGGGTGCCGTCGTCGTAGGCCGCAAGATCGGCCTGACCTCGGTGGCAGTCCAGCAGCAGCTGGGCGTCGACCAGCCCGACCTCGGCGTTCTGTACGCCGACATGGAGTTCCCCGCCGGCGGCACCATCCCCATGAGTCGTTTGATCCAGCCCAAGGTCGAAGCGGAAGTTGCCTTCGTGCTCGGTGCCGACCTCGTGGACGGACCGCTGGACAGTGCGCAGGTGCGCGAGGCGATCGACTACGCCGTCGCAGCGATCGAGATCTGCGACAGCCGCATCGCGTCGTGGGACATCAAATTCGGTGACACCGTCGCCGACAATGCGTCCTCGGGCGTGTACGTCCTGGGAACCGAACGCCGCACCCTCGACGAGGTGGAACCCGCCGGCGTCGTCATGTCGATGTCCGTCGACGGCACCGAGGTGTCCACCGGCGTCGGAACCGCTTGCCTGGGCGATCCGATCGAAGCAGTCGTCTGGCTCGCCCGCACGGCACGCGAGTTGGGGCAGCCGCTGACGGCAGGCCAGGTGATCCTGTCCGGCGCACTCGGTCCCATGGCGCCGGTCACCGCAGGCAACGAAGTCACCGTGACCGTCTCCGGGTTCGGTTCCGTCACCACCAGTTTTTCCAGCGAAGAGGACAACGCATGAGCAAGGTCAAGGTCGCGATCATCGGATCGGGCAACATCGGCACGGATCTGATGATCAAGGTGCTGCGCAACTCCGACTACCTGGAGATGGGCGCGATGGTCGGCATCGACCCGGCGTCGGACGGCCTCGCCCGCGCAGCGCGTCTGAACGTGCCGATCACGGCTGAAGGTGTCGAGGGTTTGATCGGTCTGCCGAACTTCGACGAGATCGAGATCGTCTTCGACGCCACCTCGGCAAAGGCTCACGTCGCCAACAACGCGCGGCTGGCTCCCCTCGGCAAGCGCATGATCGACCTGACGCCTGCCGCCATCGGCCCGTACGTCGTGCCGGCCGTCAACGCCGACGAGCACCTGGACGCACCCAACGTCAACATGGTGACGTGTGGTGGCCAGGCCACGATCCCGATGGTTGCGGCTGTTTCTCGGGTCGTCCCGGTGGCGTATGCGGAGATCGTGGCGTCCATCGCCTCGAAGTCTGCAGGTCCCGGAACGCGCGCCAACATCGACGAGTTCACCGAGACCACATCCGAGGCGATCGTGGCAGTCGGCGGCGCCCGCCGCGGCAAGGCCATCATCATCCTCAACCCCGCCGAGCCGCCGCTCATCATGCGAGACACGGTGTTCTGCCTCGTCGACGCCCCGGACCCGGCTGTTCACGAGGAGATCCGTCAGTCCATCGAGAAGATGGTCGGCGACGTCTCCGCCTACGTTCCGGGCTACCGCCTCAAGCAGGAAGTCCAGATCACCGAGATCCCGGCCGACCAGCCCGTCGAGACGTTGCTCGTCGACGGCAATCGCCCCACCCATCAGGTGTCGGTATTCCTCGAGGTCGAGGGTGCTGCACACTACCTGCCTGCGTACGCCGGCAATCTCGACATCATGACGTCCGCCGGAATGCAGATCGCGGAGCGCATCGCCCAGCAGAAGGAAGCAACCAAGTGAGCAACCGCAAGATCTTCGTCCAGGACGTCACCCTTCGCGACGGCATGCACGCTGTCCGCCACCGTATTTCGCCCACCGACGTCAAGCGGATCGTCACAGCTCTCGATGCTGCCGGCGTCGACGCGATCGAAGTTGCACACGGTGACGGCCTCGCCGGCGGCTCGCTCAACTACGGCCCCGGCTCGAACACCGACTGGGAATGGATCGAAGCAGCGGCCGAGGTACTCGAGCACGCTCGTCTCACCACGCTGCTGCTTCCGGGTGTCGGCACGATCAGTGAACTCAAGCATGCTTACGACCTCGGTGTTCGCTCGGTTCGTGTTGCCACGCACTGCACCGAGGCCGACGTCTCCGCGCAGCACATCGAAACCGCCCGCGAGATCGGCATGGACGTCTCGGGCTTCCTGATGATGAGCCACATGGCGCCGGCCGAAGAACTGGCGAAGCAGGCCAAGCTGATGGAGTCGTACGGCGCGCACTGCGTCTACGTCACCGACTCGGGTGGACGTCTGGTGATGAACGACGTCGCGGATCGTGTTCGCGCATACCGCGACATCCTCGACGAGGGCACCGAAATCGGTATCCACGCGCATGAGAACCTCTCGCTCTCGGTTGCCAACTCCGTTGTCGCAGTGCAGAACGGCGTCACCCGCGTCGATGCTTCGCTTGCAGGTCACGGTGCCGGAGCCGGTAACTGCCCCCTCGAAGCCTTCATCGCCGTCGCGAACATCGAGGAGTGGGAGCACGGCTGCGACCTGTTCGCCTTGCAGGATGCCGCCGACGACATCGTCCGTCCGCTGCAGGATCGGCCAGTTCGCGTCGATCGCGAGACCCTCACGCTCGGCTATGCAGGCGTGTACTCGAGCTTCCTGCGCCACGCCGAGGCCGCTTCGGAGCGCTACGGAATCGACGTTCGCACACTGCTTCTCGAAGCCGGCCGCCGCCGTCTGGTGGGTGGTCAAGAGGACATGATCGTCGACATCGCGCTCACCCTCGCAGCGCAGGCGACAAAAGAAGCTGTCTGACGCGCTGCCGAGTTCGCTGATACCCGAGTCCCGCTCCCGTCTCCGGACGGGGGCGGGACTTGCCATTTCGGCCGAGAGAGCCCACCGACACGGCACTCGAAAAGCTGGCAAAGTTCGTCGCACGACATCTCTGACGCTCAGAGTAGAAACTTCTCCGCTACAGACGAATTCAGGAAACCAGCTTCATCGATGCAAGACCTGCAGGGTGATACCTTCGATAGGCTGAGCTCGTGGAACCTACCGAATACCGTGACGAATTGAGATCTGTCCTCGATACCGCGTCGGGGGTAGTGAGCGATCGACTGGCTGCGATCCACAACGCGGCAACCCCGCGCACCGAAGGGATCGTCATCGACGTCTCGCTCGACCAAGACGGCGAGGGAACATTCGGCGTCTGGGCACGGTTCGAGGGTCCCGACGCATTCAGTCTGAATCAGCAGATCGGTGACGAGAGAGAGCTATTCGGCGTGATCTGGGGCGAGGAGGGCTGGGAACCGCCGGTTCCGCATCGACCGCGAAAGTGGTCACGTGTGGAACTCGAGAAAGTGGTCATCGGTGTCGTGGCCAAATGGATCGGCGGGCTCATTCCCTCGACCGCCACCGAACTACCTTGGGAAGTAACGACTCCCGACGGAACTATCGATGGTGTACTCGTGGGCCCAGGGATCAGCCGTGGACATTCGCCTCGGTGAAAGCGCGGAAGCATCGGCGAACACGTTGCAGCGTCAGCGTCCGGTCGAACCGTCGATCAATTCGCGGAGGATGTCAGCGTGCCCGGCATGGCGTCCGGTCTCTTCGATCATGTGCACGAGCGCCCAGCGGACACTGGGAGCGGGTCGTTTCGCCCCCGGTCGCGGGATGGGCGCGGCAAGATCTGTGCATCCGTCGAGAACTGCGTTGGCGCGCTCGACCGTCTCGCGATAGCGACTGACGACACCGTCCACGCTGTCTTCCGATGACGGTTGAAACGTCGCTTTCCAATCCGTCACGTTTTCTGCAAGGAACATCGATCGTTCGACAAAGGTCAGATGATTGGCCAGCCCGAGCAAGGTTGTTCCCGACGGAACAATTGTGTTGCGCACCTGAGGTTCCGGAGCACCTTCGACCTTGGCGGCAATCGAATCACGGAGGTAGTCGAGAAACGCTCGTAGTGTGGCTGCCTCGCTATTCCCTGTCCGGGGTGGTGGGGCATCTCGGCGGCTGCGACGCGACGTTGCCATGGTGGTTCTCCTTCCTCGGCGAAGAACGATGAAGAGGCTTCATTCCTGGATGGGTAGAACCGATCCTTCCGAACTCACTCCGATCCCGCATCAAATTTTGCCGTTACAGCAAAGACAACTTGGTTGCCGGTGTCAGCGTGCCGAGTTCAGGTCGCGCACAAGTTGGGGTCTCCGCCACTTGCCGACCTCGAAAGGCCACCGCCGCAGCGGATAGGCGAGACGAGCCACGAAGTAATTGACGTACTCGACGACGCCGAAAACCCACACCGCCACGACGCCCACCGCCACGCCGGAGTGATCTGGTAACCAGATGACAACGCCGAGAAGAGCTATCGCCAACAAGAGAACATCGAGAACCCGAAACACGCGGTAAAGCGCTGCGAGGCGGGCCGGCATCGACTCCAACTCGACCCGGCCCCGCGCAAGCAGCCAATAAACACCTGCTTGCACGAGGATCACAAGCAGTGGGGCCAGCGCCGACCACAGTGCCGCGGAGTCTTGCGAACCTTCGAGCCGGGGCATCACGACACCGACCGCCACAGCGGCAAATACGGCCGCGGCAGCCAGTTCGCCGAGGCCGAGGCTCAGGTACCTGCGTCTCAAACTCTGTTGCCGTTGATCCACCACGTAAGAACCCTATCCGTTGATCACCATCGCTTGCCACGTGGCGCTCGGACCGATTCTGCAGCGCGAGTGAGGAATACATCTCGACTTCGATCTCGAGCTCCATGAGGCGGGTGGATCGATCTGGGACGTGCTGGCGGATCCGGCGGGAAACCTTTTCTGCGTGGGTGATCCGCACTAGTTGCGCCGTTGTCAGTCCCCGATACGCGGTCGTTCGCGCCGACGTGGTCCTCGATCGCGCATCTCGAGAATCGCTGCTGCGGTGGACGCGACCGTCTTGTCGTCGTCGTGGGTGATCCGGGCGAGCGCTTCGCGTGCTGCAGCGCCAGGAATCTCAGCGAGCGCCTGCGTAATTCGCAACCTCGTCGGGGCGTCGTCAGTGCCGTCGAGCCTTGCATGCACGGCATCGACGACCTCACCGCTTGTAGGTGAGTGCTCCGCGAGAAGACCGAGCACCTCGCCTGCCTCGACGTCGCGGCGCCCGTCGGCGACCATCTCGAGGAGAGCGGGCATCGGGACAGTCTCTCCGCGAGTTCCGAGGGCGAGAGCGGCGTCAGCGCGGACTATCGCGTCCGAATCATCGAGAGCTCGCTTCAGAGACCGAGTTGCTTCCTCGGTGTTGATCCCGGATATGGCCGACGTCGCGCGGCGTCGAACCTCGACGTCCTCCGATTCGAGCCCCTTCGTCAGACCTGCAAGGCCCGCACCTTCGGTCCTCGCCAACGCCCACTGCAATGCTCCCGCCACGTTGGCATCCCTCTCCGACAGGATGGCCTCGACGAGTGCGTCGACCGGCAATGCCGCATTCGCGTCCTGCGAGAGGATCGCTTGCTGACGGTGGGCGGCGAACTCGGATTCGAGTGCACGCAACAGCGAGACCAGGCGGAGGACGTCGTCCCACTCCGAAGGGGCGGTGGCGTCGACCCTTTCGAGTTTGGTCAGCAATTCCTCCTCCGCCGCGATCCGTTGCCGAGTGTGTTGCATGAGTTCACCCACCAAATCGGCCGGTGCGAAGTCTGGTTCGTCGAGTGCACGCTTGGCCTCGTTCAACGAGAGCCCCAATGTCCTCAGGCTCTCGACGTGGAAGAGGCGACGGATGTCGTCAGCGGAGTACTCGCGGTAGCCACCGGACGTGCGGCCCGTCGGCTTCACCAGCCCCAAAGTGTCGTAGTGACGCAGCATCCGTGTGCTGACACCACAACGCCGCGAGACCTCGCCGATCAACATCCGTCTCCCCTTCCTACGCGTCCGGTCCGATTGCCGCGACGCGCTTCGCCAATTCGTGTGAGAGAGCGAATCCACCGTCGGGGTCGTGCCAGAGTTGCTTTGTAGCATCAGCATGCGCTCGGACACGCGGATTCGGGCTCGTACCGGCCGCGTCGAGCACCGGGAGCATAGCCTCGCCGAGCCCGGTCAGGGCGCGGCTCAGACTGAGCTGCATCTGCAGTTCACCCCGACCGAGTTCTGTGGCCAGATCGGCCGCGAGTGCGCCCTCGTCTCCCGCCGGCACGAGAGCCACAGCCGCGCGCCACGCACTGCGCGCAACCTCGTCGTCCTGGTCGTGGACCAGCGCAGAGACCTCGGGCCACGCGATCGGATCGCCGATCTTGGACAAAGTGTGGAGCGCCTGACTGCGGGCTTGCGAGCCGTCGGACCCGAGCTCACGGATCAGCCTCGGCACCGTGATTTCGGCCGGCAAGCGGCACAACGCCCAGGTCAGCATGTCGCGGACGAAGAAGTCCGGCTCGACGGCGCACCGATCGATCAGGGCATCCGTCAACTGAGGATCCGGGCGTGTGCCGACCGCAAGCGCGGCGCGCAGCCGAACCGAGGGATCGGCTGCGGCCACGGCGTCGACGAGGTGAGCATTCTGCCCACCGTGGTTGGTTGTGTTCACGACAACCACCTCCTTCACCGACCAGTGGAACCCTTGTCACTGTGTCAAGGTCAAGCGTCACTGCCTCCGACACGTGAAATGTCGCCTCGGATCACACGCCGGTTGTCGATCCTGGCCGAAAGATCATCAGCACGACGACAACGACCCAGAGCAGATTGAAGATTCCCGTCGCGGTGCCCAGTCGACGCGTGAGCCGCGTTGCGACGTCCACAACGGACCCGGTGCCTTCGATCGCCGCCATTGTCTGCCGTTGGGCGGGAAGCACGACCGCGGTGAGTATCACGGCGGCAACGACGGTGAGTGCGATCGAGGTGAGGATCCACAGGTCACCGAGCACTCCGAGATTGACGGCGGTGGCGATACCGAGCATCGGAACGACAACGCCGATCGTGGCATACACCCGAACGATGCGATGCAGCATGCCCGTCGTCGCAACACTGGCGCTGTCCGGATCGGCGAGCGCGGCGCGGCTCGCCACCGGGAACATACTCGTCGCCACAGCGACGGGGCCGATGGCAAGAATGGCCGCAATCACATGGAGGGACAGCAGGATTCCGGTCATGGGATTTCTCGCGTTTCGGTGCTCACAAGCGTATTCACGCGGCGTCCGGGGCGAAGGTGATTACAGGCTCGGCGCCCTTCGCCGACCACACCGTTCCTCGACGCTCGTAGTCGAAGAGCGCTTCGACCTCGAGACTTATCCGGGGCCCGAGGCATCGTTCCAACAGGTACAGGCCCAGGTCGAGACCGGATGTCACACCGCCGGCGGTGATCAGGTCACCGTCGTCGACGATTCGCGCCTGGATCGGAATTACACCGCCGGCCGCCAGTGCGTCCACGGCAAGATGGTGCGTCACGGCGCGGCGCCCTTCGAGAAGCCCCGCCATCGCCAGCGCCAATGATCCTCCACAGACGGTCGCAACGAGCACACCAGGATCGTCGAGTGCACGGCGCATCATGACAGGCAGTTCGGTTTCCGTTGTGGCCGCGAGTCTTTCCGGCAAGCTGGAACCCGGCTGGTCCGCATTGGGTTCGAAGAGACCCGATGCTCCGGGAACGATGATCAGATCCGCGTGTTCGACATCGAGGGTTGCAGTGGCGGTCATCGCGAGTTCACCACTCCCGCTCACGACGGTCCGAGGCCCCTCCGCGCTGACGAGTTCGACACTCAACGCCCCACCGCTGGTGAGACCCCCGGCGTAAAGCACCTCGTACGGACCCACGACATCCATGGGACCGAATCCGTCGAACAACACGATCTGCGCGTGCACTGCAACCTCCGATTTTGTGCGACGCGCTCCTGTGCACGTCGCTGTTCCCACGACAGTAGGAGGAAGTTGACTTCTGCAGCGACGGCTGAAAGCCAACCTTCGACGGCTTTCAGCCAACCTCACACATTCTGTGAAATACCAGTTGAGAGGATATTTCAAGACACGAGATCACCGAATCTCGCGCCACATACGCTACGTTTCAGACATGCATGACGTTGCAGTTCTCGCGTTGCCCGGGGTGGTGCCGATGGACCTGGCGGCACCCCTCGAAGTCTTCGGACGATGCAGGCTCCCCTCGGGTGCACCGGCGTACCGGACCTCCGTGTGCGCGCTCACCGAGGAGGTGGAGACCGGAACGTTCACGATGCGAGTACCGCACGGACTGTCACGTCTCGCCCAGGCAAGCACGATCATCATCCCGGGCACCGCCGATCTCGACGTGCCGATCGCCCCCGAGATCATCTACGCCCTCAGAACTGCCGCGGATCGCGGCACGCGCATCGCCTCACTGTGCGTCGGTGCATTCACACTCGCCGACACAGGCTTGCTCGACGGACTTCGCGCGACGACGCACTGGGCGGCTGCGTCGGAGTTGGCCCGCCGGCACCCGGCCATCGACGTCGATGCCGCCGTTCTCTACGTAGACAACGGGCACGTCCTGACTTCCGCCGGCGCCGCGGCCGCACTCGACCTTTGCCTGTACATGGTCCGTCAGGACTACGGGTCCGCGGTCGCCGCCGACACGGCGCGGCTGAGCGTGATGCCGCTCGAACGTGCCGGAGGGCAAGCACAATTCATCGTCCACGAACCTCCCGTACCCAGCGGGACAACCCTTCGGCCGCTACTGAACTGGATGGAAGAGAACCTCGGGGAGCAACTCGACATCACGACAATCGCAGCCAAGGCAACGATGAGCACCCGCACGCTCAACCGCCGCTTCCAGGAACAAATCGGTACGACGCCGTTGCAGTGGCTCCATCATGCGCGACTCCGTCAAGCACAATTTCTGCTCGAGACCACCGACCACTCCATCGAACGTGTTGCGGGACAAGTCGGATTCAATGCCGTCACCACGTTCCGCGAACGCTTCCGAGACTTGGTCGGCACCAGTCCACAGCGATACCGGACGCAGTTTCGAACGTCGCGCTAGCTGACCTACTTCTCGCTCTGTCGACGCACCATCTCCGAGATCCAGATCGGCGCAAACGGCGAGGTGCAGTTCGGGGGAGTCGGGTAGTCCTCGAGCACCCGCAGACGTTCACCGATGTCGATTGCGCGGGCCCGGTACTCGGCATGTTCGATCCCGATCTGGGCCAGGCAGTGGTTCATCGCCCATTGCAGGCGATCAGGGGCATCCTTCATCTCCGCCTCGATGACGTCGAGCAATCCTGAAAGATCAAGGCCCTCGGGCTTCTTCGCTACGCGCTCGGTAGTCAGCGCCCAACCGGCGCTCGCAACCACGGGATCGGAGTCGGCGGTCCAGGCCACCCGCAAATCCTCCGCGTGCGGGTTCTTCTTCACCACGTAGTTGACGAGCCAGTCATGCACCTTGGGAGTACGAGCCTCACGCAACATGACGTCCAACTCGTCACGCTCGAACGCCTTCGGACGACAGATCAAGAGGGCAAGCAGCCTCGCTGCGGTATCGCCCGTCGCCCAAAGTTGTTGTGCAAGTTCTTGCTGAGTCTTCAGTCGCTTCGCGACTGCCCGCAGTTTTGTCAGGTTCACACCGTGATCGTCACCGTGCTTCTCGTTCACTGCGCGCACCTTCGGATCCTCGAGCGCAGCCAACTCGTCCATCACCTCGGCAACCGTCGATTCAGCCACGTCGTCCTCCAGTCACTACTTCTGCGATTCACCTACTGGCAAGTCACCTACAAGGAAAGCACGGGACGGCACGCGCCGACGCATCCACGTCCGACCCGTGTTTGAAACTTCGACCAATGGGTACATGTCTGCTCCTGAGGTGGCGGCACGTCACCATGAAGACAGGACGAACCTTGCATATGCGACGCGCCGCGGGTGCCGAGAACGTGGACGAAACCGCAGGCGGAGATGAAGGCGGGAGTAAGAACGTTCTCACTCGGGCTATAACCGGCCCACTCCTTTTCGTGTTCATCCTCGGAGACGTCCTGGGCGCCGGTATCTACGCATTGGTGGGCGTCATCGCCGGTGAAGTTGGTGGAGCCGTCTGGGTACCACTGCTCGTAGCGCTCGTCATGGCATTGCTGACAGCAACGTCGTATGCCGAACTGGTCACGAAATATCCGCGAGCGGGCGGTGCAGCAGTATTCGCCCAACGGGCGTATCGGAAACCGCTGATCTCATTCCTCGTCGGCTTCTCGATGCTGGCGGCCGGTGTCACGAGTGCAGCAGGACTCGCCCTCGCATTCTCGGGTGACTATCTCAAAGCCTTCATCGACGTCCCGACCGTTCCAGCCGCGCTCGTCTTCCTCCTCCTGGTGGGGCTTCTCAATGCCAGAGGCATCAAGGAGTCGATGCGCGCAAATGTCGTCATGACAGTCGTGGAGGTCACCGGCCTCGTCATGGTTGTCGTCCTCGCCTGCGTAGTTCTCGGGCACGGCGACGGAACCTTGAGCCGTGTCGTGGAGTTCGACGACAGTCGATCGCCTGCACTCGCCGTGTTGGCAGCGGCGCTCCTCGCGTACTACTCGTTCGTCGGCTTCGAAACGTCGGCGAACGTCGCCGAAGAAGTGAAGAACGTGAGCAAGGTCTACCCA
Source organism: Rhodococcus sp. APC 3903 (assembly GCF_030407755.1). NCBI lineage: Bacteria > Bacillati > Actinomycetota > Actinomycetes > Mycobacteriales > Nocardiaceae > Rhodococcus > Rhodococcus sp. APC 3903. The sequence continues at coordinate 51,460 of NZ_JASDCV010000017.1, forward strand.
CGCGCACTGTTCGGAGCCCTGTTGACGGCGGGCGCCGCCTATGTCCTTGTCGGCCTGGCTGTCTCGGTGGTGCTGCCCGCCGACGAGCTCGCCGCGTCCTCCGGCCCCTTACTGGCAGTGGTGTCAGCCGCCGACGTCGGTGTTCCGCCTCGCCTGTTCAGCCTGATCGCTCTGGTAGCCGTCGCCAACGGCGCACTGCTGACAATGATCATGGCAAGCAGGCTGACTTACGGAATGGCGTCGGAAGGGTTGCTCCCCAGCGCATTCGCGCGCGTGCTGCCGCGGCGCCGGACCCCCTGGGTGGCGATCATCGCAACCACAGCCGTTGCCATGGCTCTCTGCGTCACCGGATCGTTGTCAGCCCTGGCAGAGACGGTGGTACTCCTGCTGCTTTTCGTATTCATCAGCACCAACATCGCGGTCCTGGTTCTGCGTCGTGACGCAGTGCAACACAGCCATTTCCGGACACCGATCATCTTTCCGATCCTCGCCCTCGGTACGTGCGTTGCGTTGCTCACCCCGCAGAGCGCCGCAACGTGGTTGCGCGCATCATTACTCTTGGCGGTCGGAGTAGTGCTGTACGCCCTCTCCCGCCGTCGATCCACGAAGTAAGGTGCGATGTTCGAAAGGGGGTGTGATGACCGACAGTTCTGACACACCAGATGTAATTCAGCGTCGAGAGCGAAAGATCAACAGGCGAACCCTGACGTACGGCCTGTCCGTCGTTCTGGCTACCGCGGCACTGGTTGTCGCGATCGTCTGGTTGGGCTCCCGGCGGGGCGAATGCTTCGGTACCGACACCTTGCTGTGCTCACAGAAAGATCGCCGACTGGCCGTCTTCGTCCCGAGCCTCATGCTGCTACTCGGCTCCGTGGGCGCGTTCTTGCGAGCCTCCCTGCGATTGCACCGTCTGCGGCGCCTCTACATCCGGCCGTACATGGCGTGGCTCCTGACGGGGCTCACCCTGGTGTACCTGGCGGGAGCCTTCATCTTTATCGAGGGCAATATTCTCTGAATACATCTGTTCGGCAATCGGATTCACAGACCGAAGCGGTAGCTGTCGTTCAGAATCGTGTGTCGTCGATGGCAGTAAGGACCACTTCTCGAACCGATGACGAAGACGACAGATTCGAGATGGAGCGCACGGTATCCACGACGTCGTGCACGGGAACCAGAGACCCATCTCCGCGGGCAGCAGCGATGTCTCGGGGCACATCGAGTCCATCTTCCGTGTTGAGATATCCGAGGTGAAGGACCGTCACTGCGAGTCGGTCCTTCCGGTAGCCCTCTCTCAACGCGTCGGCAATGCCGTTGATCGCGGACTTCGATGCGCCGAACGCAACTTCCGGCCTACCGCTTCGCGGGAGCCCCGAGGTAGAACCGGTCAAGAAAATCCGAGGTCGAGGACGCCCGATCATCCGTGGGATCAGGCGCTTCGACAAAAGGATCGTGCCGGTGATGTTGGCGTTGATCATTTCCAGCATTTCGACGTCCGATTGATCTGTGAACACATAATCGGAAGTAAAGGCGTCCCCTTCCCAAATTCCGACGTTGCAAATCAGGGTGTCTACACCTCCGACAAGCTCCTGGTCGATCGAATTCGCTGCCGTAACTGGGTCGGTCAGGTCTGCTTCGATCCACTCGGAGACGTCGAACCCGTCAGGGCGCCGACGAGAAATACCGACAACGTCGTGACCATCGCTCCTCAAGCCCTCGATCAATGCACGACCAAGTCCCCGGCTCGCGCCGACAACAACTACCCTCGCCACAATTACACCCTTCTGCCCGCTCTGTTCACATCCAATGGATGACACGACACATTCATGCACGCCGAAATACGTTGCCCTCGAGCGTGACAACGGCACCGGCCGCAACGAGTCGCTGAAGGTGCAGCTGCGCAGTTCGTCGTTCGACTGCATCGACGTACGGCGCGGTGACGTGCGGACGGTAGACGAGGCGATGCGCGACGATGTCTTCCAACTGCCTTGGTTCACCGAGAAATTGGACGAGTCTTTCTTCGCGGCTGAGCAGTTTGTCGCGGTAGGCGGTCAACCGGCGACGGAACTCGTCGCTACCTTCGACGACGCCCTTTTGATGGAAGGTGCCGTACCACCGAGCGTCGATGCCCGCGGCGCGGTCGATGGAGGCGAGGAAGTCGTCGACGCTACTGCCCAGGTCGCCGTACATCGGGCCGAAGGAGGTGAGATCGATGTCGGCGACATAGAAGAAGCCGTCGGGCTCGATGAGGAGGCCACAATGTCCGGGAGTGTGACCAGGTAGGTGAATGACCGTCGCCGTGCGGTCTCCGAGGTCGAAGACGTGGCCGTCGGCGATCCCGGAAACGTCATCGTGCGTCGGGGGAATGCCGTACTGCACTGCTATTGAATGTTCGACCTCAGCTCGCTCCTCGGGGCGGAGTCCGTAATTTGTGAGCATCGTGTCAAGGGAGGCGACCGACGGTGCGTCGAGGTTGTGCGCGTACGTCGGTGCTTGAAAATGCCGGAGACCGGCAACGTGGTCCTCGTGGCCGTGACTGATGAAGACGAGGTCTGCGCCCACGGGATCTCGGTCGAGGGAGAGGGACGGGTCGATCACCAGCGTGCGTTCGGATCCGTGCACGACCACGGTGTTCCCGAAGGGGACGGTCCCACCGTTCTCTGGTACCAGCACCGAGACTTTGCCAAATTCTGTGGGTGTGAACATCTCTCGCTTCTCCCTGCGGCCATCGGGTAGTGACGTTGCAGATCTCGAAGCAATCGAAGGTATCGCTGACAGAGACCTCAGTCAGTATGCATGGCCGGGTCAGCGGACCGTACGCGGATCTTCCTGGACTACCCGGTGAGCTCTTCACGAGCAGCGACAAGGACTTCCTCGGAGAGGGACGATCCCTTGGTGGCTCGCGAGAGGACCAGAGCGCCGATCATGGTCGAGAGACGCACCAGCCCGTCATGCTCCTCATCCGCGAGCGCCTCGGCAAAATCACCGACCCCCTCGACATACACCCGACGGGCCTCACTGTCTGCCGGCTCGCGTGCCATGTCGGCGGCGAGTGCAGCAGCGGGACATCCGTCTGCCGGATTGTCGCGATGCTCCACGGAGAGGTAGTTGTCGATCAGGGCTTGTCGAGCCTCGTCACGCTGGCCAGCGTGCCTTTCGAGACCTGCTGCGTGCAGCTGCGCCAGTTCAGCGAAGGCATGGGTGGTCGCTTCGTCGATGAGCGCGTCCTTGGACGCGAACTGCTTGTAGAAACCACCGTGGGTCAGCCCCGACGCCTTCATCAAGTCAGCGACGCTGAGGTGAGTGCCCTTCTCTCGGAACAGACGAGCTGCGGTTTCCACGACGCGCCGACGGTTCTCTTCCGCTTGTTGCTGCGATACGCGGCCCATCACAACGCCTTCCAGTTTGGATTTCACTTGACATCTATCCTAGCCCACACTTAGATTTGATTCATAATCTAAATGTCACCGACAGTCACAACCCTGGGAGAATCATGGACCTGAACAAGACGGTTGCGGTCGTCACCGGAGCCAATCGCGGACTCGGCCGCCATCTGGCCGCAGGGCTCGTCGAGCGCGGCGCAAAGGTGTACGCGGCTGCCCGCAATCCGGAAACTGTCGATCTGCCCGGCGTCATCCCCCTGAGGTTGGACGTGACGGACGCCGAATCGATCACCGCCGCAGCGCAAATCGCATCGGATGTGACCTTGGTGATCAACAACGCCGGAATCTCTACCTCGGCACCCTTGATCGGAGGCGACATCGATGACGTTCGCCGCGAGATGGACGTCAATTTCTACGGCCCGCTTGCCGTGACCCGGGCGTTTGCTCCGGTCGTCGAAAACAACGGAGGCGGAACAGTACTCAACGTTCTTTCGGTGCTGTCCTGGTTCCATCCGGCTGCGCTCGGGTCTTACGCGTCATCGAAGGCAGCGGCGTGGGCGATGACCGACGCCGTTCGAGAAGAACTGGCGCCGCGGGGAATCGCCGTCTCGGCACTGCACGTTGCATACATGGATACCGACATGGCTGCGGGCGTACCGGCCGAACAGAAGATCGCTCCGGCCGATGTCGCCGCGCAGGCCCTGGACGGCATCGAACGTGGGCTGGCTGAGATCCTCGCCGACGACACCACCCGGTATGTCAAGGGGAGTCTGTCGTCGTCGAACTCCGAGTAACCAAGGGACTGTTGACGAGTGACACTCATCCCACCGTTTTGAGACTCGCCAATCTGCCCAGGATCGGTGCCCGCCAAGCCGCGAGGTCTTCCGGACCGTTTTCTTCCCACAACTCGTACAACTCCGACGTGTCGCTGTCTGCGACGGCACGCTCGAGTGCGGTGAGAACCCATGCCTTCTGCTCCGGACTCAAGCTTCCGGCGTACCCGGCGGCATCAATCTCGGCCAGCTGCACAGGCGCCGGCGCAACCCCGTGCGCAACCGCAAGGATCTCGGCGACGGCAATAGCTGTTTGAGCATCATCGGCATCGAGGTAGCCGTCGTCGGGGTGGCGTGCGTAATCGTCGATATCGTAGTCACCCGCCTGTACCGCGCTGAGCAGGTCGCCCGCTACGTCGTTGTCGAAAGGTCCTGAACCCCAAGTCCCCATGCTGTCTCTCCGATCCGTACCCGCGTCATCTGTCGTAACGATATTAGTGAATCACCGGCTTCGGCGAGGTTCCTCGGGCTGGAAGTACTGCGTTCGCCGGAAATCGACGTCAGCGCAACGGCACCCGAATGATGCGGTCATCACCGGGGTTGGGGTCGCCGCGTCCGTCGGTGTTGTTCGTCAGTATCCACAGCGACCCGTCCGATGCGACTACAACATCACGGAGGCGCCCGTATTCGTCGACGAATTGCTCGTCGGCGGTCGCGGGATCGGTCAAGGGCACCGTGCGGAGTCGCTCACCACGAAGATTGGCGATGTAGATCGTGCCGTCGTGGATGGCGATTCCGCTGGGGCTGGCATCGTCAGGTGACCATTGTTGGAGCGGGTCGATGAATCCGTCTTCACCCGCAATCCCTTCGACCTCGGGCCACCCGTAGTTTCCGCCTGCTTCGATCTTGTTGAGCTCGTCCCAGGTGTCCTGCCCGAACTCGCTGGCGTACATCGTGCCGTCCTCGGTCCAGGCAATGCCCTGGGAGTTGCGGTGGCCGTAGCTGTAGACAAACGAGTTCGGAAATGGATTATCCAGCGGCACATCGCCATCCGGAGTCATTCGAAGGATTTTCCCGGACATCGAGTCGAGGTCCTGAGCCCTGTCTCGACTACCGGCATCACCGACGGTCACGTACAGCATCCCGTCCGGGCCGAACGCGATGCGACCACCGTTGTGGTAGTTGGCCGAAGCGAGCCCGTCGAGAATCGTCTCGGCCGGCCCGAGCGCGAATTCCCCCGGAGCACCGATGATGTCGAAGCGTTCGATCCGGTTCTCCCCGTTCGCGGTGAAGTACGCGTACAGGCGGTTTTCACGTACTGCGATCCCTAGTAAACCGCCCTCACCTCTTGGGCTGACGCCGTCGACGACTCCCACCTCGCGGCTGTTCCCGCCGGCGTCGAGTTCGAGGATTCGCGCGCTGTCGCGCTCACTGACAAGTGGTGTGTCGCCGTGGAATGCGATCGACCAGGGCGCGTCCAAGCCGTCGGCGACGGTCTCGGGTTCACCGAAGGCCGCGGCGGGCGCCGATCGTGTTGTCGTGCTTGCCTGCGGACGGGGCCCTTCAGGATCCTCGCTACCGCAGGCCGTCAGGAAGGCCGAGACGAGCACGGCGGCGCCCAGTCCTCGGATCTGTCGTCGTGTCATGGGCGCGTCTCCCGGGTTCAGGCAGTCTTTGCGCCGACGGTAGCGCGCAATCGGCCACACCGGGAGTCCCTTCGAGTACCCCCAACGACCGGGACTCCCTCGCAGGCGACGGGCGTGATGCCCTGGACGGGTGCGCCACGACATGCGCGTCGTCAACAGAAAGAGAACTGACCACCCCATGATTTCCGCCCCGACCGTCGAAGAAACCGGCCGCCTGCCGCTCGTGATCTACGTGCTGGCCGTCGGAGTTTTCTTGATGGGCACAACCGAATTCGTCGTCGCCGGCATTCTTCCCGAAATCGCGGGTGACCTCGGTACGTCGATCGCGAACGTCGGCCTGATGATCACCGTCTTCGCGATCGGAATGATCGTCGGCACGCCGGCGATGGCGATCTTGACACTCAGGGTTCCCCGACGCGTGACCTTGAGCTCGGCTCTGATTGTTTTCGCGATCGGACACGTCATCGTCGCGCTCTCGTCCAACTTCGGACTCATTCTCGGCGCCCGCTTCCTCACAGCCGTGGCGACGGGCGCCTTCTGGGCAGTCGCCGCAGTGGTCGGAGCAAAAGCGGCCGGCCCGGCGTCTTCCTCGCGGGCGCTCGGCATCGTCTTGGGCGGAGGCATGCTCGCGAACGTCATCGGTGTTCCGCTCGGCGCTCTGGCTGGTCAGAGCATCGGGTGGCGTGGTCCTTTCTGGGCCCTCGCCGCCCTCGCACTCGTCGCCGCGGCCGTCGTCCACCGATTGGTACCCGCCGACACCGACTCCGGTGCGGTGCCGTCCTGGCGGGCGGAGATCGCGAGCCTACGGGACGGACGCATCTGGCTCGTTCTGTCCGGTTGCGCCGTCGTGTGCGGGTCGTCGCTGGCGGCGTACAGCTTCATCTCTCCGCTGTTGACCGAGAACACGGGACTTGCTGCGTCGGCAGTGCCGCTAGTGCTTGTCGGCTACGGACTCGGTGCGTTCGTCGGCTCCAATCTCGGCGGTCGACTCGGTGCGAAGCATCAGTACGGGGTCTTGTTCGTCTCGGCAGCGATGACGTTTCTCGTACTCGGGGCGCTCTGCCTCTTCTCGCACAACGTGATCGTGACGGTGATTCTCGTAGTCATGCTGGGACTATTCGGCATGTCGACCAATCCCATCCTGATCGGGATGGCTGTGCGTTATGCCGATCAGGCGCCGACGATGGCTTCTGCTCTCAGCACCTCGTCGTTCAATCTGGGCACGGCGGTCGGCTCCTGGATCGCCGGGTTCGTGTTGGCCTCGAGTCTCGGTGCCACTGGGCCGGTGTTGGTAGGCACCGGCGTTGCCGCTCTCTACTTTCTGCCGCTGATGATCCTGTTGCGCAAGGAACGCACGAAGCGCACCGCCGTCGAAGTGGTCAACTGACGACCCGATCAACCGTCGCGCAGTTCGTCAGCCGTCCGTCAGCGACCGCTCCGACACGTGAGGCGCAGAGTCCGCATTCTCACTGGCTGCCAACGAGGCGAGTAACTGCATCCGTTCCGCGGAGGGCGATCCCGGCTCTGCGGTGTAGATCGTGAGCGTCAACCCCGGCTCGGCGGCCATCTCCAAACCTTCGAAGGCAAGCGTCAGCTCGCCAACGGCGGAGTGGTGAAAAGTCTTGAATCCGGTGCCGTGATGGCGGACGTCGTGCGCGCCCCACCGACGCCGGAATTCCTCACTCCGAGTGCTGAGTTCACCGATCAGATCGTGCAATTCCTTGTTGTGAGGATCTCGCCCAGCCTCGGTTCGCAGAATCGAGACGGTCACCTCGGCAAACGCGTTCCAGTCCGGATAGAACTCGAAAGCCCTTTCGTCGAGGAACGTGAAGCGCGCGATGTTCGGGGGCTGCCCCGGCATGTCGTAGAGGTCCTTGTAAAACGCACGCGCGAGTGGGTTGACCGCAAGAAGATCCATGCGACCGTTCCGCACGAAAGCGGGTCCTGCGGTGACTGCGTCGAGCGCCCACTGCAGGCTCTGATGGGGCTTCCAGCCCTTCGTATTTCGCCGACGCGGGGGCCTGGCTACCGGGCTTGCCGCGTGCGCGAGATCAAAAAGGTGGGCGCGCTCGGCGTCGTCGAGTCGTAGGGCCTTCGCGATACTGTCGAGCACTCCCGGCGATGCGCCGCTGATCGCTCCGCGCTCTAGCCTCGTGTAGTACTCGACGCTCACGCCAGCGAGGGTTGCCACTTCACTTCGACGCAGACCTTCCACGCGGCGGTTCGATCCGGCCGGCAGTCCAACTTGTTCGGGCGTGACTCGGGCGCGCCGCGAGGTCAGGAATTCGCGTACTTGCGCTCGATCGTCCATGCCATCGAGCGTAAGTCAGTGACCGGTAGCGAGGGAGTCCCTCGCAGTACCACTATCGCGCGGGACTCCCGCACGCCGCCAAATCGTGATCAGGTTGAAGTGACACGAAGAAACCGATGGTGAGGAGCCACGTCATGCGCGCTGTCGTCATGCATGCCCCCGGCGATGTCCGGGTCGAAGAGATCGAAGCGCCGGTGATCGTCGAACCGACCGACGCGATCATTCGCGTTACAGCCACCTGCGTCTGCGGTTCCGACCTCTGGCCTTATCGCGGCATCGAAAAGCTGAATGGCCCGACGCCGATGGGACACGAATACGTGGGCGTCGTCGAACAGGTCGGCCCCGACGTCAACGACATCGAAGTTGGGGACTTCGTCGTGGGCTCGTTCGTTGCGTCGGACAACACCTGCGAAATCTGCGAGGCCGGCTTTCAGTCTCGCTGTATCCACCAGGTCATGATGGGCTCGGTCGGCACCCAATCCGAATACGCTCGCATCCCGCTCGCGGACGGCACCCTCGTCCCTGTCCGCGGAGAGCCGACCGAGCGGCAGGCTCGCAGCCTCCTTGCAGCCTCCGACGTACTCGGCACCGGTTGGTTCGCCGCCGTAGCTGCGGAAGCCGGACCTGGCAAAACAGTCGCCGTCGTCGGCGACGGCGCAGTCGGACTCCTGGCGATCCTCGCTGCCAGACAACTCGGCGCCGAGCGGATCATTGCCATGTCACGTCACGCCGACCGGCAGGCACTCGCCACACAATTCGGCGCCACCGACATCGTCGAAGAGCGGGGCGACGCGGGCATCGCGAAGATCAAGGAACTCACCGGCGGCTACGGCGCCCACTCGACCGTCGAAGCCGTAGGCACCCAAGAATCGATGATGCAGGCTATCGGAGCTACCCGCCCCGGCGGACATGTCGGCTACGTCGGGGTATCCCACGGCGTCGAACTCGACGGCATGAACCTGTTCTTCGCGACGGTGAGCCTGCTCGGCGGTCCCGCGCCGGTCAGGCGATTCCTACCCGAACTGATCGAGCTCATCATGACCGACCAGATCGACCCAGGCATCGTCTTCGACCTCACTCTCCCGTTGGAGGACGCCGCCGCCGGTTACCAGGCGATGGACGAGCGGCGCGCCACCAAAGTGCTACTCACCCTCTGACCGATACCAAAGGCTCACGAGACAGAACTAGGCTCTACACGCCGATCGAGGAACGTCTCGGCTACCAACGAGAGGCGCTCTTGGTTTACCGAGCAGCATGTTCACTGATCACAGCGAATGCGTTTGACGCCGAAGGTGAGGATGGGCACTTCGATTGGTGCGCAGCTGCTTTGATTCAAAAGGATGCTACGCGACTGATATGCACCCCCACCAGCGGAAACCGATTGTACGAGTGAATGTTTCAATGAGATCGACTCGGCGCTACTTTGCAGCAACGACACTCGTCTCTACCTACGGTTGCGTACTGAATTCCTTGTGGGGCAGGCTTTCTTGTGTACTGCTGACGAGCCGTATCTGCTGACGAATCGTATTGCTGACGAACCAAGGTCGGAGAACAATGGGTCACTACAAAAGCAACGTGCGTGATATCGAGTTCAATCTGTTCGAGGTGCTCGGGATCGGCGAACTGTTGGATGCCGGCGCATACGGGGACCTCGACACCGACACTGTGCGCAACATTCTTGCGGAAGTAGCGAGACTGGCAGAAGGCCCGGTCGCCGCGTCCTTCGCCGACGCGGATCGGAACCCTGTCGAATTCGACGCACCCAATCACGCAGTTGTGGTCCCGGAACCTCTACGCAAGACGGTCGAGGCGGTGAACGAGGCCGGTTGGTCGCGACTCGGCCTACCAGAAGGCATGGGTGGTGTTCCTGCTCCGGCGCCGTTGGTCTGGGCGATCGGCGAAATGTTGGTCGCGGCAAACGGATCCGCAAGCTTTTTCAACATGGGTCCACTGATGGCGAGCGTGCTCTACACCATCGGAAACGAACAGCAAAAACACTGGGCCAAAGAAGGATTCGAGCGCGGATGGGCCGGAACGATGGTGCTCACCGAACCAGACGCCGGATCCGATGTAGGCGCAGGCCGAACAAAGGCAATCGCGCAGGACGACGGCACCTGGCACATCGAGGGCGTCAAGCGGTTCATCTCCGGCGGCGACGTCGGAGACACGGCCGAGAACCTCTTCCACTTGGTGCTTGCCCGGCCCGAGGGCGCCGGTCCAGGAACCAAAGGTTTGAGCCTGTTCTACGTTCCGAAGTCCCATTTCAACTCGGACACACTTGAACTGGGAGAGCGCAACGGTGTCTACGTCACCGGCGTCGAGCACAAGATGGGCCTCAAGTCTTCCCCAACTTGCGAGCTCACCTTCGGAGCGACGGACGTTCCTGCCGTCGGCTGGCTCGTGGGTGATGTCCACAACGGTATCGCCCAGATGTTCCAGGTCATCGAGAATGCTCGAATGATGGTGGGCACCAAGGCGACCGGAACACTGTCCACCGGCTATCTCAACGCCCTCGAGTACGCAAAAGAACGAATTCAAGGCGCAGACCTCACCGAGCTGACAAACAAGACCGCGCCCCGTGTGGCCATTACGCACCACCCCGACGTCCGACGCAGCCTGGCGATGCAGAAGGCCTACGCCGAAGGCCTCCGAGCGGTCTACCTCTACACCGCTGCACACCAGAATGCCGATGTCGCCGAGTTGGTTTCGGGTGCGGATGCCGAATTGGCGGCGCGGGTCAACGATCTGCTGCTGCCGATCGTCAAGGGCGTCGGCTCCGAGAAGGCCTACGAACTGCTCACCGAGAGCCTGCAGACCCTGGGCGGCTCCGGTTATCTTCAGGACTACCCCATCGAGCAGTACATCCGCGATGCCAAGATCGACACCCTGTACGAGGGCACCACGGCGATCCAGGCGCAGGACTTCTTCTTTCGAAAGATCGCACGCGACCGCGGCGTTGCACTCGCTCACGTAGCCGGTCGCATACGAGAGTTCATCGACAGTGAGGCCGGGAACGGTCGTCTCAAGGCCGAGCGAGTCCTACTCGAGACCGCCTTGACCGACGTGCAGGAGATGGCCGGGACGCTCACCGGGTATCTGATGGCTTCCCAGGACCAACCCTCCGAGTTGTACAAGATAGGCCTCGGCTCGGTGCGCTTTCTGTACGCGGTAGGCGACCTGCTCATCGGATGGCGCCTGTTGGTGCAAGCGGAAGTCGCGTTGGCAGCCTTGGACCGTGACGCGTCGGCAAAGGACCGGTCGTTCTATCGGGGCAAGGTGGTCATCGCGTCGTACTTCGCCAAGAACATCCTGCCTATCCTGGCGTCGACGAAAGAAATCCTGGGTTCCCTCGACAACGAGATCATGGAACTCGAGGAAGACGCATTCTGACAACGTGCCATAGTGAAAGCATGTATATGCCCGACTTCGACTACGTGGGAGTCTGGAGCTTTCCGATCATGGGGCCGGATGCACCAGACGACGCTCCCGCCAACGTCGTCGAGGCGTGCCAGGCTGTCGGCAAGGATCTGCAATGCCGCTGGCACGGCCCTGATACGTACATGCAGAACTGCGTGTGGACGGTGTCGATGCTCGATGACGGTCAGTGCCACCTCGCGCTGGACCACGGCCAAAGGGCAAGAGTGCAGGAACCAGTCCCCTGATCGGCGTCAGGGTCGTCGGGCCGCACATAGAACAGCCTGTACAGGAGTTGACGGCCCTGATCGCCGGCGAAGTCCAGGACGAGCTGGCCGGCGGATTTCCCTTTGTGCACTGGCCCATCGAGAAGGACCGACTCTTGATGCCGACATTGCGTGGCGGACGCGCGGTATGGGTGGTTCGCAGCGCTGATCGCATTGTCTCCGAGATCGGCGAACTCTGCCCGAGATGAAAATGCTTGCTGCGTGATTCAAACGTGGTCGTGAACCGGCGACGGAACCTTGTTGGAACGATACGAGTCTCCGCTCCGGTTCGGCCGCCAGAGACGCCAGTGTTTCGCGGACAACCGGAACGGGAGATGGTCTTGTAGGTGACGAGCACCGGACGACAACCGTTCGTCTGCAGGCAGGTTGAGCCAAAGGGACAGTGAGGATGTCGCGTTGCCGAGGGTTGCGCGTATGCCTGACTCGCCGAGAATCCGGCCGTATCCATCCACGGCAAAACGGCCAAACGTGTCGGGGGTGATGTCGGGGTACGGCGCGCGGGTGTTGGGGTCGATCAGGCGTACGGGCGCGCTGCAGGTCAGCGCCGCCACAGAACGTCCGTGGGTTGTGACCGCATCGCAACCAACGAGGGCATCGAGCGCTTCGTTGACAGAACCAGGTGGGACGTTCCATTCGGTATGGGTTTGCGCTTTGTAGCGGGGCCCACCGAAGAGCTCGGTAGCGAACGATGACAACTGCGCGGTCGGCTCGGATGGCCCACTCTGGTAGATCTCGAACGTCCACGACGGCAACGACACTGGTTCGGTGCAGGATTCCAGGAACGTCTGCAGCCGCTGAAATGCAACATCGGGACGCTTGACTCGAAGCGAGTGTGCACCACCGGCGGACCCGGGCAACCCGTCGTATGTCACTACCTCGGGCAATCCGGCTTCCGGTGTCCGCGCCGTCACAGGTTAGCCAATCGCGAAAGCACTACCCCGGCTGGTTCCTCCGTCGCGTGGCGATAGCCAGTGCCGGCCCACAGGTGCATTCGCTCGGGATCTGCCTGCGCAACAGCGGCTTTACGCATCGGGTTGGTCAGGTGATGGATGGCCGGATACCCGATGGGCGCCCGTGCGTCGTAGCGATCGATGAACTCGTTCCGAAGTGCCCGTGCAGGACGTCCCGTGAAAGCTCTTGTAACGACCGTGTTCCCGCGTGACGTGCCGGCCAGAGCTGCCTTGTGCGGAGCCGAGGCACCACTCTCCTCGGTGCGCAGCAGTACGGTACCGACCACTGCCGCGTCCGCTCCGGCACGTAAGGCTGCAGCGACGTCGGCGGAGGTCGCCAGTCCACCGGCCGCCAATAGCGGAACAGAGGTGCGATGACGGATTTGTGCGATCAGTTCGGTGATCGGTGTTTCTGCCGGAACCTGCAGGGGAGTGAGCGTTCCGGAGTGGCCGCCGGCAGCCGACGATTGCACGACAAGCAGATCGGCACCGGCGTCGACGGCAAGGAGCGCCTCTGCCTCCGAAGTCACAGTGAGGACGACAAGTGAACCGGCAGCGCGCAGCGCCTTGATGACGCCGGGTGTGGGAAAGCCGAAGGTGAAGCTGACCACCGGAACCGGGCTGGCCAGGAGCAGATCGATCTTGTCCTCGAAGTAGTCGTCGTCTTCGACCGGCTCACCGTCAGCCAGCGTGATGCCGTAGCGATCCGCATCGACCTGGATCACCCTGGTATAGGCACGGTAGGCATCGACGTCGACAGGCACCGGGTTGGGCGCAAACACGTTGACACCGAACAACACTCCCTCGGCGCGCACGGTGTCGATCTGGTCGGACAGAGCCTGAGGCGTCTTGTACCCGGCGGCGAGGAAGCCGAGACCGCCTTCGCGAGAGGCAGCAGCAACAAGTGCCGGTGTGGAAGCGCCGCCGGCCATGGGGGCTGCGATGACAGGGACCTTCAGGTCGAGATCGGTTGTGAGTGCGCTCATTCGAACATCTCCAGTCCTACGTCGGATAGTGCTCCGGCGGTTTCGTCATCTGACATCAGAAACTACCTCCTCAGTCGAGGTGGCTGTCCGAGGGTCCGCATCGAGATCGGAAGGGAATCGGAACCGCAAAACCGCGGCGGCCACTGCTGCGCCCAGAACGACGGCCGCACCCAACAGCAGAGCGTCGCGATACCCGTCTCGCAGCAACGGAGTGACAACGAGTGGGCCGAGAATCTGACCGACGCTGTATCCAGCGGTCAGCAACGCCACGGCGCGTGGGAACTGCAGGTGCGCGCCGATTGCCAACACAATTGACCCGATACCAAGGAAGGTGACACCGAACAGGAAAGCTGAAATCAGTGCGGGGCCGACGCCTCCGATCACAGCAGGAAGCGCTATGCCCACCGCCTGAATCAACAGGGCAACGAGAAGCAGAGTCGGCCTCGACCAACGCAGGCTGAGCCAAGCCCACAGGGCGCACGAGGGAAATGCGGCCAGACCGACCACTATCCAAGCGCCGCTGCCGACCCATTCTGGAGCGGCGAGATCGATTGCGGCAACAAGGAACGTGCCCGCGATGATGTAGCCGATGCCTTCCAGGAAATAACTGATGAACAAGGCAGTGAACCCGCGTTGGGAACTGGGAGTTCCCGGCGCGTCCGGTGTGATGGTCGGACGCGGTTCCGGCGTCAATCCCCAGGCTGCGACCGCACACACCACTGCAAGGGCCGCAGATGCCAGCCAGGCTGTACTCCAGGTACCGATGAAGCGGACGACCAACACGAGGACCCCGGACAGGGCGATACCCAACCCAACTCCGCCGAATCCCCATCCGGCCAGAAATTGGGACTGCCCCCGAAGGTGCGCGTGCAAAGCGCTGACGGCGATCATGAAGACGAGGGCACTGGCAATGCCTGCGACGAGCCGCAGGGCGAACCAGATGGATCCGTCGTGGGTAGTGGGCATGAGCGCCAAAGTCGCGATGAGGACCACCAACGACGTACGCATCACCGCTGCCGAGCGCACCACGCCGGGAATGAGGATTCCCGCGAGCGCGCCGATCAGGTACCCGACGTAGTTGGCCGTCGCCAGGGTGGCGCCGAGCGAGGCGGACAGACCGGCCTGCGTGTGCATCAACGGCAGGATCGGTGTGTAGACGAATCGACCGATTCCCATGCTCGCCGCCAGCGCAGCGGCAGCTTGGACAGCGTGCGCTCGCGAGGAGACGCCGTTGTGGATTGTGGTCATGGTCTTATCGTGTGCCCCGGCCGCGCCGGACCGCCACGACCGCTTTACTCCTGACTGATAGGCACAACCTCCCACCGCACGTAGCATGAACGATCGTGGAGCTGCGTCAGCTGAGATATTTCGAGGTCGTCGCCGAGGAACTGCACTTCGGCCGAGCCGCGGCGCGGCTACTGATAGCCGGGCCGTCACTGTCGCAGCAGATCATGGCACTCGAGCGCGACCTCGGCGTCAAGCTGTTCGTCCGCGACCGCCGTTCCGTCGCTCTGACGCCAGCCGGCGCGGCCTTGCTCCCTGATGTTCGTGCGCTACTCGAGAGTGCCGAGAATCTGCGACGCCGCGCGGAGCGTCTGTCCGGAGCGGAGCCCGTCCGGATCGGCTACGTAAATTGGCTCCCCACGGATCTGATCGCGCGCACTTCAGGGGTCGCGCAACTGCACGTCGACGCCTGGGTGGTGCCTTCGCACGCGCAGGCCGCGCGGGTAGCGGACGGCAGCCTCGACCTGGCGATCGCCTGGGTGCGGAAAACCGATGTCGCCCAACATGCTCTGAGCGCGAAACTGCTCGGTGCGGATCGGCTCTACGCGGTCTCCACCGGAGAGGACACCACACCGGTGCGGGCACGCGACGTCGTCGTACTCGTCGACGACGACACCACCTCCTGGTATTCGTGGAACGTCTACGCCGAAGAATTCGCTCGCGATACCGGCGCACAGATCCTGCGCATCAACGACGGTGGTATCACCGGTCCGGCATTCTTCGATCACGTCCGTGCCGTCGGCCGTCCGGTCGTCAACTCGCCCAAAGGGCAGACCATCACGTTGCCAAGCGATCTCACTGCACGTCCGGTGATCGACCCCGCGGCGATCTGGACCTGGTCACTCCTGTGCCGCGAGAACGAAACGCGCCCTGCAGTTCTCGCGGCCGTCGACGCTCTCACCCGCGGCGTCACTGATCTCGAAATCCACGAAGACGGGATATGGCTACCCATGGACGATCCTTACCGGAGGACTCGATGACACGACGCGCTATTCGAGTTTTCTGGGGACGACGGCCGGAATCGGTGCAGGCCGTGGCCTCCCGGTGGCGTCGGACGTTGGAGCAAGTCGAATTCCTGTTGCCCGAGGTGGTCGGCGGGTCGTGGCAACAGATCCATTCCGCTGGACCTGCTACTGCCGTGACCGTCGACCAGTTGGCGCAGGTCCTCGAGAACGCGCAGGCCGCCGAAGACTGGTCGGATCGTCTGGGAATCGGATTGAGGCTCGCATCCAGTGGAGGGTCCGAATGGGGGCTCGAACTCTCCGGGTTGGCGGGCGGCGAACCTGAAATCGTCCTTCAGTCGATAATTCTTGCCGTCAGCGCGCCGGACACCGCCGAAGTTCCTGAGACAGACCTACTTCGGATGCTCGCCGCGGAGTGGGAACCGGACTTCGGAGACGTCACCGACGACAACATCCTCGACGCTCTCGAAGACGAGTCCGACTATCGCGTCGGTGATCCCGTGATCGGCCGAGTCGGCTACCTCTCGTCCGCTCGCGCTGACGCGATCCCGGATGACCTGGCAGCAGGCGTTGCCGCGTTACCGGGCGGCGGCGTGTTGCTACAGATCGGGGCCGTCTATGGGGTCGTTCGGGCGTACGAGCGCCTGCGCGAGACCGGCGCACTCGATCCGCTTCCGCGTCCACTGGACCGCGCAGTCCTCTGAAGACGGTTACCGTTCGTCGAGTTTGGGTAGCCCGGGCGTCGGAACGAACTCTCACCGCGGCACTACCGCCGAAAAATGAACCGAAAGGCCCACCGCATGGTTGACGTCACCCGCAAATTCACCGCCGAGGTACCGATCGAAAAGGCTGCGGCGTTTCTCCGCGACTTCGCCAATGCGCCGACGTGGGATCCGGGCACCGAGAGCTGCACGCAGATCTCCGACGGCGCTGTCGGCATCGGAACCCAGTGGCACAACGTGTCCAAGCTGTTCGGCGTCACCACGGAACTGACGTACACGCTGGTGACCGACGAGCTGAATCACGTTGTTCTCGAAGGAAAGAACAAGACTGCCACCAGTACCGACGACATCACCTTGACTTCGGTGGGTCCGAACTCGACCGAGATCGAATATCACGCGAACGTCGAGTTCAACGGTGCCGCCAAGATTGCGTCGCCTCTCCTGAAGGCGGGATTCGAAGCCAAAGTGGCACCAGAGACGGTGAAGAAGATGACGGAAGCCCTCGAAGCGCTCTGACAAGTCCGTCAGGTTCTTGTCACTGTGTGTTGCCGCCGCTCGCGCCACCGTTGCGAGCTTCGATGGCATCGATGGACTTCGTGAACGACTTTCCCAGCACTTGGGTGCCGACGAGTCCGAGTACCGACGCCAGGAGCTTTCCCTTGAGGTTCTTGCCGTCCCGGACCACGACGGCGTCGACATCGGTCAGACCCGTCGGCTGCCGGGTCAGCGTGTAGGTATGGCTCGACGCCCCGCCCCACAGGTTGGAGTCGGTGGTTGTCATCACGACGCGGTGCGGGTCGGTCCAGTCGTAGTGCAGACGCTCCCAGATACCACTGGAGCCCTCGGTGACATCAGCATCGTGGGGTCCTTGTTGGTGCACTTTCAGGTAGCTGTCCGCACTGCGGCCGAAGATTTCCTCACGGCCCGGGCCGAAGTCGGTCAGGCCGGCAAGGACCTGTTCGGGCGTCGCAGTGGTCGTCTTGTGAAGATGGATCGTGGTCATGGCGCCTTCTTTCAACTGTGGATGATCCGGTGCTGAAAAAGCCGGGGAGTGACTCATCCAGCACACCACTCACACGAAATGAATGAAAGAGAATTGCTCGCCCTGTCTCGATCCGCTATTCGACGCCGCGCCGGCTGGCAGTGATTGCGCCGTGCGGCCTGTAACCGCTTCCCGTCCGGGTATGGGTCTCGATCACGTCGAAACCCGCTGTGACCAGCACCTCGGCAAGTTCGGTCACCGGCCATCGATAACCAGTCGTCGCGGCATGATCAAAAGGCTCTACCGTTGTGCCTTCGAAGAAGCCCACCAGCAACCCACCACCTGGGCGGATCACGCGCGCGAATTCAGCGAGCGGTGCCTCGATATCTTGCGGGTGATGGTGAATGAGCGAGTACCAGGACAGCACGCCGCCCAGTGAATTCGTTTTCGCGTCCAATGCCTCGAAGCCCCCGACCTCGAAGGAAAGATCCGGGTATCGGGTGCGGGCTCGTTCGACGAACTCGGGCACGAGATCGATCCCGCTCACAGCCAGCCCGCTCTGGGCCAGGAAGTCTGTCCACTGCCCCGGCCCGCACCCGGCGTCGAGCACGGGGCCGGTCAAAGTGGCGGCCCAGCTGGTCACCAGGTCCCGATCAGATACGTGCGTCGAATCCATCGAGCCGAAGAGGTCCGTGTACTCCTGGGATCTGGCCGAATACGACTTTCGGACTACGTCGCGGCGCGTTGCACTCGAATTCTCCACGCCGTCAATAATTATCGATGTGCACCATTCCTTCGCCACAACTCGCCGAACCGAAGGTTCATACTCTGTCGAAGGCCTACGGTCACGTCCGGAAACTGAGGTCATACGGTGGAAGAGAAAGAACTGGCGGCGAAGATCCGCGAACTACTCAGTGCCCGATCGGCCGAGTCGAGCATCTGCCCCTCCGACGTGGCCCGCGCAGCGGCACCCGACAATTGGCGTCCGCTGATGGACCCCGTCCGAGAGGCTGCCCGCCACATGGTGGCCCACGGCGAAGTGCAGATCACCCAGGGCGGCGAAGTCGTCGACCCGGAATCCGTACGAGGTCCGATCAGGATTCGGTGGGCTCGTTGATCAACCGCGTGACTTCTGGCGGCACTGCTCTCGCAGCGTGAATCAGCGGAAACGGTCCAGATGCTCACGCAGGAACGCATCCAGGCTTCGTGGCTCACGCCCCAGGACACGTGCCACCGTGTCGGTGGGTGACTCCGGGCGCGAGACGGCAAGTTGCTGGATCTCCAGAATGTGCTCGGCCAGCCACGGCGGCATGTGGGCATGATCGACGAGGTTTTGCCGCAGTTCGTGCGGTGGCAGGTCGATATATTGGACGGGGCGATCGAGCATGCGGGTCAGAGAATCGGCGATGCCGCCGTAGCCGACTGCCTCGCTACCCGTCAGGACGTAGGTACCGCCGGCGAGGTCGGCGCGTGTGAGCACGGCCGCGGCGACGTCACCGATATCTCGGCAGTCGATCCAGTTGCACGGCGCGTCCCGCATCGCGCCCAGAATCACCCCTTGCGCAGCCACCGCCGGAGCCAGGAGCAACAGATTCTGCATGAACGCATAGGGGCGGAGCAGAGTGTGGCGGATCCCGGATGCGCGCAGGTGTTCGCCGACGGCATGGTGGCCACGGGAGAGAGCGATGGGGGAGTCGGTCGCGGCGGCGGGATCGGAGATCTTGACGATGTGTTCGACGCCGCTCTCGGCGGCGATGTCGATCACACGCGTTTCGAGCTCGACCTGTTCGAGTCCGTTGGCCATGGCAGGAAAAGTTGTTCAGCCCCTTCGAAAGCCGTGCGTAGCGAAGTTGAGTCTGCGGCATCGGCCGACACTACTTCGACCAAACCGTCGGCCAAATCGCCGAGGTGGGCGCGCAGCCTGTCCGGGTCGCGGGACAACGCTCGGCTCGGCACACCCGAGGATGCGAGACTGCGTAGCAACGCGCCGCCTGTGGTTCCGGACGCTCCCATGATGACGATCATCGTGTTCCTTTCGGTCTTCCCCGCGAAGCCGGGGATCTTTGACATGTGTTGTCTGTCAGGGATTCTGACGGCGCCATCGCCAGCTGACGATGACGGCAGCGACAGCGGCAGATATCGGTAGATCGAGTTGCAGGCGAGCAAGCCGAGCGGTGTCGACCACACTCGTGTGAGCTGGTAGCCAACGGGAGGCGAACCACCCGACGAGACCAGCAATTGCAGCGGCTCCGACGGCAAGAATTGCCGCCACCATGATGCGAGGCAGGGCCGTGGTCCACGGCCGTGACCTCCCGCGACGCTGCAGCCAGGAGCCGATCAGCAACGCCACCACTGCCGACGTGCCCGCGATGGACGTAAATGCCGCCATCGTGAGGCCCGATTGGCCGGATGCGACTCCGCCAGCACCCGCCATCAGCGCAGGGGCAAGGTAGGCGACCAGCACCTCTCTCCACAGGGTGAAAGGTCGTGCGGCGCGACGATCGGCAACCGGGACGCGTCGATTGGAATCGGTTATCTCCCTTTTGTTTTCGCGACGGATCGGCGGGGTGAGTCCGGACATGAAGGAGACCTACTTTCCGATTTTAATTAGGTGGCTAACTATTTGGGCATGGAGGGAGAAGCCTTTGTCGAGAATTGACGACGATTCGAATCGCTACACGAATGCCTGGAATCCCAGCCGACTACTCCGCAGTCAGCGCACCGATACCGCGAACGACCCGCGAGAGCAGGTCCAGAAAAACCGCACGCTCGTCGACAGTGAGCTCGTCGACCATTTCCTCGAGACGAGCAAAGTGTTCGGGCGCCATGTCACGTAAACGCTGAGCGCCGCGAGCAGTCAGGACGACCACCGCACCACGCCCGTCCTCGGCCGACGGACGCCGAGCGACCAAACCCTCCTGCTCGAGGCCGTCGACCAGCCCGGTCACCGTGGCTCGCGAGACGCCGAGATCAGCGGCCAGTCGCGAGGGAGATTTCTCCCCGTCGTGGTCTTCCAGATCCGCAAGCAATCGGTAACGGCCGGTCGACAGTCCATACCTCGCGAAGTGAACCTCGGTTGCTCGACCGAGCCGCGCGCCCGCCGAAATCAGCCGCACCGCAACCAGCACCGCCTGCGGATCGGACCCGAGGCCGTAATGCTCCAACTGCCGCCGCGCCTGATCCAACGTGGGTGAGTCGTGATCGGTTCCGTCCACTGCCATGCAACTAATATGGCACCTAACTACATTCTGGTCAACCCTTCACCAGAGCAAGTCTCAAACGCCGAGCGATTCCTGCGGGGTCGCGAAGCAGTCTGGATGCTCATTCGGATACGGCAGGACCTTCTCGAGGGCGAGCCCTATCGCAAAGGCCGTGTGGTCGTCGTACGGCCGCGTGACTATCTGTGTACCGGTGGGGATTCCGTTCCGAGCGAAACCGGTGGGGATTGTCAGCACCGGGCAGCTGCTCAGGATGTTGAAGGTGATGGCCGGGACAGCCTCGAGGTTGAACTCCAATTCTGTTCCAGCCACATTGATTCCGTGCCCGACGTAGTCGTCGCCGGCAAGAAAGGCCTCCGTCACCACTGCCGGAGTGATCAACGCGTCATACGTGTCGAACAGGGATCCGATCGACGAATACAGTTCGGCTTCGATCGCGAGCCCGTCGAGGAAAGTCGCGTCACCACGGGTGCGGCGTGCCCATCGCGCGAATTCCTTCGCGTACTCCGTGACCTTGTCGGGGTGCGCGGACGCTTCGGCGGAGATCGATGCACCGAACACGTGATCGTAGTGAATGGCGGCCGCACGCATGATTGCAGCGCGTGACAGGTCGACTTCGATGATCTCCGCGCGTGCGCCCAGCGCAGTGAGGGTGTCCACCAACTTGGCGGTGTTGGCGGCAACGTCCGGATCAACCGGCCAGTCACCCAACGCCGGGATCACGGCGATACGCATTCCTGTCAACGAATGCGTTGCGAGGCCGGGCAGCGGCGATGCCGGCACATGCGAGGCAATGTCAGTGGAAGTCGGTCCCGCGATGACCGACTGCATTGTGAGGCAATCACTTACGGTGCGAGCCATCGGACCGCAGTGGCAGTAGCGATCGAGATTGAAGGGCGGATCGACGGGGACACGGCCATGCGGTGGCTTGAACCCGACAATTCCGTTGAGAGACGACGGAGTTCGGATCGAACCTGCAACATCGGAACCGGTAGCCAAGTGCGTCATACCGGCGGCAAGTGCGACTGCCGATCCACCGGAAGACCCGCCGGAGGAGTATTTCGTGTTCCACGGATTGCGAGTGACGCCCCACAACTCGGACTGTGTGAACGCGGCCGAGGAGAATTCGGGTGCCGTCGATCGCGCGTGGACGATGGCACCGGCGTCGACGATCCGCTGCACGAAAGTCGAAGTGTGGGTGGCGATCAAGTCCTCATAGACCTTGGACCCTTGAGTCCACGGTTGGCCTTGTACCGGTTCATCCTCTTTCACCACAACGGGAACACCGGCGAGCGGAAGGCTGACATCCGAACCGCGGGCGTAGTGGCGTTCCGCTGACTTCGCTTGCGCCCGTGCCGCATCGAAGAAAGTGTGTCCCACTGCATTCAAGGTCGGGTTGAGCGCCTCGATACGTTCGATGGTGGACTCGAGTACCTCCACCGGAGACAGCGATTTGTCCCGGTAGCGTTCGAGCATCTCGGTCACATCCATGAAGGTTGAAACGGGTGTCTGGCGCATATCTGTTGTCCTGCCTCTATGAAGGTTTTGTGTAGGCGGCTAGGTTGTCAGTTCATGCTTTGCCACGACGGGATTTCGGAATGTGGCGAGCAGCATTGCGAGAGTGGCGATTCCCGCGGCTATCCAGAAGACCGTTTCGGAACCGGAGTGGTCATGAATGCGTCCACCCGCGAACGCGCCGAGGGCGATGCTTGCATTGAAGACTGCAACCCACAGAGCCGCAGCGGCCTCTCGGTGAACGGGAGCGGCTTGTGCGATCCATGTTTGAGTACTCACCGATACACCACCGTAGAAGAGGCCCCAAGCCGCCATGAGCAGAGCAGCTGTGATCAAGGTGGTAGCCGAGATCGGGAACAGGGCAAGGGTGATCGCTACTCCCGCGCTGAGGATGACGACCACAGTCTTCGGAGACTTGGTGGCAGATGGCCCGGCTATGAAGTTGCCGACAACGCCCAGAACCCCGTAGATCAAGAGCATCGTGCCGATCTGCGCAGGGTGCAATCCTGCGAAGAACTCCAGCCCCGGACGCACATAGGTGTACGCCGCGAAATGAGCGGTGACGATGAGCGCGGTAATCGCGATTCCGACCCGGACTCCCGGGTTCCGAAAAGCCACCACGAGACTGCCGAGCGACAAAGCTTGATCAGCTGGCATCACGGGTAGGACAGCGAACATGGCGAGCGCGATCAGCGTCGCGGCGCAGCTGAGAGTCCAGAATGCCACGCTCCACCCGGCCGCTGCTCCGATATACGTCCCCGCAGGGACACCGAGAACTGAGGCAACCGCGATTCCGCTGAAGATGATCGTGGTCGCCAACCCGACGGATCTGGAACCCACCAATTTGGGTGCCAGGCTAGCGGCGAGTGCCCAGACTCCGCCCATGCTCACACCGAGTAGGACGCGAGCAACAGCGAGGACAGCGAAGCTTGGTGCGAGAGCCGTGAGGGCGTTCGCCGCGGCGACTACAAGCATCAGAACGATAAGCGTCGACCGACGATCGAAGCGCCGGGTCACGATGGGCACGAACGGGGCAGTGGCCGCTGCCACCAATCCGGTAATGGCCAGGGAGAGCCCGATGGTCCCTTCGCTTTCCACCAGGTCAGCACCGATCGGGGTGAGTAGCCCGACCGGCATCATCTCTGCCGCGACAACGATGAAGGTGGACGCTGCGATCAGGGCGACCGCAGCCCAGTGGTTCTCGATGGTGTGTGCGTGGGTTGAGGACGTGGGCGCGGGGCTGTTCTGCCCGGGCGCGGAATGTGGCATGTAACCAGAGAAGCTCCCGCACGCCCAAGGATCAACGGCGAATCGCTCATCCAACCATTAGCTCAATTCATCGATGAGCCATGATGGAGTGGTCGAATGAGTCGAGGGTCGGAGTGAAAATGTCGGAGCCTCCGATGCGTGAGATCGAGTGTTTCCTCGTTCTCGCTGAAGAACTGCACTTCGGTCGCACCGGCGAACGACTGTTCATCTCCCAGAGCCGAGTCAGTCAGCTGATCAGCGGGTTGGAGCGCCGTATCGGCACCAGCCTGGTGGCGCGCACCAGTCGCCGCGTACACCTGACTGAATTCGGTGCCGATTTTCTTGCGTCGTTGGCTCCCGCGCATCGTGCGCTTGTCGGAGTAATCGAGGACGCTCAGTCAAGAGCACGGAACATGCCGACGCCGCTTCGGGTGGGTTTCCAAGGAGCAATTTACGATTCGATCGCGGCTGCTGTCTCTCGCTTCGAGATACAACATCCGCAAACTTGCGTGACCATCAAAGAATTACCCCTGGGTGATCCGTTCAGTGATGTACTCGCCGGGCGAATCGATGCGGCAGTGGCACTTCTCCCCGTAGATGAGCCCGAGCTGACAACCGGGCTCGTCTTTTCTCGACAGCCCCAGACCCTGGCCGTCTCAGTCCATCACCCGTTCAGTGAACTGGACGTGATCGACGCCGAGCAGTTGGCGCAGATCTGTCTCGTACCCATCACCGGCCCCGCCCCCGACTATTGGCAGCGTGTGAATTCCCCGAGCACGACGCCGGGCGGAGCCACGATTCCCACGCAGGGCGGGGCGAGCACCGTTCAGGAAGGCCTGTCGCAGGTCGCATTCAGTCAGGTCGGCCTCATCCTGTGCGCGGCAACCGCGGCATACAGCCAGCGCTCGGACATCACATTCGTACCGATCAACGGATTACCCGAATCTGCTTTGGGCCTCGTGTGGCGTACCGATCTCGAAAGCCCACGACTCCGCGCTTTCGCGAAAGCGATCGAGGAAGCACACACCTGTTCCGCCTGACGGCGATCAGTCAAGTCGCGGAAGGACTCCGGGACGTGGGGATGCATCGTGTGTGGGATGATCGCGCCATGTCTGCGATCACCGACTACTTCACCGCGCGCACGGATGAGCACGCCACCTCCGCCCTCGAGGGGCTCGTCGACTTGGAACCAGCGGTGATGGAGGCGAACGATGCCTCTCGCCCGCGGGTTCAGTTGGCTGCGGGTGGGACTCCAGTTCTGCAGGCGAAAGGCGTCGATCCGGTTGTCGCGCTCGGCCGACTGGAGGCAGCCCTCACCGCTCGCCCCTACGACGAGGTCGCAAAAGGTCCACGCTGCGGGAAACTCGTCGCAATGAGCGACGACGGCGACACCCTCGTGCTCACGGTTACCGACGAATTACGCGATGCACTAGCGGAATTGAACGCTGACGGTGTCGCCGCCGCTGCGGCGGCCTGGGCAATCGACGAGACGAGTGAACCGTCGGAGGACTCAGTGCCGTTCCTGACCGCCTTCGCCGAACTAGCGACCAGAGCTGTGGCTCAGGGCGAACGGATGTATGGCTACGTCGTCATTTGAGCTTCTCAATTCCGCCGATCTGAACGGACAGGCCGTTCGTCTTCGACAACTCCCGACTTACCGTCACCCCGGGATCTGCAGGGCCAGATCGTTGCGGTCGAAGTCGGAGAACTGCTGGGTGTCAGTGCAGTATCCGCAGCTCGCTCCGAAGAACTCGGTGCGGGCGTTCGGATCGTCGAGTAGCCAGTACCGCAGCCACGCCGTGCTCGGCCCGCGCATATCGCCGCCGTTGATCGCCGTACCGAAGTGCGTGGCGCCGCGCAGTTCCAGATACTCGGCCGGTACGTGGTCGGCGTCCTCGTACATCGCCCGCACGATCGCCGGCCAAACGATTGCGTCGGCCTGGCCGGCCAGATAGAGAACCGGCTCGTCGATGAGGTCGACATCATTGAGCGGGCCTGGCTGGATCGCGACGGCAGTGTCGACGCGGTCGTCGATCGCAGCATTGATCGCCGCAGACCCGCCCTGCGAGTGCCCCACCACACCAATGTGTTCCAGGTCGACTTTGCCGTAGAAGACGCTCGACGGGCTGGCCGCCTTGTCCGCGATGAGGTCGATTCCCGACCGCATGGTGATGGCGAAGTTACTTGCCGGGGTATTGGCGGCGACCACGATGAATCCGTGGCTGGCGTAGTGGCGCAACAAGGAGGTGTACGCACCGGGGAGCACCCCGGTCCCGTTCCCCCAGATCACAACAGGGTGCTTCTCGCCGCGCGCGCCGAGCTGGCGCGGGTAGTACAGAGTGTGCACCAGCCCGATCGAGACGTTCGGCGTGTACGGCCCTGCACTCGCCCAGTCGTGCCCGACGCTCGGAATACCGGGCGTATCGGCGGCGGCCGGTCCGGCCGGACCAGCGAGTCCGAGTGTCGCGCACAACGCCACCGTCGCTGCAGCATTCGCGAAATACTTCAGAGACTTTCGCATGAAGGTCAACCTTTCGAAGTTGATCCGGAGTGACGCGTATTACATATTTACGGCAGGGTGACCCGTCGGCTTTGTTCGAGGAAACGGACTATCCCAGAAGTGTTGTGTCTGTAGACAAAATAATCGTTCTCGGCGTATGAGCAGCCGCCGCGAATACGCAAAGTCCCAGAGAGATCGACTCCGCCTACAGCTTCCGCGCCGATTGCTCGGCACACAGCCGTAGGAAATGTTCGACGACCTGCGTGTTCTGGCCGTCCCTTGCCACGGCTGCGATCTTCCGTGGCGGCAGTTCGAGTATCTCACCCACAGTGCAGCCCCGTTCGGATGCTCGCTCGGCACTGGAGAGTTCGAGGATGACAGCACCGATCCCTTCGTATGCGAAATCCGCGAAGGCATCGCGATGCTGTGACCTCATCACGAAGGCGTGGTCGATTCGCGGTTCGATCGAACGCAGATGGCGATAGACATCGGAAGTTTCAAACCGCGGTGCGACGACCAAGCCGATGCGCATGAGGTCCTCGCCGATGAATACCCCGCCCACCGGTAGCGGGGTGCCGGGCGGGCAGACAAGGCGCAACTTGTGGTCCGGAAGGCGCACCATTCGAGTCCCGGGAACGCCGGTGGGCGGCGACTCCATTATTGCCACGTCAGCGGAGCCGGCCATGACCGGGTGAATCGCATCGGCCACAGATGACCCCGGCGGAACCGAGATGGTGATTCTCAGATTCGGCACCTCCGAGCGCAGCGCTCCGAGCAGCACCGCGGTGGGATCGTCCGCAAGGCTCGCTGTCGTGGCAACACTGAGGTGGGGGACTGCTGACAGTAAGAACTCGCGCTCGACCACTAATCGGTCGAGCGCGGCCAGCGCTTCGCGTGCTGGATCAATGAGATTCCGTCCGCGCGCAGTCAGCGTCGCGCCGGCCCGGCCCCGATTGAAAAGTCGTCCTCCGACGCGTCTTTCGAGTCGCGCAATTGATTGAGAGACGCTCGATGTTCCTGTGAACTGGTTTGCCGCTGCTGCCGTGATACTGCCGTGTTCGACGACCGCGAGGAAGTCTTGTAGCTGCCGCGGATCGATTCGCGGGGGCGCGGACTCTCCGAAGTTGCTCATCCGGCGTTCCCCATTCCACCTTCGTCACGTAATCGGCTGGTCGTCTCGATAAACGCTTGTGCCGCAGGCGATGGCGTCGAACCGTGGAACATCCAGATATCACGAGTGAGCGGGGGCCGAGTACGACACAGCACCACACCTTCTCCGACTGTATCGGCGACAGATTCGGGAAGGAAGGCGACGCCGACTCCCGCGCGTACAAGTGGGATCATCGAAGCCACAGAGATAGTCTCCGCAACCACCGCCCCGTCCACAGTGCCTTCGCCCAGGCGTTCCGCCAACAGTCGCCGAGTGACATCGTCACGCGGGCTGGTGATCAATCCGATTCGCAACAGATCCGTCAACGCCGCTACCCCCTCGCCTTCACTTCGTGCGGCGGGCACCAGCGCAACGATTTGTTGCCGGCCGAGAAGGATACGTTCAACACCCTCGTCGAACACCTCGTCCACCCCGAGGCCGATATCAGCCTGACCCGAGGCGACCACCGTTCCGATTCCGTCGGTGTCGTTGCTGAGCATCGTCACCGCAACATTGGGAAACTTGCTTTTGAACGCACCGAGGGCCGTGGCCGCCGGATCACGCGCCAATGTTCGCGGACATACGACCGTCAGCCGACCCCGCTGCACGACGTTCAATGGATGCAAAGCGTGATCCAAATCCCGGTATGCCCGAAGCACTTGGGCCGCCGGACCTGTGAGATCGCGTCCAGCGTCGGTCAGGGTGACTCCCCGCGAGCCACGGCGGACGAGCGTCAGGCCGCACTCTTTCTCCATTCTGGCGAGAGCCTCCGAGATTGTCGGCTGGCTGACCCCCAGTCCGCGAGCAGCAGCGGAAATGCTGCCCCGATCAGCAA
The DNA here is from genome assembly GCF_030407755.1 of Rhodococcus sp. APC 3903. NCBI lineage: Bacteria > Bacillati > Actinomycetota > Actinomycetes > Mycobacteriales > Nocardiaceae > Rhodococcus > Rhodococcus sp. APC 3903. The sequence goes on from NZ_JASDCV010000017.1 coordinate 79,623, forward strand.
GGGCGAGAAAGTATTCCAGATGACGCCGGTCCATTGGGATTCCCTTCTCATGGAAGTCCGCGTGCGCGCCCGATTCTGCGCCCGTCAGCCATAGGTAAACCCTATGGCATACCTCTCGAATGTGGCGTAGACGGGAAGAAGAATCCCGTGATCTGCTTCACATATGAACGCAGTGAGCAACAACCCGGGGAGCTTCGACCAGACGCACCCGTCTGCTTTTGTCGAGCTCCTATCGCCGCCTGTGAGCACTACGGAGAAGGCGCCGAAATGACCGAAACCATCACCGCCAGTTCGCCATCCGGCGCTACGTCACCCCGTTCCGCGAGGCGGGCACGCTCTGAGCCGAAGCCCGCTCGACAGCGTCGATCCGGTACACGACGCACCATCGGGGTACGACTGGCCCAGGCCGCACTACTTTTGGTCCTACTCGGAGCGTGGCAGCTCGTCGCATCGCAAGGTTGGATCGAGCCAGTTCTGGCCAAAACGCCAGGCGAAGCCTGGAACTACTTCACCGCAGCAGTGCAGTCGGGGGAGATTTCGACGAACTTGCGTGCCACGATGACTGCCGTCGTGATCGCGTGGATCCTCGCAAGCGCAGTCGGGGTGGCGGTAGGGCTCTCCCTCGGACTGCTTCCGACCCTCGAACGCATCATGAGTCCGTTTCTGGATGCGGCGAATGCCATGCCACGTCTTGCGCTGGCACCTCTGCTTATCGTCATCTTCGGGATCACGATGACGGCGAAGGTCGCTCTCGCGTTCACACTCGTATTCTTCATCGTCTGCTCGAGTGCACGAGCCGGTGTGAAGTCAGTGGACGACGAATGGCTCCGACTTTCCACTGTCCTGAATGCCAGTAAGACACAGGTGTTCTGGCACATTCTCCTCCCCGTCGCGACACCTGGCATTTTTGCCGGTCTTCGGTTGGGGCTGATCTATTCACTGCTTGGCGTCGTGGGTTCGGAACTGATCTCGTCACGGGACGGGCTGGGCCAGCTTGTGTCGATCTACTCGGCCCAGTTCCGGATGGAAGCGGTCTACGCGATCCTCATACTTCTCGCAATCGTCGCAGTCGTCCTCAACCAGGCCATGAACTTCGCCGAGCGCTACCTCCTTCGGTGGCAGCCACCGGCTCGACGATGACAGGAATCATCATGGATACCAACGTGATTAAACCCGCAGTCCAACTCGACGGACTGACGATATCCTTCCCCTCGCCCGACGGGTCGGCGAAAACTGTGGTCGATAATCTCGACCTCACAATCCCTCGCGGACAGTTCGTGAGCCTGGTCGGCAGGAGTGGTTGCGGCAAGACCACCCTGCTCAACGCGCTCGCTGGATTGGTAGACGCAACAGAAGGGAAGACCGAGGTCCTCGGCACAACGCCATTCGACGCTCGTACTCGGATGGGCTTCATGATGGCCCGAGATGCGCTGTTCCCGTGGCGAACAGCGCAGAAGAACGTGGAGTACGGTCTCGAATTGAGGGGAGTACCCAAGGCGGAGAGACGAACTCAATCCGCGCGCTGGCTTGCGGCCGTTCAAATGTCCGAGGCGTCACGGCTGTGGACTTGGCAACTCTCCCAAGGGATGCGCCAGCGTGTCGCGTTGGCCCGAACGTGGGCTCTGGATCCGGACATCTTGTTGATGGACGAACCGTTTGCCGCCCTCGATGCGCAGACCCGAGTCGAAGTACAGCGAGAATTCCTCGAGCTTTGGCAATCCCAGGTAGGCCGGACGGTCATCTTCGTAACCCACGACCTCGGCGAAGCCATCTGTCTCTCCGACCGCGTTCTGCTGCTCGGGGCCGGCCGGGTGATCGACGACGTCAGCATTGACATCGAGCGCCCCCGCGAACTCGAAACCCTCACCGCCGAACCTCGATACATCGAAATCTTCAACCGGCTACGTGGTCAGCTCGACCACTGATGTGCGGCCAGCCAACTCAGATTGATTTCTGATGCGCCCACCCAACTCAGCTTGATTTCTGATGCGCCCAGCCATCAAGGAACAGGAATCCCATGAAACTTCGACCTTTTGTCGGCACAGTCATTGCAGCGGCCCTACTGCTTTCCGCGTGTGGAGGGGGAGGGCGTCCGAACGACGGTAGCGTCGCCATCGGGGTCTACCCTGCGAGTGCTTTGTCCCTGCCTGTCTACGTCGCTGTCCAACAAGGAATGTTCGACAAGGAAGGCCTCCACGTCGAGCTCATCGACGGAAAGAACGGGCCCGAACTCATCAGCGGTCTCATCGGCGGCACAACCGATCTCGCGGTCGGTGCACCCGGAACCGTCGTGCCGGCCATAGAGCAAGGGCAGAGTCTGCGGCCACTGTCCCCGTACGGGTCGATCGATCTTGCCATCGCCGTGACGAAAGACAGCGGCATCACCACCATCGAGGATTTGCCCGGCAAGCGGATCGCCATACCGTCACGTGGCGGCGCGGCCGAGCAATTCGTCAATCAGCTTCTCGCAGAACGAAACATCGACGCATCCACGGTGCAATTCATCGCAGCGGCACCTACCGCGAGTCAGATACCACTCGCACGAAAGGGCGACATAGATGCCGCCGTTCTCACCGCTGCCAGCCAGGCCGTATTCGACGCTCAAGGAATACCGATGACGGCGATTACAGAAGTAGACCCGGTGGGCTCTGACGGCGTGAGTTCATACGGCCTGGGCACTGTGCTCGTCACGACAGCCACATTCGCTGAATCCGATGCTGCCGCCCCCGTGTGTGCGGCGCTCGAGGCCGCAGCAGGGTGGATAGCCGATCCTGCGAACGAGCAAGCAGGAGCTCAACTTCTCACCGAGCGAATGAATGTTCCTGCTGACAAAGCCAACCAGGTGTGGGCTTCGCAGAAGGCCCTCTGGCCGGTCGAGATTTCAGCCGACCGATGGACCCAGAACGTCGCATGGGTGAACAACCAGACCTCGGGCAAGTCCGACGCAGACGTCCCCTTCGACCCCCTCTGCTGACCAACGCCCCCACACACAATCCAGTTCGTCTACTACGAAAGAGAAGAAACGATGACACAACTCGCTGACCAGTCAACACAATCCGAGTCCCAGCACGATCGCCGGCAGCTCACCGAGGCTTGGTCTGCAGTCACCGACAGTCTTGCGACATTCGGTTCGACAGCTGCCGCCACAGGATCGCCGCTGGACAGCGCCGAAGGCGTACGGCACGCACTTCGTCTGTTCGGATACCTCGCCGAGATGAACATCGAGCGCCAAGACGTACTCCGGCCTGAACTCTTCACCCTGATGTCACCGATGCGAAAGTTCTGGGGAGACGGCATCGACGTCGACTACTGGACTGCGATGATCGACCCCAACGAGACATATCGCATTCACGGTAACCGTGGCACAGTGCCCTACGTCGCCGTCCTCGCCAATCGTGTGGGCGCGTCTGGGACCGACAGGGTCGCCGACAACATCGTCATCGACGACAAGGTGTGTGATGCGGACGGCAACTTCGAGATCTTCGTCGCACAAGAACTTGAGGGGCGCAGCGGCATTCGGCTGGATGAGCGCTGCTTCGACGTAGTAGTGCGTGTGTATCACAAGACGCGTAAGGCGGAGATCGATCCCGTTCTCCACATCGAGCGCCTCGGTCCGCCGCCTGGTGCACGCCCCGATCTCGACACGGCGTGGCTGGCCCAGCGCCTCACGAGACTTGCTCGTGGCATGGACGTGAGCCTTCGACGCAGTCTTCAGCTCATCGAAACACTCAGTCAGTCTCCCAACGAGATTCGCGTGACCTCGGAGCAGCGAGGGTGGGGAGACTTCTACGGCACCAGCTCCAACCAATACGTTGCCGGCTGGTGGTCACTGAAAGACGCTACTGCCGTAGACATTACGTTCACCATCCCCGACTGCACCTACTTCGGAGTGATGCTGTACAACCACTGGTTCGAGTCCTTCGAGTACCGCGACCACACCGTCAACCTCAACGACGCACACTTCGAGCGCAATGACGATGGAACCGTGACGATCCGAATCGGGGGAGTAGAAGGCGACAGAAACCGACTGAACCCCTGCAACCACACCGAAGGCATCTTGTTGGCGCGCTGCCTGGAGCCCGCTGAGGATGTCACTTCGCCTCATGTGGAGATCATTCGATGACCGACCAAGTAGACCTGCCGTTGGCAGGTGTCCGAGTAGTGGAGATCGGTCAACTGATCGCAATACCCAGCGCCGGGCAGCAGTTGTCCGATCTCGGCGCCGAGGTCATCAAGCTCGAGCCTCCAGGTGGTGAACCGGCCCGACAAATCGACGCCGACTACGCGCGCGGCATCTTCTACGGGTACAACCGTGGAAAGCGTTCAATCTGCCTCGACCTCAAAGACTCCGCCGATCTGCAGCGAGCTCGGGATCTGATCGCATCGAGCGACATCTTGCTGCACAATCTTCGCCCGGGAACCCTCGATCGATTGGGATTCTCCTCTGCCGAACTCCAACGCCTGCGACCGGAAATCATCGCCGTCTCGGTGAGCGGGTACGGGGCGGAAGGCCCGTCCGCTACCCGCGCCGGGCTCGACATCGCTGCGCAAGCAGAGAGCGGACTGATGTCGGTGACGGGTGAGGCGGATGGCCCGCCACAGCGTGTGGGCGCACCGGTCATAGATCATGCAACGAGCTACGTCGTCGCCCAAGCGGTACTGGCAGCGCTACTGCGGCGCGATCGCACCGGCAAGGGCTCCTCCGTCCGAGTTTCCCTGCTCGACGTCGCAATCCACTTGCAGACCGCCAACTGGATCGAGTGGCAAGTGTCTGGAAAGGCTATGAGCCGCAAAGGGAACGGACAACCTAGCGTCGCACCTGCCGCAGACGTCTTTCGTGCCGTCGATGGCGAGCTGGTGATCAGCGGCTACCAACCGCGAGCCTGGATCGAACTGTGCAAGGCGATCGACTTACCAGAGTTGGCCGACGACCCGCGGTTCTCTACCAACACACTGCGCGTGGAAAACCGTGCAGTCCTCGTCGCCACGATCGAGAAGCAGCTGTGCCACCGCAGCGCCGCTGAGGCGGTAGAGCATCTCACCGCAGCCGGAGTGGTTGCCGCGCTTGTGCGTGACTACGACCAGGTAATCTGCGCCGACGATGTGATTGCGAACCGTACCTTCATCCCCGGCACCAACGAACGTGGCGAGCAATATTTGACGCCTGCCATGCCCTATCGCGCCGAACCGCCGATGGCACGAACTGATCCCTCGCAGGTCCCGGCCTTGAACGAGTGGGCGTCGTCGATGGGCTGAATGCGTCACTCTGGCCGAAAATGGCTTGGCAACAACGTAACTGACAAACCGATATCCATGCATCATCGAGGAGATGTCCAGTGCTGACAACCGCATTTACCGAGACGTTCGGAGTTCGTCACCCCATCGTCCAGGGCGGCATGCAGTGGGTGGGGAGAGCAGAACTCGTAGCGGCAGTTGCAAACGCCGGCGCGCTCGGCATGCTCACTGCTCTGACACAGCCGACGCCTGACGATCTTGCCCGAGAAATTTCCCGCACGCGCGAGCTCACCGACCAACCGTTCGGAGTCAATCTCACAGTCCTCCCCACGATCACGCCCCCGCCCTACGATGAGTATCGCAACGTGATCATCGACTGCGGAGTGAAAGTCGTCGAGACAGCCGGCTCTTCTCCCGCGCCCCATCTGCCGCACTTTCACGCCGCCGGCATCAAGGTTCTCCACAAGTGCACCAGCGTCCGCCACGCGGTCAAAGCCCAGGCCCTCGGCGTCGACGGCATCAGCATCGACGGGTTCGAATGCGCCGGGCATCCAGGGGAAGACGACGTACCTGGTCTCGTTCTCATCGCTGCAGCAGCAGAGCGGATCAGCATTCCCATGATCGCGTCCGGTGGATTTGCCGATGCGCGGGGATTAGTGGCCGCCCTGGCGCTTGGCGCCGACGGCATCAACATGGGCACTCGGTTCATGTGTACCGAGGAGTCCCCGATTCACCGCAACATCAAAGAGGCGATAGTTGCTGCCTCCGAGGTGGACACCGAGCTGATTTTCAGGTCACTGCGCAATACCGCTCGCGTAGCACGCAACAGCATCAGCCATGAAGTGGTCGAAATCCTCTCCAGTGGTGGCAAATTCCAAGACGTTCGACATCTTGTTGCCGGTGCGCGGGGCAGAGCGGTGTTCGACAGCGGCGACCCGGAGGCTGGCATCTGGACGGCGGGGACTGTGCAAGGACTGATTCACGACGTCCCCACTGTGGGTGAATTGGTGGAACGTATTGTCGCAGAGTCCGAAGCACTGATTGCCGGACGGCTTACCGGCCTCCTGGATCCTGTCAGCGCCTGACTACGTCCGAACCCACTGGGCGCTACCGTCGGCCAGTTCTTCGCGAATGCCCCTGCCGTTGCGCTCGTCGACCCGCGTGCCGCCGATACCTCGTCCTCGATGCGTCGTGCGGTGACGGTGAGCTCTTCCAGATCGCCTCGCGGCGTGCCATCGCCGCTCGATCGTTTCGGATGCATCCCGACGATCATTGACGCCAGGACGAGGAAAGGAGGTGTACTCCGAATTGCTTGCGGTCATCAGAGTGACAACCGCAAGGATTTCGATCGGCACCGAACACGATCTACTCGATGTTGTGGCCATGGGGCTACCAAAACATCACCGTCGGCCCACAGCAGCTCCCCCCCATTACGTCCCCCGACATTTCTTGGCTTCGACTGCATACAGCAAGGACGAGAGCCCGGCGCGCCCGTCCCGACTGTGCGATCGTCGAAGTCGTCTCACAACCCTTTCAAGGCACCTAGTCCCTATGGCGCCACGATCCCCGCAACAATCTTGCGCTTGACCGAACACTGAAGTCCCACGAGCCCGATAGCGTTCGCGATAGAATCCGATATTTCGCTCGCATCGTCCCGGGGCACACCGAAGGGGAATCAAGAGCATGCATGCGGTAGCGACCCGGAGGGCGAAATTCGTTGCAGCGGGATTGATCATCGCTGTGGCTACTGCTGGTGCTATCGGTGTATCGAAGATCTTCGCTGCACGCCCATCCTCTGCGAACGTCGAAGAGACCATCACGAAAGCGGAACGTGGACGGCACAATCCAGCGTGTGAACCCATCCCGTCGAGGCCCGATGTAGCTGCGTTGCGTCGCTCTTCTGACGCGTCGGTTCGTTTGACGAACGTGGTACAGACTGCTGCGGAGCTCTTGCGAGTCAACGGAGCGGCTTGGGGGCCCCAAGTCGCTGTCGGTACTGAGCTATCCATTGATGAAGCTTTCGAGAACGCCGGTTCGATTCCCGGAGATGCGATAGTCGCAGAAGCGGAGTGGCTTCGTCAGGCGCAACGAGATGGACTCTACGACGACGCAGATCGTTCGCTCGATTCGCTTGTCCGACACATCGAGTCGACAACCATCACGGACGTCGACCTCGCCAGCCATCTGGGGCCGAATTGGCCCGCAGTAATCGATGTCGTCGGGACTGTCGCCGCGATCGGGTTCGAGGAGTACGCGAGCAAGGTGCGCGCGTCACCCCCGATGAGAGCAGCTGACGCGCTCGACCTTCGATCCGCGTTGCGGGGGAACACGGTAGCCCTCGGCCTGGAGGCGGAGTGGGACGGCGCTCAGGAGTTGGTCGCTCTCTACTTTCAAGGATGCACTTCGGCCGCGCTGAGCCGGCGAGAAGCGAACCTTTCGGTCGAGGATTACATCCATGATTGGGACCTGGCGGAGGCTCTGGCACGCGACGCCGTAGCTGCTGCTTTCGCAGCAGATCTCACGAGCAACGAGAACCGTGGACGAGTCGAGATCTTGGCACAAGGTCTTCAGATCATCCAGGCGCCAGACGAATTGGGTCCAAACGACCGGTTGACCCGATCCGTGGATCCGAACGAAAACTTGCATCCGGACGAGGTCGCGCTTCTCGAACTGGAAGATCCATTGATCGAGGGCGAGTGACACGACCAGGGCCTCCGGCGAGTGTGGCGCGGCAAGCAGAAGGGCGGTTGCCGATGTGGCACCGCGCTCTTAGAACCGAAGTGACGCAACATCATCGTGCTCTGCTCTTCGGTGCCCCCTTGCTCACGCAGACAACGCAGCACCTCCTTTCGATACGCACGTAATCGAACCCCGAAAATCATGTCCTCTAGCTGACGGTCCATCCAGTCGAAGAAACAGTTCGCGTCGTGCGACAGCAGCGGATTTACCGTGGGTATGCCCAGTCTCGAAGCCCCAGCAGAAGCCGAGGGTCTCGACTAACTTTGCCGGACCGACTGCAATGGTCAGCTTCGGCGGAGTGAATCTCGGAAGAAGAAACCTTCGTCCCCGATATGCCAAGTCCCTTTGCAGCCGGATCGACCCGCGGCACGCCTCGCGATAATTGTTCACCTCAGTGCCGCTGTTCCGACCAAGGAAAGTTCGAGGCGCTTCTCCACGGCGAAGTCGATGCATGTCGCGCCGTCGACACCATGCACCTGAGTGTTGGGAAGGGTGCCGCACTGGATTCGGCGTCCGTCACCAGAGTGTCAGTGATGGCTACATCATCCCAGTACTCAACCCTCGCGCCATCACGCAATTGGTTCCAGAAACAGACAATCGGCCGTTAGGCAGTTCGATAATTTGCGGATCGAATCCACCGTAACCGATCCTTGTCTGGCACTGGAGATGCAACAGCGCTCTTCATCTAAGCCGTGGGGATTGATAGATAGATGCAGATCAAGCCTGCAATGTCTCCCATGAACTCACCTCGCCCCATGGTTTCGCCAGCCAAGCACACAATCGATTGTGGCGTGCGCCACAGATCTCCTATAGGGTAACCATTGTTAGCCTGCGACGGGGTGCGAGACATTTCCCAGCGCCGGATCCACGCTCTATCCCACTCCCGAACAGACCGAGGGAGAGCTGAGCGCTCTTGACGACGTCGTGGTGGATTGAGGATCAAGAAAGAAAGATGGTATTGCCGTGCAGTCATCACTTGTCTCTCTGCCGTCCATGGAGAGAGTCCGCATTGGCGCTCCGGTCGCGGAGGCCGCAGCCCAGGAAGCAGAATTGCTCGGGGCGAACCGCGTCTTCGTCGTATGTAGCGGGACGCTCAACTCGCAGACAGACGAGATCGCTCGGGTGATCGAGGCACTGGGTGATCGATTCGTGGGACTGTTCGATGCGGTTCGACCCCACGTACCGCGCGAAGACGTCATTGCTGCCACCCGAGTTGCTGCCGACGCCGATCCGGACATGCTGTTGTGCGTGGGCGGCGGATCGGCGACGGACCTGGCGAAGATCCTTGCAATCACTCTGGAGCACGGAGTTCGCGAGGCATCGCAAATGGACGCCTACCACCTGCAGGTCAATCCCGACACATCGGTGACCGCCCCCACCTTCTCCGCCCCGAAGATCCCGGTAGTGGTGGCGCCCACGACCCTGGCGGGAGGTGAGTTCAACGCGTTGGCCGGGTCGACGGATGAGAAGAGCAACGTCAAAGAGGGTTACTTGCATCCGGCGATGACCCCGAAGGCTGTCATCCTCGATCCTGCACTCACGCTGCACACGCCGGAGTGGCTGTGGCTGTCGACCGGGGTTCGCGCACTGGACCACGCCTTCGAGACCTTGGGCTCGCTCGAATCGAACGGGTACTACGACGGGATGGCGATGAATGCCATACGACTGCTCTCCGAGGGACTCGTCCGAGTGAAGGAAGACACCGACGACGTGGATGCCCGTCTGATGTGCCAGGTCGGTGCGTGGTCGTCAATGGTCGCGATCGTCGCAGGCCTCGACATGGGCGTCAGCCATGCCGTCGGGCATGCACTCGGCGGTTCGTTCAACGTCCCACACGGGTACACCTCCTGCGTCATGGCGCCTTTCGCGCTTGAGTACAACCGCGAGGTCAACGAGCATCGCCAGGCGCTGATCAGTTCGTCCTTGGGTGCGCCGCAAACGCCGGCACACGAGTTGGCGGACTCGCTGATCCGGCGACTCGGCATGCCGAGATCGCTGGGAGAGGTCGGGCTGACCGACAACGACCTCCCCAGCCTGGCTACGTACACGTTCAAGGACATCTGGTGCGGGACCAACCCGAACCCCATCGCGAATCCTGACGCGTTGGTTCCTTTGTTGCGGCGGGCACTCTGATCGAGCCCGAAAACAGGTGATCCCCCTCCACGTCGGGTGGAGGGGGATCACCTGTTTTCGGGCTGAACGGGCGTCACCGTCGGCTGGACGTACCGCCGGTACCACTTTGCGTTCCGGGACGGTGACGGAGAATTCCGACGACGATGTAGTCCACGTAGGTTGCCACCAGCGCCTCGATATCGTGGTCGTCCCGGAGCCACCAGCTCACACCATTCATGAGGTCGAGCACCGCAACAGCCGCACGCTGTGGGTCGGCGATCTCGAACTCTCCGGCGCGGACCCCGGCAGCAATCACATCGCGCACACGCCTCTGGTAGTACTTGCGGTACTCGAGCACCCTCAGACGGTGTTCGTCGGTAAGCGCCGAGATCTCTCGAAGGCTGACCAGATGCTCGACCCTGTTCATCGCTAAATACCGTAGATGAACATCGATCAGCGAGGTGAGTCGCTCGGCCGGTGTTCCAGTCTCGTCGAGGACAAGTAGATGCTCCTCGACCGGGTCCCTGGTCATCTTGAGCGCGATCGCGTAGAGGATCTCCTCTTTCGAGCTGAAGTGGTTGTAGAGGCTCGCGCCCTTGATTCCTACCGAATCTGCGATGCCACGCATGCCTGCCGAGTGGTAGCCCTGATCAGCGAAGTATTCGGCCGCCGCGGCCAGTATGTCGTCACGTCTGCTTGGAAGACCTTCAAGCCGTGGTCGACCGGATCCGGGTGTCGCGCTGCTGGCAGGATCGATGTTCAGCGTTTCAGTCCTTTGCATACAGGCGGCGTAGTTCTCTCTTGAGCAGCTTCCCCTGAGGGTCTGTGGGCAGCTCATCCACAATCGTGATCGCCTTTGGAACCTTATAGCCTGCGAGCGCGGCCTTGCAGTGGTCTCGCAACTCCTGGCCGGTGAGATCGCTGCCGTCTACGACGATGACGAAGCCGGTGACCGCCTCGGACCAGTATTCGTCCGGAAGTCCCACGACGGCGGCGCGCGACACCTCGGGGTGGGCTTGTAGTACGCGCTCGACCTCCTGCGAGGACACGTTGTAGCCGCCCGTCTTGATCATGTCCTTGCTGCGATCGAGGAAGAACATGTTGCCCTCGGAGTCGCGACGTACGATGTCGCCGGTGTGGACCCAACCACCCTCGAGGACAGCTGCGGTTTTCTCGGGATCCTTGTAGTAACCCAGCATCACCGACGGCGTGCGACAGAGGAGTTCACCTCGCTCTGCTTCATTTCCGTCGGCATCGACCACCTTGACCTCGAGATGGCCTACAGGCTTGCCGATCCAGGTCGGATCCTGATCGGGAATGTCCTCGAGTCGCTTGAACCAGCCGACGGAGCCCAACTGCGTCAACTCGGACTGACCCCAGTAGGTGCCCCACACCGATGCGGGCGCCGCGTGGTGCCATGCGTCCACCGTTCGCGGCGAGACCTGACCTCCGTAGGTCAGGCAGCGCTGGATGGTCCCGACAGTCTCAGGACCGAAGTCAGGATGATCTGCGAGCGAGATGAAGAAGGTCGGGGTTTGAGCCAGGACGGTGATCTGCTCCGTTTTGATCATGTGCAAAGCGTCGGCAGGCGCGAGGCTGGCCGGGAGCACGAGCGTCGCTCCCAATAGCAGGAGCGAGGTCAGGGAGCCGATTCCGGCAATAGTGTGGAATGGCATGACGTAGAGCCAGACGTCATCGTCCAGGCATCGCAGTCCCCATGTGTACGCGGGTGCGGTGGAGACCAGGTAGTTGCGATGCGGCAGCATGACGCCCTTCGGAGCCGCCTCGGTTCCACTGGTGTACACGATCATTGCGAGATCGTGCTCGTCCACATCACAATCCGGCTCTGTCGGCGACGAGGACTCGAGGAGTTGATCGAAGCAGTGGCCGCCGAACTCGTCCGTGCTGTCGAGAACAACGATTTCGGGGCGGGTACCGAGTCCAGCCAGCGCTTCTTCCAGTACCGGCAGGAATTCCGCGGCCACGACCACAACCGCGGGCTCGAGGTGCCCGATCTGTTGAGCCACTTCGTTCGGTCCGAAAAGGACATTGATGCCGGAGTACACCGCCCCTATTTTGAGAGCACCGTAGTAGGCGACTATCGACTCCACGCGATTGCGGGCCATCACGGCGACCCGGTCACCGCGGGAAACACCGAGTCCGAGGAACATGTGGGATGCCCGGTTGGCATCCTGATTGAGCGCACCGTAGGTGGTCACGGTGCGTCGACCACCTGGGGCATACGACACGATCGCCGGCTTCGAGTATCGACTCTGCGAGTGGCGGCGTAGCTGGTCGCCTAACGTCGCTCGCCCTAGCGGTGACGACTGGGTCGCTGTGAGGGATCGGACAAGCGGACCTGAACTCCGTCGCATATCAGTGGCATCCGATTCGACACTTGTCGACAGATCCATGGTTCCTCAACTTCCTGAATGCTTACCGCGGTTAGTATGATGTGGCTCATACTGTCATCGGCATCCTCGCGGGTCAAGCGAAGTTTTCAAGCAATAACCGGAATATTAAGATCGCACTTGGTTGTGTCGCTAACGGCTGTTAGCCTGCATGGCATGACTATCGTCACTGACCTGGACCGTGACCACCTGCGTTCGGCGGTGTTACGGGGCAATGTTCCGACCATGCTCGCCGTGTTGCTGGAGCTGACCGCCGATGAGCGGTGGGTGGCACCCCGCTATCAACCCACGCGCAGTCGGGGCATGGATGACAATTCCACGGGAGGACTTCCGGAGGAGGTTCAGTCCGAAATCCGGAGCGCGTTGATCGACGCAGTGGAACGCTGGTGGACGCTGGACGAGCCGTCCCGGCGGACGCTGGACAGCTCGGAAGTAGAGCGAATCCTCAACTTCACCTGCAGCGAGACCGTACCGCCGGACTTCGCGCCGATGATGGCGGAGATAGTCAATGGTCCGCAGATCAAGCCTGCCACCGCCAAGTGCGACGAGCGACTCCACGCCATCGTGATCGGCGCCGGCATCGCGGGGATGCTGGCCTCCGTCGAGCTCAGCCGCGCTGGGATCCCTCACGTGATCCTGGAGAAGAACGACGACGTCGGCGGATCATGGTGGGAGAACCGCTATCCGGGCGCCGGAGTTGATACACCGAGCCACCTTTACTCGATCTCGTCGTTCCCTCGTAACTGGTCGACCCACTTCGGCAAGCGCGACGAGGTTCAGGGATATCTCGAGGACTTTGCGGAGGCCAACGACATCCGGCGCAATGTCCGCTTCCGTCATGAGGTGACGCGCGCCGAGTTCGAGGAGTCGAAACAGAGTTGGCGTGTGTCCGTCCAGCGACCAGGTGAGGCGTCGGAGACCCTCGAGGCTCCCATCCTGATCAGCGCGGTCGGTCTGCTCAATCGTCCGAAGATCCCGCATCTACCGGGAATCGAGACCTTCCGTGGTCGCCTCTTCCACTCCGCCGAGTGGCCGAGCGAGCTCGACGATCCCGAGTCGCTCCGCGGAAAGCGAGTGGGCATCGTCGGTACCGGAGCCAGTGCTATGCAGATCGGCCCGGCCATCGCGGATCGTGTCGGATCGCTGACGATCTTCCAGCGCTCACCACAGTGGATCGCACCGAACGACGACTACTTCACGACCATCGACGACGGCGTCCACTGGCTGATGGACAACATCCCAGGCTATCGCGAGTGGTACCGGGCGCGTCTGTCGTGGATCTTCAACGACAAGGTGTACTCGTCCCTCCAGGTCGACCCCGACTGGCCAGAGCCGAGCGCCTCGATCAATGCGACCAACCATGGTCATCGCAAGTTCTACGAACGCTATCTCCGCGATCAGCTGGGTGATCGAACAGATCTGATCGAGGCATCTCTTCCGGACTATCCGCCCTTTGGTAAGCGAATGCTGCTGGACAATGGCTGGTTCACGATGCTTCGTAAGCCCGACGTCACACTGGTGCCCCACGGAGTCGACGCCCTGACACCTTCTGGACTCGTCGACACGAACGGCGTCGAGCACCAGCTGGACGTCATTGTCATGGCGACGGGTTTCCACAGTGTGCGCGTTCTTTACCCGATGGACATCGTCGGTCGATCCGGCCGGTCCACCGGAGAAATCTGGGGCGAGCACGACGCGCGCGCCTACCTGGGGATCACAGTTCCTGACTTCCCCAATTTCTTCGTCATGACCGGACCGAACACCGGCCTGGGACATGGGGGGAGCTTCATCACGATCCTGGAATGTCAGGTCCGCTACATCATGGATGCCTTGAAGTTGATGCAATCGGAAAACCTCGGCGCGATGGAGTGCCGGGCCGAGGTCAACGATCGATACAACGAGGCCGTCGACCGACAGCACGCACAGATGGTCTGGACCCATCCGGCAATGGAGAACTGGTACCGAAACCCGGACGGTCGCGTCGTGTCGGTCCTTCCGTGGCGGATCAACGACTACTGGGCCATGACCTACCGAGTCGACCCGTCAGATTTTCGTACCGAGCCGGCACGCTCCGAGTCGGTCCCGACTCCGACCGCGCGAGGGTGATCATGCAGGACGAAGCCACCGGCGGAGTGCACGGCGGGCCGCTGTCGGGTATCCGGGTCATTGAAATGGAGGCCATAGGGCCGCTACTGCACGCCGGTCTGATGTTGGCAGATCTTGGCGCCGATGTCGTGCGCATCGTGCGCCCCATCTCGATGGGAGCAGATGACGGAATCGACGATGCGAATGCGGGGATGCTCCGAGGGCGGACCGAAATCACTGCAGATCTGACCAAGACCGAAGATCTCGCCAAGGTGCGCAGGCTGATCGGCCGAGCGGACGTCCTGATGGAGGGCTCTCGGCCCGGCACGATGGAGAAGCTCGGCCTGGGCTCCGAGATCTGCCTGCAGGGCAATCCGGGGCTGATCTACGGCCGAATGAGTGGCTGGGGCCAGAAGGGACCGATGGCCCGAGAAGCCGGGCACGACCTGAACTACCTTGCGCTTTCGGGCGCGCTCGAACAGCTCGGACCGGCTTCCGGGCCGCCGTCACCGCCGCTGAACTACGTCGGGAACTTCGGCGGCGGATCGATGTTCCTGCTCGTAGGAGTACTTGCCGCGCTGCACGAAAGAGAACGCACTGGCCGAGGCCAGGTGGTGGATACAGCGATGGTCGACGGCGCCAGTTCGTTGACTGCGCTCGTCCGATCGTGGCAGCATGCCGGCCGCTGGTCAGCCCGTCGTGGAACCAACCTCCTCGACGGATCTGCCCCGTTCTACCGCGCGTACGAGTGCGCAGACCACAGGTACATGGCGGTAGGGGCCCTCGAAGACGTGTACTACGACCGCTTCGTGTTCGGACTCGGATTGGATCCCGCCTCGTTGCCGAATCGCTGGGACCAATCGAACTGGGACGACTTGTCCGAACGCTTCGGCAGAACCTTCGCCACACACGATCGCGACGCCTGGGTCGAGGTCTTCGACGGCCTGAACGCTTGTGTCACACCCGTGCTCACACTCCACGAGGCAACACTCCACGACCATGCAATACAGCGGACGGCCTTCGTCGATGCAGGAGGCTTTTCGATGCCCTCCGCCGCACCACGGCTGGACTCGTCACAGGGAGCAGCCCCACCACGGAGAAACGACGAACTGGACGCAACCGTGTCGCGATGGGAGATTGCCTCAGAGCACCTCGGGGGCAATTCCACTCGACATCGGTCCACTCGCATGGCTGTTGGTCCACAGACGTGGTGAGCGAGAGAACCGATGGCGCCAGGCGGGCTACGATTTCGGTATGCGCAGGCTGGCTGGATCGTTCGATCGTGACCTCCCCGGGTTGCCGCGTGGCCGCGGCCGACTGGCTGTGGACGAGGTCCAAGACGCGCAACGCGATCGCATTCTGCGTGCGGTGATCTCGTCGACTGCGGAGAAGGGGATCGCCTCGACCACGATCGCCGACGTCGTCGGGCGTGCCAGGGTATCTCGCCAAGCTTTCTACAAGCAGTTCGAGAGCAAAGAAGCGTGCTTGGTCGCAGCGATCGACGCAGGCATCGAGGTGATCGTCTCCAACATCACCTCGACACAAAGCTCGACCACCAATTTGTCTCTACACGAACAGCTTTCGGCTGTAATCGAGAAGTATCTCGAGACGTGTTCGTCCGAACCGGAGTTCGTGCGAGCTTGGGTGGTGGACCTACCTGTGGCCGGCCCGGCAGGGGTGGCGAAGCGCAACGAGTACGTGGAACTGCTCGCCGATGCATTGCTCGTCGGCTACTCGTCCAAGTCTTCAGAAGCCCCGGGGCGTGAAGTGTTTCTCGCGGCGATCGGCGGTTGCAACGAGTTGTTCTACCGCCAGGTGGTTGACGGGTCGAATTCGTACATGAATCTTCATGCGCCGATCATGTCCTTCCTTGAACGGGTACTGGATCTCTCGTCCGACCCTTCGTAGTCCGGTGTTGACAAGCCACGGGTAGATCGCCATGCTCATTCATAAGTACTGCTGCGTACTTATGAGTGAGGAGTGGTCATGCGAATTACGAGTGGACTGACACAGCGTCCGATCGCACCGCCCGGCCGGGTAGCGATCCGTCCGCGGCGAGTCGATTTCGACTGGGAGAAAGCGCCTTTGGTGTGGTTGCCGAACGAGCCGATCGCCTCATACCTCCTCGGCTCGATGAACCTCG
The DNA here is from genome assembly GCF_030407755.1 of Rhodococcus sp. APC 3903. Lineage (NCBI taxonomy): Bacteria > Bacillati > Actinomycetota > Actinomycetes > Mycobacteriales > Nocardiaceae > Rhodococcus > Rhodococcus sp. APC 3903. Next base: position 96,348 of record NZ_JASDCV010000017.1, read on the forward strand.
TCATCCCGGAGGGCGAACGGATGATGATCCAGGCCTTCGAGCAGGCTCTCCCGGACGTGCACGACGAGAAGCTTCGCGAGGACATGCTCGGTTTCATGGGCCAAGAATTGCTGCACGCAGAGGCGCATGACGAGGTCATGAATCAGGTGTTCACACGGCACGGGATCGACCCGGCCCCGTTCAACCGCCAGATGCAGTATTTCTTCCGTAGAACTTTGGGCGTCGGTGACGACTCCGATCCGCGGGCCATCCGGCAGCGTCTGATCGAGCGTCTCGGGATTTGCGCGTCTTCGGAGCATATGTTCGCGTTCGTGGGCGACTGGGCGTTGAACGCGGACTTGGAGAAATTCGGCGCGGATCCGCAGATGCTTGACCTCTATCGGTGGCATGGGGCCGAAGAGGTCGAGCATCGTGCCGTGGCACACGAGGTCGCCACGTACTTCGGAGTCGGCTACTTTCGCCGCTGTATCTCCATGATCATCACGTGGCCAATCTTTTTGGGGTGGTTGCTCCGTGCTGCGATGTATCTGAGTCGCAACGACCCCAACACGCCGAACATCGGTTATCCACGATTGCTACTGGAATTCGTCCGCGCCGGACGCCGCGGACTGGTGCCTGGTGTATCGAAATGGTTCTGGAGCGGTGTGTCGACGTTCGTGCCGGGATTTCACCCCGACAGTGTGGGGTCCACCGCCCAGGCCCTCGCCTACGTCGCGCAATCGCCAGCGGCCAAGCGGGTCAACACATGACACCCAACGCGCCCGAACTCACACAGCGGTGGCCGGCCCCCCGCGAGATCCCGGTCGACCTACGTCGCGGCAAGCGCCGCGACTCGATTCTGCGCATTCTGGACGTCCTGGTCTCCACGCAGGTCAAGTTGGCGGTCTTGATTCATCGCGACGAGCCACCGGAAAACCGGATCGACGAGTACAAGACAACGCTCACGGTGTCGGAGCGCACGACGGTGGCCACCGACAACGACGTGGTCAGTCTCGAACTGCGAGCACCTGACGGCAGCGACCTCGAACGGTGGTATCCCGGGGCACACCTCGACCTGTACCTGCCCTCGGGACGGATACGTCAGTACTCGCTGTGCGGCGATCCCGCCGATCGACGCTGCTACCGGATCGCGGTACGCCGGATTCCTGATGGTGGCGGCGGATCGAACGAGGTGCACGACGAGTTGCCAGTCGGTACCGTCGTCGGCGTTCGCGGTCCACGCAACGCGTTCGGGTTCGTCGAACCCGGGCGAATCGAGCGCGCGAAGCGCGTTCACTTCGTGGCGGGTGGCATCGGCATCACACCGATACTGCCGATGGTCCGCGAGGCGGAGCGCATGGGCCTGGATTGGTCGCTGATGTACGTCGGTCGCGAGCGCCGCACACTACCGTTCCTCGAGGAATTGTCGCCGTTTGGTGATCGGGTCACCATCCGCACCGACGACGAATACGGCCTACCCGCAGCGAACGATCTTCTCCCGCCGAATGTCCGCAGCGGCGACGCGATCTACTGTTGCGGTCCGGTCCCGATGATGGACCTGATCACAGCTTGTGTGCGCAACGAGCCCGGTGTGGAAGTGCACGCCGAACGCTTCTCCGCCGCACCGGTCGTCGATGGACGACCCTTCCGCATCCAACTGGCTCGCACCGGTCAGGTCATCGATGTCGCCGCCGACCAGACCGCACTGGACGCGGTCCTGCGTGTGAACCCGAAAGCCCCCTATTCATGTCGTCAGGGCTTCTGCGGCACCTGCATGGTCCACGTCAGCGACGGCGACGTCGATCATCGTGACAATTCGTTGAGCTCAGCCGAGCGCGCCGCCGGCAAGATGCTCCTGTGCGTTTCGCGGAGCAACAGTCCCTGCCTGACGGTCACCACATGAATCCACCGATGAGAAAACACAATTCCAGACGACCGGAGTACCTGTTGAACGACGATCAACTGACATCGCGGGTGGTGGACCTGCTGATCGCACTGGAGGAAATGGACGCCGATGCCGTGCGCGCACTCGTCGATCCCGACATCGAATGGCGCAACACCGGCCTGCCCAGCGTGCGTGGAAGCAAACGCGTCGAACGGGCGCTCACGATCGTCTCTCGCCTGATCACCAGGTACGAGGTCGTGGAAGTGCTCACGATGACCACCGACCACAACACCGTGTCCTCCCGGCGAAGAGAGATCATCCGCATCGGATGGTTTGCCATGCACCTCGACGTAGACGGCCACTACACATTCGCAAACGGCCTGCTTCGCATTTGGGACGACCGCTTCTCCTACCGCCGACTGCTCCGCGGATTGCGATTCGGCCCAACCACCTGAAGTAGCGACGTTTTGTGTCGCATTTTGCCGGGGAGTCCTCACCAGATGCTGAAATCTCCCCCTGCAGCTTCTCGACTGCATCCTCGGTTCAGGAGTTCGGCCGCTGGTGCGGAGAACTCTCGCCGAGTTCACGGTCGCGTATGTGACCTGCTCGTTGTGCCGTTGGACCGCAACGGGATTGGATACCGCTGATGGATGCACGACAATTGTTCGCCCTCGGCGCGCTCGGTACCGGGATGTTGTCGCTGGCCTTGCAGCTGACCGCGCTGTGTCTCGGCGCCGAGGATGTGGAGCGGTACGTCTTTGTTCGCGCCGCCAATGCCACCGCGGTCCTCAGCCTTGCTCTGCTGTCCGCCGCGTTCGTCTTCTGACCGACGGCTGGATGACTTTCCGGGCGCAACATGTTCACGAATGAAGGAGTTTCGGTGAATCCACCCATAAACCACTACCGCCGGCGATCGGTGAAATCGATCCTCCTCGGCGGTGTCGTTGCAGCACTGCTGCTCTCGGGATGCACGATCAGTTCAGCAGACCCCACTACCGAAGGCAGGCAGTCGTCGAAGATGCCCACCGACTCCGAGCAGATCACCACGGTGATCCGATCTCACCTCGATGCCCTCCGTACCGGCTCGACCGAGAGCGCTGCTGCCACCGTCTGCGCCGAGAAGCAGGTATCAACCACCACCACTGGAAAGGTCTTGCCGGCAACCACACTCGATGCAGTCGCGTACGTCACCCTCCAAGGATCGACAGCCACAGCGACCGTACGCGGACATCTGGATGACGCTCCGGAGACCTCGATCGGCAAGGTCGTGTCGTTGACCTCCACCAGTGGCCACTGGCTCATCTGCTAAGCCTGCACCGCTTCGGCAAGCACAGGATAGGAACGAGAGAATTGAGGTAGCGGTGATGGTAGGCCGTGCGACGGACGAGAACGTCTTTCAACTCCGGTTGAACGAGCTTTTCTCCGGCTCCGATCGGCGCCTGACGAACGTCGCTGTGGCTAACGGCCTTCTCGCACGGGGCTACCGAATCTCGACACCGTATCTCTCCCAGCTTCGACACGGCGTCCGCTCGAGCCCATCGGATGAGGTGGTGTCGGCGTTGGCCGACTACTTCGATGTCCCTCCCGGCTATTTCTTCACCATCCCCTGGTCCGGCGATCGCGCGCGCGTTCACGACGAGGACGCGGAGATAGTCGATCATCTCGCCGACCAGGAACTGAGACAGTTGCTCCGGGCCGCGAACGGACTCTCGGCAACCTCACTTGAACTGTTGTCGAATCTGGCGGCCGCACTACGTATCTCCGAAAGCAGCCGGAAGACGCCCACACGGACTCAAGGTCCTACACCCGGTCGACCGAAAACCGGCACCCCGACCGCGGCGAAACAATCCCACCGATGTGATCTGACTCCCAAGTAAACCCATAGGGTTGCCGATTATTTGCCAAATGGCGTTCACTGGCACGCCCCCTCCACCTATTTTGGTTTCGAGACACCGGATTCGGCTCCTGACTAGATCCGAACGAAGAAAGGCCCTTTCGATGACACGTGCACTCAAGTTCGTTGCCGCTCTGGCCATCCCAGCGGCTGCTGGAGCTGTGGCGGTTGCCGGCGCAGGATCTGCCTCGGCGGCGACTCCGGTATCGGGAAACGGTTACGTCGGAGTCATTCTCGACCACCACGAGACGGTCGTCGCGAGCCAGATCAAGGCGGGCAATCTGATCAACGCCGCATTCGGCGACGCCTGGACTGTCGGGTTTCCGCACGATTCCATCTGGCACACCGGAGCATGGACCCCGGGTCAGTCCTCATGATGCTTGTCGTCAGCACGAGCCTGGAATTCCGAGAACTGTTCGTCGAGGTTTTCGACCTTCTCGTCCGACATCTCCGTGACGTGGTCGGCGAAAGCTGTCCCGGCGACTGTGCCGCCGGTCCCGGGCACCGTGACCGTCTCTCTTGATCCAGGCTCGTATCTTTTGTCCATCTCGTCCGCGAGTTCTTTCGCCCCGTCAGCGGTGTCCGGACTCGCTCCGGATCCAGTCGTACCCTCTTGGCCGGCATCAACGTGCCCGGAACTTTCCACGTTCACTGGTATCCCACTCTCTGCATCGACACCGACCGGTCGTCGCTTCAGGCAACCTGCCGACACTCGAACGGGTTGCTCGGCAGCCTGTTTCGCCGACATATCAGTTGCGGGGTCACGACGCATTGGAGGTACCCCGTCCGCCGCACGGCGAATCCGGAATGTTGGTCCGCGGTATCCAACGACCTACACACGCGGTGGTACAGGGACTGCGAGATCCTCGCGGACGAATCAGGCCGCCCCACCATGAAATCGGCCCCGACACCCTTGCCCCAATTACTCGTCGATGCGGTTCGACATCCGCAGCGAAGTTGCGGTGGTTATTAGGAGGTAGGTCGGGGTAGCCCGCGTATCGGCGGTGGATCCGCGGTCCGCGGAGCACTCGTCGAGCACAAGCTGAACATCATGTAAAGCACGCACCGACGAAGGGACGACCCCGATATGAGCAACTCCGAAACCACGTCCACCTTGATCAACCAGCTGCGCATCATCCTCGGTCTGACACATGCCGAGATCCAGGTCGCCGAAACACGCGTCGCTCAGGCCAGAACCGAAGCGGTTCGACGCGAACTCACGGAAAACGCAGAGAACGGTCGAGAAAGGGCCAGTTCCATCGAGTCCACGATTCGCGATCTGGGTGGCGTTCCGGAATCGGTCGGTCCGTTCCTCGGACGAGCGACAGCAGGAGTGAAAGCGATGGTCGAACAGGCCCAGCCCTTCGACGAAGCTGTATTGGGAGACCTTGCGCTCGAACATCAACTCCTCGACCGCTCCCGCTACCTCAAGGCCCTGGCCACTGCCGGCGGCGATCAGACCGTCGCGGCGTTGGCCGACCGCCTCATCACTGCACACTCCGCGACTGTGGACTGGCTGACCACCGTCCTTGCCGAGGAGGCACTCGGCGGGCCGGCAGCTTTGCGTCGCACTCCCTTCCAAGCGGCCACCGGAGCAGCCATTCGACTGGTCAACGTTCCGGTCTCCTGGTCCACCCGCAGTCTCGACCGTGCCATTGACGCTGTTCGCACGTCGCCGCCGGTATTGGGTGAGCTGATCAGCTGGGGCGCATATGCCGGTGACGTGACTGTGAAAACACTGTCGGCCAGTAGAGATGCGGCCATCGCCACGGCTGAGAAAGTCACTCGCCGAGAAGGTGCTGACGGTGCCGCGGATGTCTTCCGTTCGGTACGGAAGTCGAGTGGGTTACTCGACCCCGCTGAACTTCCCATCGAAGACTTCGACGAACTCAACGTCACCCAGGCCGTCTCCGCGGTCAAGGAACTGACCGACGCCGCACAGGTACGAGACATCGTTGCGTACGAGGAAGCGCACAAGAACCGACACGGCGTCGTATCCGCTGCACAGGCAAGACTTGCGGCGATCGCCCAGGAAGTCGTCGGAATTAACTGACCTTCGTATCCGCCTGAGGAGGGCGAGAGAAAACAGCCTCTGCATTGCTTCGTGTCCCGAAGAACCGAGCAGAGCCAGACCGCTCCGAACACAACTGCGAAGCACTCACGAAATCGGCGATACGCGTTCATCAAGACAGGTTCCGGGTCAAACGGGGCGGTGGCTGACCACGCATCAAAGTCAGCCCCCGCCGCCGTTTCTGCAGTTTAGGGCTGTCAGCGCAAGCTCACCATGGAAGAACGCACCTGTCTGCTCGAAATCCACGAGACGCGGCAGTTTCAGAATCGAAACACATTGCAAGAATACGGGTTTGAAGCAATCGCCGTTGTACGCGAACCTCGATCTTGCTGGGCGCAGCGGCAGTCGTAAGCCCGCACGAACTCGACCGGCAGCTGACAGCATCTCGACACCGGCAATTCCCGTTCCGCCCCAACCACATGGGGTTGGCAACCGTCGTTGTTCCTGCCCCGATGCTGCGTTGTTCGCGACAGAGACACTCCTCGAAAAAATCTGGCACTCTCAGTTGCAGAGTGCTAATTCGTGTGGTTATCATGTTCTCGCACAGTGAGTTCGGTCGACCGCCACAGTGGCGGGGACCTTTCGTTTCACGACATGGGAGGTGTGTTGCTGTGCTTCGTTTCGATCCTTTCACCGACATCGATGCGATCACCAAGTCCGTCCTCGCCGCGGGAACCGGCAACGGACGCAGTCCACGGTTCATGCCGATGGACCTCTACAAGGTCGAGGACCAGTACGTCCTGCACGCCGATCTTCCCGGCGTCGATCCAGGCTCGGTGGACGTTCACATCGACGGCTCGACTCTGACGTTGACCGCACATCGCACGGCCCTCTCCGAAGAGGGTGTGAGCTGGCTGGCGAGTGAGCGTTTCGCCGGAACATACAGACGGCAACTGTCCATCAGCGACGACATCGACGCCGAACAGATCGTCGCCTCATACGACAACGGCGTATTGACGGTGACCTTGCCGATCGCGGAGAAGGCGAAACCGCGGCGGATCGAGGTCTCCTCCGGACCGCCCTCACGTACCGAAACCATCGAAGCGACAAAGCAGGTGCAGGTCGAAGCCTGATCCTGCTGGCCCGGACGAGCGTTCCCACGGTGGGGTGAGTTCCGAAGACACGCGATGCGTGCACGGGACTCACCCCACCGCCCGTTCGATCCCCACCGCCGTTCGATCCCCTCTGCACCCGTATGGCCGATCGGCCCATCCACCACACGAAAGAATCAGCACGAGAACCCTTTAGCCGTCATGACTGCATCAACCTTCCCCCCGCACGAGCAATCCGACAACACAGGCAACACCGAATCCCGCCCGCACACCTCGCCCGATTGGTGGGATCACCACCGCCCGATCAACAGCGACGAATACAGCGACATGGCGTTGATGCTCGGTGCCCTCTCGATACTGACGTTCTGGATGTTCGGCCTCGGCATCCTCCTCGGTGCCGCCGCCATCGGAACCGCACTGGCAGCGCGCCGACCCGACACCCCCGGACACGATCTGGGCGACAACACCGCCGGCGTGGTCGGGATCCTCACCGGCATTGCCGGAATCGCCTTCGGCGCCGTCTTCCTCACCGCAGCACTACCCCACCTGTAGACAAACCGAATTTTGCACTAGTGGAATCGGATTGGTGCTTGTCGCCGAATCCCACAAGATCTGAAATCCGTCCCACCTTCAGGCGATGGCGGCAGCAGCTATCCCCGCGCCATATCGACGAACTTCGAGAGGTGAAGCTGGTGCGCCACAGTGATTGTGGCGGTCGGACCGTTACGGTGCTTACCCAGAATCAGGTCGGCTTCACCGCCACGGGGATCGTCTCGCTCGGTCGCGTCGGGGCGGTACAGCAGGATCACCATGTCGGCGTCCTGCTCGAGTGAACCGGACTCACGAAGGTCGGCGACCTGAGGACGTTTGTCGGTTCGCTGCTCGGGACCACGGTTGAGCTGACAGATCGCGACAACCGGAACTTCGAGCTCCTTCGCCAAAAGCTTTAGGCTACGAGAGAATTCGGAGACTTCCTGCTGACGGGACTCGACCTTTTTACCTGAGCTCATCAGCTGGAGGTAGTCGATGACGATCAGGCGAATGTCGTGTTTCTGCTTGAGCCGCCGCGCTTTTGCGCGAATTTCCATCATGGTGAGGTTGGGGGAGTCGTCGATGAATAGCGGCGCCTCACTGATCTCACTCATGCGACGCGCGAGCTTGGTCCAGTCGTCGTCGGTCATCTTGCCGGAACGCATGTCACCGAGCTTGATCTTTGCCTCTGCGGACAACAGACGCATGACGATCTCGGTTTTGCTCATTTCCAACGAGAACATGACGCTGGCCATGCCGTGCGTGATGGAGCAGGAACGCAAAAAATCCATTCCAAGGGTCGATTTGCCCACACCAGGTCTAGCCGCGACGATAATCATCTGACCAGCGTGAAGGCCGTTGGTGATCTCGTCGAGATCCTTGAATCCGGTGGGCACACCGAGGGAAATTCCGCCGCGGCTGGCGATGGAGTCGATCTCGTCCATCGTGGGCTGGAGGAGCTCGGTGAGGGGTACGAAGTCCTCGGTGGTTCGACGCTCGGTGACCTCGAAGATCTCGGCCTGCGCGCGGTCGACAACCTCGGCCACGTCCTGGCCCTCGGTGCCGGCGTAGCCGTACTGGACGATGCGAGTACCGGCGTCGACCAGACGACGCAGCACGGACTTCTCGGCCACGATCTCGGCATAGAAGGCGGCGTTGGCGGCTGTGGGCACTGTCTGGGTCAGCGTCACCAGGTAGGCCGCACCGCCGATACGGCGGAGCTCACCTCGACGGTCGAGCTCGGCGGAGACCGTCACCGGGTCGGCGGGCTCGCCACGGCTGTAGAGGTCCAGGATCACGTCGTAGACGGACTGGTGGGCGGGCCGGTAGAAGTCACCCGGACGCAGTACCTCGAGGACGTCAGCGATGGCGTCCTTGCTCAGCAGCATGCCGCCGAGCACCGACTGCTCGGCAGTCATGTCCTGAGGTGGCTGGCGTCCGAACTCCTGGTCGGGCTCGGCCTCGGGAGGGCCCGGGTAGTCCGGCCCTGAGAAGTCGGAAGGTCCTCGATCATCTACAACAGCCACAAGCGAGACCTTCCCGTAAAACACTCGACGACACTGCCAGAAACCGCAGCGCCCTCATCATTTGTACCTGCCCCCACCGACATCCCCTAGCCGCATTCGGCCGGGCTGTAGATAGACGCCGAGATGACGTTAGGGACTAGTAGGTCCGCATACAAACCGGACTGTGGATAAAGCTGTGGATGCTTTGTGGAAACTCCCGCCCCACGGTGTGCACCGCCTGTGGAGCATTTGGGGACTACTTTGCCTAGCAACCACAAAAGACCAGGTAGATGGCTATCCACAATTTCACAGGCCTGTTGATGAAAATAGTTTTTCCACAGTCGGCGCGTCGGCGTGTCGGGCGTGTTGCCTCGCCCGATTCGTCACTGATCACCAAGTCGAACATCACAGTGTGAGAGTTATCCCCAGGTCCGATTCGGGACGCTGTCAGGCGGCACACCGCACCCCGAAACAAAACGTCGGGCCCCGCACACCGAAGTGTGCGGGGCCCGACGAGACGAACAGTCGACTATGCGCCGACGACGTTCAGGTTGAACTTGGCAACCACATCGGGGTGCAGGTTCACGACCACGGCGTGCTTGCCCGTGTTCTTGATGTGAGCCTTCGGCAACACGATGGAGCGCTTGTCGACAATCGGTCCACCGGCAGCCTTGATCGCAGCAGCGACGTCAGCGACGGTAACCGAACCGAAGAGCTTGCCCGAGCCACCGGCGGTCTTGACCGTCAGCGTTACGGACTCGAGGCCCTCGATAGCTGCCTTGAGCTCCTTGGCGTGATCCAGGCCGCGCACAGCGCGCGCTTCCTGTGCACGACGGATGCCCTCGACCTGCTTCTCGGCGCCACGGGTGGCGACGATTGCCAGTCCGCGGGGGAGCAGGTAGTTACGGCCGTAGCCGTCCTTGACCTCCACGGTGTCGCCAGGCGCACCGAGGTTGTCCACGTCAGCGGTGAGGATGAGCTTCATGTTCTTTCCTCCCTTTCCTTAGCGAGCCACGGTGGCGTAAGGCAGCAGTGCTACCTCACGTGAGTTCTTGACGGCAATGGCAACGTCGCGCTGGTGCTGGACGCAATTGCCGGTGACACGGCGAGCACGGATCTTTCCGCGATCGCTGACGTACTTACGAAGCAACGTCGTGTCCTTGTAGTTGATCTGCGTGTTCTTCTCTTTGCAGAAGGTGCAGACCTTCTTCTTCATAACCTTGTCGCGCAAGGGCGGCTTCGGCATGTCTTTGCTCTTTTCTGGATGTTCCTGATCAGGTACGGATCAGAAGGGCGGTTCGTCGCTGCCCGCACCACCGAAGGAGCCCGAAGCCTGAGGCGCACTGCCCCAAGGATCGTCTCCACCCGAAGGTGCAGCGCTCGGACGTCCGCCACCCGATCCGCCGGAGGAACCGCCGAAGTTGCCGCCTCCACCGCCGCCACCACGGTTGGCCTTGTTGACCTTTGCCGTGGCGTACTTCAGTGAAGGACCGATTTCATCGACTTCGAGCTCGACGACAGTTCGCTTTTCGCCCTCGCGAGTTTCGTACGAACGCTGCTTGAGCCGGCCGCTCACGATTACTCGTGAACCACGGGTCAAGCTCTCCGCGACGTTCTCGGCTGCTTCGCGCCAGATGTTGCAACGCATGAACAGCGCATCGCCGTCTTTCCATTCATTGGAATTACGGTCGAAGGTGCGGGGCGTGGAAGCAACCGTGAAGTTTGCAACCGCGGCACCCGCCGGGGTGAAACGAAGTTCAGGATCAGCCGTCAGGTTTCCGATGACGGTGATGATGGTGTCGCCAGCCATGTGGTTCCTCCTGCATTGATGTAAGACCGTTGGGCGCGAGAGTAGAGCTCGCTACCGACAGTAATTACTTGTTGTGGCGCAGAACCTTCGTGCGCAGAACCGACTCGTTCAGACCGAGCTGACGATCGAGCTCAGCGACGGTGGCGGGAGTGGCGTTGATGTCGATCACCGCGTAGATACCTTCAGCATGCTTCAGGATCTCGTAGGCGAGACGACGCTTACCCCAGACATCGACCTTGTCGATCGTGCCGCCGTGCTGGCGCACAACATTGAGGAACGTATCCAGTGAAGGAGCGACAGTGCGCTCGTCCAGGCTGGGGTCAAGGATGACCATCAATTCGTAATGACGCATAAGACCTCATCACCTCCTGTGGACTAAGTGAAAACGGCCACGGACTATCCGTGGCAGGAGGGTCGTTGCGTCAGCAACCCTCGTAGGTTACACGAGGGGCCTTGACCAGGGAAATCGTCCCGGCCCTCCAGGAAGACCACCAGATCGATGCGCGACGCGTGGCGCAGACGCATCACCCCGCGAGCCACTGCGCCCCCTAGGGTGAGAATCATGCGAACAGACCGCAAGACCCCGGCGTCGATCCTGGCGTTGGTCGTCGGATTGTGCGGGCTGACGATGGCGCTGGGCTATTTCAACAAGGCCAGATGCGGCGGTGCACCGTTCGCGCCCGACGGCCGAAGCCTGAACTTCGACGTCAACAAGAACATCGACGTCTGCTACTCCGATATCCAGTTGCTCTGGCTCGGACGAGGAATCGATCAACATCTGTTCCCCTTCGTCACCGGAGGGATAACGCCCGAAGGATTCCTGACCGGCGGAACCGTCGAATACCCGGTGCTCAGCGGAATTCTGATGTGGCTGGGCGGTATCGGCTCACACACCGACACCGATTTCCTTCTGCACTCGGCACTGATCCTGGCTCCTTTCGGACTGCTCACGGCGTGGATGCTCGGCAAGATGAGCGGCGCGTACGCGCTCGTGTGGTCGGCGACTCCGCCCCTGGTTCTGTACGCATTCCACAACTGGGAGCTCCCGGTGGTGGCCACCAGCGTCGGCGCGATCTTCCTGATGACGTTCGAGCGGATTCCACTGCGAACTCGCGCGGTTCTGGCGGCCGTCATCCTGGCGATCGGTTTCTGTTTGAAGCTGTACCCGGGAATGTTCGTGCTGCCGCTCATGGCCTATGTGCTCCTACGCGGCACCGAAGGCAAGCGCTACGACGTTCGTGGGGCGCTGATGACGGCGGGCGCGGCGATCGTCACCGTCGTCCTCGTCAACCTGCCGTTCGCCCTCATTTCCTACGAAGGCTGGCGCGCGTCGTTCAGCTTCCAGGAGAAGCGAAGCGCCGACATCACCACCAACTCGGTGTGGTTCTGGGGGTTGCGCCCGTTCTACGGTTTCGGAGTTCGCGAACTCAACGCCGACTACGACGCACTGGTGAGCATCCTGTCTCCGGTCATGATCCTGTTGTCGTTCGCGCTCGCGATGTATCTGGGTTGGCGACGATACGTCCGCGACGGCTACTTTCCGTGGATTGCAGTCAGTGCCGCGATGTTGTGCGGATTCGTGTTGCTGCACAAGGTCAATTCACCGCAGTACACACTGTGGATCCTGCCGTTCCTCGTACTGTTCAAGATCCGGTGGTTCTGGATCGTCGCCTATCTGATCGCCGACGCGGCGTTGGGTATCGGCATCTTCCGGTACTTCTACCAACTGGACATGAATCTCGATCCGAGCAAGTACGAAGCCGTCGTCCAGGCGAGTGTGTGGGGCCACGTCGTCCTGCTCGCCGTGTTCTTCTTCTTGTTCCTGCGAGTCCCACTGCGGTATCCGCTTGCCGGTGGGACCGATCAGATTGCGAACTCCGACAACAACCTTCCGACTCACTCACGGGAGCACGCCTGATGACTGCATCATGGTTCGAATCACCGACGCTGACCGGTGATCGTGTCCGACTCGAACCCCTGGGCGTCGCGCACACCGACGCTCTGCTCGCGGCGGCCGACGACCCGGCGATCTTTCGTTGGACCGCATCGCCCATCACCGATCGGGAACAGGCACAGACGTACATCGCTGCAGCAACCGACGACCCGAATCGGATCGCCTTCGCGCAGGTGAACATCGCGACGAACGCCGTGGTCGGCACTACGTCCATGTACCAGATCGACCCGGTAAACCGCAGTCTTGCAATCGGATACACGTGGTTGTCGCGATCTGTTCAGGGAACCGGGATCAATCCCGAATCGAAACTGCTCCTGCTTCGTCACGCCTTCGACCAGCTCGAAGCCGTACGCGTCGAGTGGCACACGGACGAGTTCAACGAACAGTCCAGGGCAGCGATCGCAAAGCTCGGCGCTCAGTTCGAGGGCCTGCTGCGCAAGCACCGACGCCGCGTCGACGGCAGTTGGCGTACAACAGCGCTGTTCGCGATGACCGACGACGACTGGCCGACCATCGCACCTCAGCTCGAGACACGTACCCGAAACTAGCGATCACCTGCACTCTTCGGCCAAGTCCATGCCAAGATTCACCTCATGAGCGATCAGGGTGGGTACGGGTACCAGGGCAATCAGAATTGGCAACCGGCTCCGTACGGGCAGCCCGATCCGTACGGCAGGCGCCCGACGAACACACTCGCGGTACTCGCCCTCGTCTTCGCGTTCCTCATCGCGCCGTTGGGGATCGTCTTCGGGCACATCGCTCGCGGCCAGATCAAACGGACCGGCGAAGAAGGCGACGGACTCGCCCTTGCCGGACTGATCATCGGCTACATCTTCACCGCACTCGGCATCCTGGCCGTGATCGTGTGGATCGCGTTCTTCGGGCTGCTCGCCGCCGCTTTCGGCAACGCCGCCGATGAAGCGAGTTCGCGGAGTTTCACCTACACGACGCCGTACTCGTACTCCACGACCACGACTCGGGCACCGAGTGCACCCACCACAGCGCCGAAAACGACGACGCCACCACGCGTCACAACCTCGATCGGTCCGGCGCCGACCGTCTCTGGCACCGACCGTCAGGGTTTCATCTCCGGCGGCCCCAGTTGCAACTCCACCAATCCTGCCGTCGCCATCGCCGTCACGACCGGATCACGAATCGTCATCTGCGAAACGGGAGTCGGCCGCTACTACTACAAGGGTCAACGGCTGAGCGACGGCGCCACCATCGAACTCGACGATCCGACGCCCACCGGCAACGGATTCACCGTCACCAACAAGGACGTGACATACAAGCTCACCTCCGCCGGACTGGTGATCACCGGCAGCGGAGGCGAGCTGGGTCGGGAACCGGCGCTCGAGTTCTGGATGAACTGACCCACGTCAGCCGGCACACGGATCCTGATAGGGAACACCGGGCAGGTAACGCTCCCATTCGGCTTCCGTGATGGGAGATCCTGCGGTGCGGCACAATCGATCAACGACGCTGTCGGGGTCGATTCCCCACAAGCGAACGGTCTTGTCCGACCCGCTGCCCGCGATCATGTCACTCGCGCCGGCGAACTGAGCGTCGTTGACGCGACCCGGGTAGGCGGACAGCGTCGCAAATCGTGTTGACCGCGAGGGCGTCTCGATATCCCAGAGCCAGACGGTTCCGTCGCCGACACCGGCAGCGAGCCGATCACCGGCGCGGTTGAACGAGATCGAATAGATTGCGCCCTCGGGACCGAGAAGACGAGCGAGCTCCTCGGGTGCCGACGGTGTGCGTACGTCCCACACGGCGACACTGTGATCCGCACTTCCGGCGGCCAACAACGTCCCGTCGGCACTGAAAGACACTGCTAGTGCGTAACTTTCGAATCCACCCACCGTCGCCGCTACCCGGGGCGACGCTGGGTTCGACACATCCCACAGATCCACTTCGTTCTTGGCGTTCGCGATCGCCAGTATGTCGGCGCCCGGTTGAAAGGCCATCATCTGCGGGTAAGAGCCGACATCGGTCGACGACAGCAGCTTCGGTTCCGATGGATCGGAAACGTCGACCAACGCAATGCTGTTGTCGTCCTGCGAGGACACCGCCAGCAGATCTCCGGCGGGATTCAACGCGACGACCGCCACGATGCCCTTCACGTACACTGCGGGTTCGCTGTAGATCCGTGGCGACGCCGGATCACTCAGGTCCCAAAGATATGCACCGCCGCCGCCGGTGCCGCTCACAGCCAGGTTCCCGTCTGCCGACACCGCCGATGCACCGCTGAAAGAGTCGGCCCCTTGCGGTTTCAACTCCGGCATCACCGCGGGGCGATCGAGATCCTCGGTGTTCCACGCCAACATCGCGCCACCCCTGGCGCCGACGCCGGCCACCAGACGCGAACCGTCCGCGGCAAAGGGACTGGTGAAAATCGTGTCCCGAGCTCCCGCCCAGACCGGACCCGGCAGAGCCCACACGCGAGTCACACCGTTGAGTCCTCCGGTGACCAGGTTGCGGCCGTCGTCGCTGTAGTCGACGGTGGTCACCGCCCCACTGTCCGGAAGTGTTTCGATCAATGCCCCGGTTCGTGGGTCCCACACGCGCACGGAGTTGTCGGAACTTCCTGCGGCAAGACGTGTTCCGTCTTTGCCGTAGTTGAGTTCGTTGACGTAGCTGGAAAATCCCGTCAGTGCTGGCAGGGGAGTGGGGCGCACCGGATCTCTCATGTCCCACCGAACCACCTCCCTGCCAGTGGTTCCCGCCGCAAGCTCGCGTCCGTCCGGACTGAAGGCGACGCCGAGGTAGTGGACGGTGGTGCCGTTCGGCTCGGTCGCGAAGATCGGCGCCGATTCCTCACCCCACTTTGCGACGTCCCACACACGAAGTGTCGATTGACGCCCGCCCGCCACGAGGAAACGTCCGTCAGGACTGAACGTCGCGGTGACGATGCCGTCAGCTGGGTGCGGAAGAGCAGGCAAAGCAACGGCATTCGCCGAAACGTCGATGTTCCATCGCAGGACGTCGGGCGTCGAGGTACCGGCGACCAGCTTGGTTCCGTCTGGACTGAACTCCATGTCCTGCACTACGCGTTCACCGTCGACGGGAAGTGTTCCACGGACCGGATTTTCGGGATCCGACACGTCCCACAGCGCAGCGCCGCCGGCGCCACCGGTCGCAAGCAGCCGTCCGTCCGGGCTGTAGGCGACGGCAAAGAGGGCCGTGCCCTCCGAGACTCCGAGGAACTCCGCCTGCGGAACAGCTGAGGCCACACCGTCCACCATCGGATAAAGTCTGACCTTCCCATCCGAACCACCCACCGCCACAACAGTTCCGGCTGGGTTTATCCGGGCCTTCATCGCGCCGGGCGGTCCGATGATGCGAGTAGCCGAATGAACGCCCGACGCATCCAGCAATGCCGAGCGGGCTTCGGTCGTTTCGTTGACCGCAAATGCCGCCAGAGCAAGCTGCGACGCCAGCGACGGATCCCGCTCGCGCATCCTGATCGACTCGGTGGCCACCTGACGCGACATCGCCTCGTCTCGCGCGGTATCTGCTTGGACACGTTGACGATTGGCTCCGATACCGGCGACGGTCGCAACCACCGCCAACACCAGAGCGATCACCGACGCAGCTGCCAACGCAGTCACGAGCCGTCGCAGAACGCGTGTACGTCGGCGATCGGCAAATTCCTGCTGATCACGATGCTCGATGCTCGCAGCGAGGTACTCCCGCTCGGTGGCGTTGAGGTCGGCGGCGCGGGTCCGACTCGGTTCCAGTGGGAGACCGAGTTCACCCGAGTTCAGCCATTCTTCCGTCAGATGAAGACGTGCGGGTCCGAGCAGCGCACCGGGGTCGCGTCCACTGTCTTCCCACACCTGCGCCGCGTAGGTGAACCGGCGATGCACCGCCAGGCCGGCGCGGTCCGAGTCGATCCAATCGCGAAGCCGACTCCACGCTGACAGTAAGACCTCGTGCGAAACCTCGACCGTCTCTTCGTCGACGGTGAGAAGGCGCCGTAAGGCGAACCGGTCGATGACGGTGTTCACGTCGTCGACGTCGTCACCGAGGAAGAGTTCGGTGCGCGGTGCACGCCGACGCGTCTGCGTCACTTCGTCGACGTTGACCAATCGCAGGAAGATCCTGCGCGCCAACTGCTGCTGCCGCTCTGTGAGCTCGCCGTACACTTCCTCCGCGCTTTGCTGGACGGCTCCGGCAATCCCGTCGGTGGCGTAGTAATCCGAGACGGTCAGAGTTTTACGCGTCGACCGTTGCCAGGTCCCCAACAGTGCGTGTGACAGCAAGGGCAAAGCTCCGGGGTCGCTCGCCGTACGCGAGCCGCGTGGTGTCAGCTCGGATACCAGAACCTGAACCAATTCGCTCTGCACGGTCATCCCGGCCTTGATCGCCGGCTCGACGATCACCTCGCGCAATTGTTCGTCGGTCAGTGGCCCGACCACCATCGGCGAATCGTCGAGCAGCGGCACCAAAAGCGGTTCCTCCGCCGCGAGACCGTAGAAGTCGGCGCGCATTCCGATGACGGCGATGGTGTTCTCACCGAGTTCCGCGAGAGTCCGCAGTATTTCCTCGCGCCGATCACCGTCGCACTGCGTCCACAGTTCCTCGAACTGGTCGAGGATCAAGACGGTTGGTTCGTCGGAAATCGACGACGGAATTCCTCCCGTACCCGGCTGCAGAATTTCGACCCGCCAGCCGTCGAACCGTGAATCGCCCTCGGCAACCTTGGGGGCGAGCCCGGCCCGCAGCAACGACGACTTACCCGATCCGGAAGCACCGATCACCATGAACTGACGGCGGCCGACACCTCGTATCGCCGACGCCACCCGTTGGGCCAAGTTGGCAGTGAGTTCGTCTCGACCGAAGAACCACTCGGCGTCCTCCTGCCGGAACGATTCGAGACCTCGATACGGAACGGTGGCGTCGCCGCGTCGTCTGGCCGTCAACTGCCTCACTCGTTGCACCGCACTGATCCAGCGCTGCCGCTCATCCTCGGAATCGACGCCGCATGCCTCGAGGAGCGCAAAAAACATCGGGGTACTCGCCGGCGTCGGCAGGTGTTGGCCGGCAAACCATCCGCTGACGGTTCCGTGCAAACCACCCGAACGCTCGACCGCTTCGCGAACCGTCAGTCCGGCTGCCTTCCGCAACGCCGTGAGCGCCTCAGCAAACTGTCCACGCGACTCGATCTGGCCCGGATCGACCTGATTGTGCCTACCGGCTTCCGCCTTCGAGTTCATAGCGAGGCACTCTATCGGAGCAGGTAGGAGATTTGTCCGTTGTATGGACTCTGTATCGAGAGAGTTGCACCCGTTCCACTGAGACACCTCGATCGAAATACTCGTCTCAGTCGCACCTTGAGCCAGCAGCCCTTCTGCAAATAAGGCAGTCGACGCCCATCCCCTCCGTCGAAAGGCGCTACTCGCATGTCTTCAATCGGCATTTCTCCGAAGATCGAGGCAAACGTGTCCCGAGTCGGCAACCCCAAGCACGGCAAGCACAAGCCGAAGCTGAGCGTCCGCGAGATCGAAGTACTTCTTGCCTGGCTACGTTCGGATTCCAAGTCCGAGGTCGCCGAGACACTCGGCCTACGCGTCTGCACCGTCAACACACACATCACTCGGATCCGCACGAAGTACAGCGACGTCGGGCGGCCGGCTCCCACGAAGGCAGCGTTGTTTGCCCGCGCGGTCCAGGACGGGTACACCACCCTCGACGAGTGGTGACCTCAGACCGCGACGGGTTCCGGTTCCTTCGCCTTGGACGGCTTCAACCAACCGGGTAGCCAGGCAGGTTGTTTGTCCGGTGCTTGATCGAGAACACCGCCCGCCGGATCGTCGATGAACCCGTACCGCACGAGATCCTCCGACGGCCGGTAGATCTGCCGGAGCACCAGCGCGCACAGAACGAGTACCGCGATGTCCCGGATCACGACCGTTCCGGTGAACCACTGCTCGGGCAGCCCCTTGTTGGACACCCCGAGGTAATACATCATTCGTGGAACCCAGACCAGGGCGTCGATGGTCATCCACGCGAGCAGGAGTCTGCGGTGCGGCAAGGCCAACACGGCCAGCGGCACCAGCCACAGAGAATACTGCGGGCTCCACACCTTGTTCGTAAGCAGGAAGCCCGCCACCAACAGGAAGCACAACTGTGCAACGCGCGGACGACGCTGCGCCGTCAGGGCGACGTATCCGACACCGATGCAGACGGCCACGAACAAAAGCAGAGAGACGGCGTTGAGATTCGACGGTGACTCACCCTGTGCGAGAGGACCGTCGAGGCCCTTCCACGACGTGAACGACGCGATCACGTTGTAGAGGGAATCGGGATCGGCCCCGCGCTCGGAGTTGAGCCGGAAGAACTCGTACCAACCGTGGGGGTACAGGGCGGCGATGGGCAGGTTCACCGCAAGCCATGCCGCGACGGCGCTGAGTGCGGTCACCAGCCAGTCCCTCGTCTTGCCCGCGCGCAGACACAGGACAAAAAGCGGTCCGAGTAGGAGCAGCGGGTAGAGCTTCGCGGCGCCGCCCAGGCCGAGCAGGATTCCCGCGAGCACGGGCCGCTTGCGTGCCCACGCCAACAACCCGCCAGCCGCGAACGCCGTCGCCAGAGGATCGAAGTTCGTGAACACGTGCACGATCACCAACGGGGAACACGCGATGAGCGCACCGTCCCACACTCGTCGTCCGGCCAGCAGGGTGCTCGCCCACACGGTGACCAGCCACGCCAACGCCAATCCGAACGCCACGACGTTGAAATAGAGCGCCACCTGAATCGCGCCCGGCAGCCAGGTGATCGAATCCCACGCCTTCGCGACTTTCATTGCGCCGTACTGATAGAGCCCCGAGATGACCGGATACTCCATGTACCGCATCTGGATCGAACCGTCGCCGCGTACTTCTTCCCACGACGTCTTGTACGGGAATGCTCCCTGATCGAGGCGTTCGGCCCCGTACAGCGGAACGGTGTCGGAGTAACACATCGCCACGTACTGACGGCTGCCACTCCAGTCGAGGCCGACCTGCCCGCTCTCGCCGACCGGCGCCTGCTGAATACAGCCGGCCTTCGCGAACCAGCCGAAAGCCAAGAACACCACGGCGAGCAGAAGGATCACTCGCATCGGGGTGAAGAAGCGAGTGCGTCCGATCAGTGCGTGACGACCTACCGGACCGCCGATGGTTCCCGACAGCGCAGACACCATCGCGTCGTTGCGACTGGGAACGTCCCGCCAATCCGCCGAACGAAGATCTTCGGCCAGCGGAGCGGGGGAGGTCGGTTCGGCATCATCAGCATTCGCGGCCACTCCGCGAGGTTACCGTCTTTCGAACCGACCACCCTCCAACTACTGGCCGGGGCTCACACCTGCCGGTTCTTCCTCGGTGGTCTCGCCTGCCCCTGGTACCTGCGGCGTGGTTGTCGTCGGCCGGGAGATGCCCGGAATCGGGATGGTGATGCCCGGCAGAACCTCGACCTGCGTCGTCGTCACCACGGGCGGCGGAGTGGTTTCCGTCGTCGTCGGTGCGGTGGTCGGCGGCGCCGACGTCTTGGGCGGTGCAGGTGCCGTGTACTCCGGAACACCACCGGCTTGGCCGTTGATCTTGCCCGGCGTCGGGAACTTCTCGTTGTCGGTGCCGTCGAGGGCGCCGTCCATCGTGTCCTTCCAGATGTCCGAAGGCAGACCCGAGCCGTAGATCATCGCGCCGCCCGAGTTGGTGATCGCTTCACCGTCGGGAGTTCCGACCCAGACCGCGGTCGAGAGTGACGGCGTGTAGCCGACCATCCATGCGTCCTTGTTGGCTCCGGTGTCACCGAGCTGCGCAGTACCTGTCTTCGACGCCGACAGACGTCCGCCGGCCAGGTTGTGACCGCGCGAGTACGCCGCGATCGGCTGCATCGCAGCCGTCACGTTGTCGGCGACGGCAGCGTCGATGCGGTCCTCACCGGCGGGTGCGCCGCGGTCCAGCAGCACGGTGCCGTCGGCGGCAACGACCTTCTGGACGAAGTGCGGTGCGTGATACGTGCCGGATGCGGCGAGCGTCGCGTACGACGACGCCATGTCGAGCACGCGGGCCTGGTACTGGCCGAGCACGATGCCGTTGTTGGGACCGGAACCGTCAGCCTCGGTGAGCGACGGGCCGACGCCCGGGATGTCCTTCGGGATGCCTGCTTGGTGTGCGATGTCCGCGATTGCCTGCGGGCCGTTGCCGTCGAGGCTGAGCATCTGGCGGTAGAAGCTGGTGTTCAGCGAACGCTTGAGCGCCTCTGCGATGGTGCAGGTGCCGCAGCTTTCACCTTCGACGTTGCCGATGGAGATGCCGTTGACGGTCAGCGGCGAGCTGTCGTACATCTGCGAGAGCGGGATCCCCTGATCCAGGGCGGCTGCGAGACCGAACACCTTGAACGAGGAACCGGTCTGAAGTCCGGCATTCGCGAAGTCGTATCCCGCGCCGTCCTCACCGCCGTAGTACGCCTTGACGGCTCCGGTCTTCGGGTCGACCGATACAACGGCGGTGCGCAGGTTCTCCGGCTCACCCTCCATGTTGGAACGGGCTGCCTCGACCGCTGCGGCCTGAGCCTGCGGGTCGATGGTCGTGGTGATCTGCAAGCCCTCGGTGTTGAGCAACTGCTCGCTGATTCCAGCGTCGCCGATCTCCTTGAGCACCTGACGCTTGATCAGGCCCTCGGGTCCGGTCGAGCCTTGGCTGCTGTTGTCGACCTGGGCGAGCGGGATGTAGACGGGGTACTGCATCGGCGTGCGCGCGGCCTGATCCAGCGTGCCGGCGGACACCATGCCGTCGAGCACGTAATCCCAACGGGACTTCGCGCCGGTCGGGTTGGTCTCGGGATCGAGGAGCGACGGAAGCTGAATCGACGATGCCAGGACGGCGCCTTCTTCGATGGTCAGCTGGTCGACGGGCTTACCGAAGTAAGCCTTGGATGCTGCGCCGATGCCGTATGCGCCGCGACCGAAGTAAATGGTGTTCAGATACGCGGCGAGGATGTCGTCCTTGGACCACTCGTTGGCCATCTTCGAGGAGATGACGAGCTCTTTCATCTTTCGCGTCAGCGAACGCTCCGAGCCGACGAGCGCCTTCTTCACGTACTGCTGCGTGATGGTCGAGCCACCACCGGCACTGTCGCGACCGAGGACGTTGTCTCGGGCTGCGCGTGCGAAACCGGAGATCGAGAAGCCCGGGTTCGAGTAGAAATCGCGGTCCTCTGCGGCCAGAACGGCGTTCCGAACGTGAAGCGGTACCTGATCGAGCGAAACCTCGACGCGGTTGCCGTCCGGCGGGACGACAGTACTGATCACCGTGGTGCCGTCGGCGGCGAAGACCGTCGCCACCTGATTGGTCTTGAGGTCACCTGGCTTGGGGACGTCCTGCACGATGTACGCCGCCATGAAGGCAAGGACGGGCAGAACAAGACCGAGCGCCACCAAGACGTAGGCCGAGCGGCGAACTGTGCGCCACTTGGACTTCTTCTTCACGGTGCTCTTTCTTCCCTTCGGGGGTTGTCCGTCGTTGCCACCGCCACCGGAGCCACCTGTCGGCGGCTTCGTCGGCGGAGGTCCGACCGGCGGGCGGGTGCCCGCGTTGGTACGGGTGGTCGCTGCTGCTGCCGCGACGCGCTGGGTCGGTTCGTTTGCCTGAGCGCCTGCGGCGCGATCCCGAGGCGGCGGGCCGGCAGGTCGGCCTTGCGGCGGACGACCCTGAGGAGGGGGACCGGCGGGGCGGCCCTGAGGAGGCGGGCCCGAAGGTCGGGCTTGCGGCGGACGACCCTGCGGCGGGGGTCCCATCGGACGGCCTTGCTGCGGACGACCCTGAGGGGGCGGACCCATCGGAGGGCGTCCCTGCGGAGGCGGACCCTGCGGTGGTGGACCCATCGGACGTCCCTGCGGCGGACGACCCTGAGGAGGTCCGGCGGGACGGTTGGGACCGACGGGACGGCCACCCGGGTTGTTGCCTCCCGGGTTGTTGTTGCTGGGGGAACTCACGAATCAAATCTCCAGTGGTCACGGACCGATCACGTGCAGACTTCGATCGGGCCCTTCTTCGGGTGTGGCGTTACTCGCTGGCGGTGCGCCGGCTTGGTGGGCGTGCTCGCCGCGGTCGCGGCGGCGCAGGTACTGCGCCGAGCACATAGGACTGCACCAAGTGGTTCCAACTGCAGGTACGGCACACCTCTACAACGTGCACCGTGAACTCCTCTGCTGTTTCCGCAAGCCGAGCGAGCTCGTCCGAGGTTCGGGCCGATCCCGAAACCTGACCGAGCTTGTCGCCGAACACCCAGGACACGAGCGTCAACTGTTCCTTGCGGCAAATGGGGCAGACGACGTCGCTGCCCCGGCCGTGGAACTTCGCGGCTCTGAGTAGGTACGGATCGGCGTCACACACCTGCTTGACGTCGGTCCGACCCGCAGACACTTCGGCCAGCACAGACCGACGCGCGAGCGCGTAGTCCACAACTTGCCGCTGTATCCGCACCTGACCAGCGTACGTGCGTCCGTGCCGCGACGGACGGTTCGGGAGGGTCACGATGAACACATTTCGGGGGCTGGGGGCATGGCGACCAGCCATTACGATCACTTCCTGTGAAGTCTTCTCGTTCTCCGATGACGCGTGCTCGTGATCTTGATCGCGTCGAAACGTGCAATGTGTTGGACGCCGCGTACGCCGAAGGGCAGTTGAGCGCGGAGGACTACTTCGACCGGACCGAGAAGGCGAAGTCCGCGAAGACCCTGCTCGCACTCGCACGCCTGGTCAACGATCTGCAGGTGCCGAAGATCGAGACCAAAACGGTGCCTCGGACGTCGACGGCACGAAAGGCCGTGTTCGTCGGTGCTGCTGCTCTGATCGTCGTCGGCGCGATCGCAGCAGTGGCGTGGAGTCGGTCACCGTTGACGCCCTCGGAAGACATCACAGCCAGTTATGCCAGCACTACTTCCCTCGCTCCGCCGTTGCCGACCACCACCCCGGTGCCGGAGCCGACCGTCGAACCGATCCTGATCGCACACATCGACACGTTGACGCCGGAAGGAATCGGCGCATTCATCGAGAGGTATCGAGAAGAGTTCCGTGACATGTTCGTAGACGACGCCAGCTTCCACGGCGACTACTCATCAGTGAGCCGGGCGGTCCCCGATGCTCCCGCTCTCACCGAGTCCATCAGTTTTCGCGACGGCTTCGAGAGGGAAGTGACGTCCATTCCGCGGCGAACGGGCCAGCCGACCTTCGACCTCGGTTCCATCCAGATCGACAAGCTCGCGCCGTACATGGTGAACATCGGCGACTATGTCAATGTTTCGGACGCCGCGATCACCCACTTGATCGTGGACGCGAACTACGGCGTCCCGGAGATCGCGATCTATGCAGAGAACGGACTCGGCCACCAAGGACGCATCGAGGTCACGCCGTGGGGCGAGATCTCTCGTTCCTACCCGTACGGGAGCTAGGGTGAGCCGGTGAGTGGGTCCCCGACTACTACCTCTACGCGCACCCGTGCGCGCGACGTCGACCGTTCCGATACCTGCGCCGTTCTCGATACGGCTCTGTCCGACGGCCAGATCACGGTCGACGAGCACGCGAACCGGACGGCTGCGGCCATGACCGCGACCACGCTCGGACAGCTCGATCTGCTGGTCCGCGATCTGCAGAAAGCAACGCTGCGCAACGCCGTCGCCAAAGTTCGCCGTATCGACAAGATCTGGTACCTCGCAGCCGCATCGACTATCTTCGCCGGCCTGATCGGGTACCTCACCTTGTCCGCCGACCCTTCACCCCCACCGCCTCCACCGGCGGCAGCCGAAAACGTCGAACCGCTTGCCCCCATTGTGAGTTCGACGTTGAACACGGTCACCGCAAGCGGGATCGGGGAATTCATCACCAGATACAGCGCCAAGTACGGCACGACGATAATCGATTCCGCCAACTTCTACGACGGCTATGCAAGCGTCACTCGCGCCGCCGCTGTCTCGCCGAACCTGGAGGAAGACATCGACTTTCGAGGCGGTTTCACACCACGCGACAGCACGTCGACTCGAGCAGCCAGCACCGTCACCTTCGACCTCGCCGCCGTCGACATCGACAAACTCGCCGGATATCTGGCAGGAGTGTCCGCAAATCTCAACGTCCCCGACGCCGAGATCACACACATCAGCATGAGTTCGTCGAGCGACGATCCACGCGTCTCCATCTACGTGAGCAACAACCTCGGCGCGAGCGGGTGGATGGACCTGACGCCTGACGGACGCCCGATCCGCTTGTCTCCCTTCACTCCTCGATAGGCCCGGACATGCCGAACGATCTGACCAGGACCACCCGCGCTCGCAATGCCGATCGCGAGGCTACCTGCGCAGTGCTGGACTCCGCCTTCGCCGACGGGCAACTCACGGCGACCGAGCACGACGAATTGACCGAACTCGCCGCGGTGGCTGTCACTCTCGGCGATCTCGAAGATTTGACGTCCGATCTGCAGACCGAAGCGTCTCTGCCTGTTCTCCGGAAAGAACCTTCGCTCGACACGCGTTTGATCGCCCTTGTGATCATCGCTCTGTCACTGGTGTCGGCAATCGGCTTCGGAATCAAATATGTGGCGTCGGACGTCACGATCTTCTCCAGCCCCGAGCCACAGTTGCACACCGTCGACGGCCTGGGGGCGATGTTCCGTGCCATCGAAACGCAGTACGGCAGCGGACTGGTCGACGAGATGACCATCTATCCCACTTATGCACGCGTAACGCGCGCCGATCCTGCTGCGCAGCGCAAGAGCCTCGACAGTTACTACCGAGGCGACCTCGAGGACACGACTTCGGGAGGATCGCGCGAACCCGACGTGACACAGATCGACGTCACACAGCTCGATCCTCGCATCGTGATCGCCCTGCTCGACGGCGCCGGAACCACAACGTCGGTGCAAAATCCGACCACTCGGTACGTCTCTGTCGGAAGCACCGAAACCGTGCCGACCATCGAGATCCACGTCGGCAACGACCTCGACGAAAGCGGGTACCTGACCGCTGGCCTCGACGGGGAAATCATGTCGATCTACCCGTTCACCCCCTGATCTAGCCGTGACACCTTGGTACACGTATCGGGCCGCAGTGTGGTTTTATATATCGGCGCGATATAGTTGGTTATCGCATCAAGCGGTTAGGTTCAACGACTCGGGAGGTTTGTCAGTTGCTCGAACTCGCAATCCTCGGGCTGCTCCTCGAGTCACCGATGCACGGATACGAGCTGCGTAAGCGGCTCACTGGTCTGCTCGGCGCATTCCGCGCGTTCTCGTACGGATCGCTGTACCCGGCACTGCGGCGCATGCAAGCCGACGGATTGATCTCGGAAGACGTCGACACTGCCACCGGCACGCTCAAGCGTCGGGCGCGTCGCGTCTAC
This sequence comes from Rhodococcus sp. APC 3903, assembly GCF_030407755.1. Lineage (NCBI taxonomy): Bacteria > Bacillati > Actinomycetota > Actinomycetes > Mycobacteriales > Nocardiaceae > Rhodococcus > Rhodococcus sp. APC 3903. The sequence goes on from NZ_JASDCV010000017.1 coordinate 122,408, forward strand.
CAGCTCACTCCGGAAGGTCGGCAACGGTTCACCGAACTGGTCGCCGACACCGGGCCGCAGAACTACACCGACGACGGTTTCGGCGTTCACCTCGCCTTCTTCAGCCGCACCCCCGCAGAAGCGCGGATGCGGATCCTCGAAGGCAGGCGACGCCAGGTCGAGGAGCGCCGTGAGGGGCTCCGCGAGGCCGTCGGTCGGGCCAGCGGATCGCTGGACCGCTATACCCGTCAGCTCCATCAGCTCGGACTCGAATCGAGTGAACGCGAAGTGCGTTGGCTCAACGAATTGATCGCAGCCGAGCAATCGACAACAGGAACATCCCGGAAAGAAGGAGAACCCGACCATGGGTGAGAACAGCACCGCGGTGCGCGTAGCCATTGTGGGCGTGGGTAACTGCGCCTCGTCCCTGGTTCAGGGCGTCCACTACTACAAGGATGCCGACGAGACCCAGACGGTCCCCGGCCTCATGCACGTCAAGTTCGGTAAGTACCACGTCCGCGACGTGCAGTTCGTCGCTGCGTTCGACGTCGACGCCAAGAAGGTCGGCTTCGACCTCTCCGAGGCGATCCTCGCGAGCGAGAACAACACCATCAAGATCGCCGACGTCCCGCCCCTGGACGTTCCCGTTCAGCGTGGCCCGACCCTCGACGGCATCGGCAAGTACTACGCCGAGACCATCGAGCTGTCCGACGCCGAGCCCGTCGACGTCGTCAAGGCACTCAAGGACGCTCAGGTCGACGTCCTCGTTTCCTACCTGCCTGTCGGTTCCGACGACGCTGACAAGTTCTACGCACAGTGCGCGATCGACGCAGGCGTTGCGTTCGTCAACGCTCTGCCCGTCTTCATCGCTTCCGACCCGGAGTGGGCTGCCAAGTTCAAGGACGCCGGCGTCCCGATCGTCGGTGACGACATCAAGAGCCAGGTCGGCGCCACCATCACCCACCGCGTGATGGCGAAGCTGTTCGAAGACCGCGGCGTCGTGCTGGACCGCACGTACCAGCTCAACGTCGGTGGAAACATGGACTTCAAGAACATGCTCGAGCGTGATCGCCTGGAGTCCAAGAAGGTTTCCAAGACTCAGGCCGTGACGTCCAACCTGACCGGCGCACTTGCCGGCAAGGTTCACGACCGCAACGTCCACATCGGCCCCTCGGACTACGTGGAGTGGCTCGACGACCGCAAGTGGGCATACGTCCGCCTCGAAGGCCGCGCCTTCGGTGACGCTCCCCTGAACCTGGAGTACAAGCTCGAGGTCTGGGATTCGCCCAACTCTGCCGGCATCATCATCGACGCCGTGCGCGCAGCCAAGATCGCCAAGGACCGCGGCATCGGTGGACCGGTTTACCCGGCTTCCGCTTACCTGATGAAGTCCCCGCCGGTCCAGATGGCCGACGACAAGGCTCGCATCGAGCTCGAAGCGTTCATCATCGGAGCCGACGAGGCCTGATTTAGGTTCACGCTGATTCGGGGTCTTGCGCCAACGGCGCAAGGCCCCGATTCTGTTATCCGCAGGGTGTTTCCGCATCCGCGCGGGTAATCACGCCTGCGGCTGCCGAATCGCCGCGCGGGTCCGGGTGCCGATCAGCGTGGAATGATGGACATCAGAACCATCACACGGATCGAGGACCCCATGTCGATTACGTCGCTGCCAGTGCTCGATCTGTCGCTGGCGCAGAACCCCGACACCGCCGGGCAGTTCCGCACTCAGCTCCGCGAGGCCACCCACGAGGTCGGATTCTTCTACCTGGTCGGCCACGGAATTCCCGACGAACTGCAGCGACGCCTCCTCGCCGTCGCCCGCGAGTTCTTCGCGCTACCGACTGCCGAGAAGCTCGCGATCGAGAACGTCCGCAGCCCGCACTTCCGTGGGTACACCAGGCTCGGCGGCGAACTGACCGAAGGCAAGCAGGACTGGCGCGAGCAGATCGACATCGGCGCCGAACAGCCCGCAGCCGAGCGCACCGACACCTCACCGGCCTGGGAGATCCTGCAGGGCCCCAACCAGTGGCCCGACGCCCTTCCCGAACTCCGCGACGTCATCACCGAGTGGAACGACACACTCACCTCGATCGCATTGAGCCTCTTACGCGAATGGGCGGTAGCCCTGGGCCAGGATGCGAACATCTTCGACGACGCGTTCGCTCACGATCCGTCGATCCTCATCAAGGTGGTGCGTTACCCGGGCCGCCCGAAAGGTGCCGGCTCCCAGGGCGTCGGCGGGCACAAGGACGCGGGTGTACTGACACTGCTCTATGTCGAACCGGGCAAGGGCGGTCTGCAGGTCGAGCACGACGGCGACTGGATCGACGCCCCGCCGATCGACGGGGCGCTGGTGGTCAACATCGGCGAACTGCTCGAGGTCGCTACCGGCGGCTACTTGAAAGCGACTGTGCACCGGGTAGTTTCACCCGAAGGTGACGGTGAACGTATCTCGGTGCCGTTCTTCTTCAACCCGAACTACGCAGCGCAGATCCCGGAGTTCGACCTACCGCCCGAGCTGGCGGCGCGCGCCACCGGCGTCACCGCGGACGCGAACAACCCGATCCACGATTCCTACGGGGCGAACGCCCTCAAGAGTCGACTACGCGCGCACCCCGATGTCGCGGCCCGATGGTGGCCGGACATCGTTGCGGCACAAAGCGCTATCTAGGGGATGGGTCAAAGATCCATCGCAACTTTCCACGCCGTGTGCATCGCACCTTCGATGTAGTCGACGTTCACCGCGTCACCGACCACGTGCACGTCGGAGACGACGCCGATCAGAGCGTCGGCCAGCGGCGCTTGCGCTGACACCCCCGAGGCGACGACAACCATGTCGGCTGGAGCGGTCAGTGTCTTTTCACCGGAACGGAATTCGACGTGCTCCTTGGTGATTCGCTGCACCGTTGAATTGCGGTGAATGTCCACACCGACATGCTTGGCGTGGCGCACAGCCGTCCAGCGGCGCGGCATCGCCATCGGAATACCCAACTGCTGGCCTTCTTCGATCAGCGTCACATTACGACCTCGCTCGGCCAGGAACTCCGCAAGCTCAAGTCCGACAAGCGAACCACCGATCACGACAACGTCCTTACCCATGGGCAGGAACTTGCGGGTCACAGCTCGGATCGCCGCGGGGCTCTTGGTGATACCGGACAGCTTGCCCAACTTGGCCATCGTCCGCAGGAACGGCGGTACCTGTGAGACGTCTCCCGCTCCGGTCATCAACGCGCGCAACGAATCACCGGTGTGCACGTGCGGCAAGTCGCCGCCCGGAACACTAGGCCGCTCACGAACTGCACCGGTGGCCACGACTACGGCGTCGGGGTTCAGTGCCCGGATCGAAGCAACCGAGGCTTCGGTCTTCAGTCGAACATCGACACCGAGACGCTCGATCTCCACTTTCAACCAGCTGAGCAGACGTCCGTTGTCCGGGGTAGTGAGGCTCGAGAACCACAGGGTGCCGCCGAGGCGATCGGATTTGTCCAACACCGTGACTCGGTGCCCACGTTCAGCGGCCACGCGAGCCGTTTCGAGACCACCGGGGCCCGCTCCGACCACAACAACGTGTTTCGGGGTGCTGGTCCGAACGAAGGGGAGCAGCGCTTCGTTGCCCAGGGCAGGGTTCACCGCGCACAGCGGGGTCTCGTCCCAGAAGTTCTCCTGCACGCAGACGTAGCAATTGATGCACGGCCGAACCCGCTCGGGTACACCGTCTTTGAGTTTGTTCACCAGCTGTGGATCGGCCAGGAGCTGGCGGCCCATCGCGGCGAAGTCCGTGCGACCTTCCGCGATCATCTTCTCGCCGACCTCGGGGAGCATACGTCCGACCGTGATCACGGGGATCGATATCGCCTGCTTGATTCGCGTTGCATTGTCCGTGTAGTAGCCGACCTTGTCGGGCAGGGGGCCGTCGGTGAAGTTGGCAAAAGCATTCAGCGCGGTACCGGTGACGTGAATGGCGTCAGCGCCGGCCTCTTCGAACATCTTGGCGGCCGCAGCAGCCTCGTCGACGGTCAGCCCGTCGGTTTCGCCGTACTCTTGACCGGCCAGACGCACGATGACGGCAAGCGCACCACCGACCTCCTCCTTGACCGCCCGAATAACCTCACAAGCCAGGCGAGCACGGTTCTCCATGGAACCTCCGTACTCATCGCTGCGCTGATTCGTGTAGCGACTCAGGAACGCTCCGAGGACGTAGTTGTGGGCACAGTGAATCTCGACGGCGTCGCCGCCCGCCGCCTTCACTCGTCCGGCAGCCTCGGCGAACATGCGGACGAGCCAATCAAGATCTTCCTTGGTGGCCTCGTGGTAGGTCGCCCTCTTGCCCTCGTTGATGGCAGCCATCTTGCCCAGTTCTTCGGGCGTGCAATCGGCCATCGCACTCATGTCACCCGGCGGCTTCGGTGTGGACGGGACCAGCTGCGGTCGGCCGTCGAGGGTATCGATGCGCGCCACCTTGCCGTGGTGTGTCATCTGCACACAGAGCTTGCTGCCTGCGTCGTGCACCGCGTCGGCCAGCGCTTTGAGTCCGGGGATGAACCGGTCTTCGGAGAGCCCCGGTTCCTTGCGGCTGGTGCAGCCCAGCGGGTACGCAACAGCGCAGCAACCGGTGATGATCAGACCCGTTCCACCGGCCGCACGAGCCACGAAGTGGTCGATGTCGCCCTTTTCGATTTCCCCGTCTTCACACAGGTTCATGTCCATCGCAGGGAGAACCACACGATTGGGCACGGTCATCGGGCCGATGGTGCCTGGTGCGAGCAGGTGCGGAAAGGTCTGGCTTCGGATCGTCACGAGCAGACGCTAGAACTGGACCACGCCCATCCGTTGCCGCACTCCCGATCAACGAGACTTCACGCGCTGTGACGCGCGAGGCACTCGGCTATCACCTCGAGCGCATATTCGAGGTCCGCGGATTCCACTCGCCCGTAGCCGATGACCAATCCACCGGGGTCTCCGTGCGTTCGGGTGGACTCGACCAGGGTGGGCACTTCGACGCCGTGTTCAAGTGCCTCGCGAGCGACGGTGGCTGCCAGATCCGCGTCGAGCATGAGCGTCGTGTGCATGCCGGCGCCGAGTCCGCGCAGTTCACCGAACGATGACAGTGCTTCCTCGACCGCCCGATCGCGCTCGCGGTACCTGCGCCGGGCGGTACGTACCGCTCGATCCCATTCGCCGTCACGGAGCAGGGACAGGAGTGCTTGCTGCAGCGGAACCGACGGGAAGTCGCCGATTCGCTTGCGGTGTAATGCTATGCGGTCAACCAGGTCGAGGGGAGCTACCAACCAGCCCAATCGAATTCCGGCGCCGAGCGTTTTGGCAACCGTTCCGAGATACACCACCCGATCAGGAGCCAACTGGGCGAGCGCAGGCAAAGGCGCTACGTCGTAACGGAATTCGGAGTCGTAATCGTCCTCGAACAGGACGACGTCGCGGGCGCGTGCGAACTCGATCAACTGGTTGCGCCGACCTACCGGAAGCAGCCCACCTGTCGGATACTGATGGGACGGTGTCACATACACACCGCGGACGCTCTCCGACGCCGTTTCGAGTTGGTCGACACAGAGACCATGAGCGTCGACGGGCACGTCGAGCAGCGACCATCCACAGGCTGTTGCGGCCGAGGACGCATACCGGTATCCGGGATCTTCCATCGCCAGAACAGCACCACGGGTACGCAGAGCCGACAGGGCGAGGCCGAGACCATGCGTGGCACCTGAGGTGATCAGGATTCTCTCGGGTTCAACCGACATTCCGCGGGCTCTTGCCAGCAATTCCGATAGTGCCGAACGCAATTCGTAGTCACCCGCAGGATCGGGATCCTCGAATGGTGGCGGTTTGGACCCGACATCACGCCACGCCCGCCGCCACGCTGCCGATGCACGCGGCGGCGTCCACGGCACGCCTGGCCGGAGCTGCACCCTGGGCGACATCTTGTCGGCGGCCTTCTTCGGTGTAGTCGTGGGAGTGACCGCGGGAGATGGCGCCTCGGCAACGAAGGTGCCCGAGCCGTGCACAGCGACAAGCCAACCCTCGGCGATCAACTGCTCATACGCCCGTTCCACGACGCCCCGCGCCACCTCGAGCTCCGCCGCCAGCTTCCGGGAACTGGGCAACCTCAGTCCCACTGCCGCCTTACCACTGCGGATATCAGCTCTGAGGTGGTCGGCAATCTGGATCGGGAGCGCCCGCCGATCCGTCCGGTCGAGGACGACGGCTACCGCCGAAGGAAGAAACATTCAGAACCCTCCCGGAAGTGGCAAATCGAAGTGGCCTATCGAAGTCTCCACTGATTGGACCATGACTTGAAGCCACTTTGCCACCAGCATTGTCTGCATGACAGATTCCGTTGTCTTTGCTGCCCCTGCTCCTGCCCCCACTGCACCTATTCCGCTGTCCCCGACAGCACGTACGACGCACAAGCGCGCCCGCCACCACGGCGTCGCAGAACGCGCGGCACTCGTCGACGTCTTGCAGTCCGCGAAGCTGTGCCACATGGGCGTGACCGTCGGCGGAGTTCCCATGGTGTTTCCCACCGCGTACGGGTTCGACCTCGACGGCCCTGACCGCGGCGGGTCTATTTATGTTCACGGCTCGGTGGCCTCGCGAAGCTTGGCTCCGGACAGCGAAATCTGCATCACCATCACGATCCTCGACGGGCTCGTGTTGGCGCGGTCGGGCTTCCACCACTCGATGAACTACCGCAGCGGCGTCATCGTCGGATCACCTCGAGTCGTGACCGACGGCGACGAGCGAGTGAAGGCTTTGAATCTGATCGTCGACCAGGTGGTTCCCGGACGTTCCCAACACTTGCGGGATCACACGCGCAAGGAAATGGCGGCAACCATCGTTCTTGCACTGCCGTTGTACGAGGCTTCCGTCAAGGCCCGCACCGGCGGTCCCGGCGACGATGCCGCCGACATCGGTGTCGAAACCGTCTGGGCTGGAGTAGTTCCTGCAGCTACGCACTTCGGTGAACCGATCCCGTCCGAGGATCTCGACTCCGGTGTCGCGCTTCCGGACCATATCTCGACGATGCTCTGACCGCACACGCGACTCCGACAAACGCAGCTCGCACCGGGGCATGGCTATGCCCCGGTGTGTACGTATTCAGTTGCGCCCGTTCAGGCTGCTGTCGGTGGGCTGTTCCCGCCGATCGGCTGTTGATACGGATCGATCGACATCGGTGGATAGAACACCGACTTCCGATCCTGGCCGATCTCCACCCGCCATTCCGTGTGGTGCAGTGTCCGGTGGTGATGACCGCACAACAAGATCAGATTGTCGAGATCTGTTGGGCCACCATCATTCCAGTGAACAATATGATGAGCATCGCACCACCCCGACGGCGTCCCACACCCCGGAAACGCGCACCCACCATCACGAACCGCCAACGCCCGCCGCTGCGGCACCGTCGCCGTTCTCGCTTCCTTACCGCACTCGAGCGGAACACCATTCTCATCCAACAAAATCCGGGTGACCGTGCAGTCGCACGCCAACATCCGGGCGGTGTCGATACTGATCGGACCCACCCAATCCGTCCACGCGAACCCGAGTTCCTCCGTGGACGGCAACAGGTCTTTCAACGCTTGCAGATCCGTCATATCTTTCGCACTGGCAGTGACCGTGATGTGTGGTTTCACGCCGCCCTCGATCGGACCCAACCCCGCCCGCTCGTACCGACGCAACAACTCGCAAAACCCGTCCGCACGTCGTAGCGCCGGCGTACGCGTGTCCTTGACACCATCCTTCTCCGGCGTCGGCGCCGACAAACTCGACAACAACGTGATCAGACGGGCCCCGTTCACAGCATCCAAGTCACCCTTCACAGACACACGCCCGTACAAGCCTTTCGAGGCGTAGAACTCGTTACGTTCGGAATCCTCGCCGACCGGAACACCGTCCTCGCGTTTGCCGTACTGCTTCTCGATCCGGCGGATCGCTGCCCGCACCGCATCACAATCGGCAATGTTCTTCGACGCCAACCCGAGCAAGATCCTGCGGGCCTTGTCCACATCTGCCAGGGTCATGTTCTTGGGCGGATGCTGACAAAACGACGCCACCTGACGCGCCTTCAACGCATCCACATCACCACGATGAAACGCATCCGCGACAACAGGTTCGAGCATCAACAACCGCGCCAACCCGACCAGCAGACTGCACTCGCCGATCTCCAAATTCGTCGAACCATGCAACCACTGCGCGATCGCCCGAAAACCCTTCCCACCGAGAACCTCACGGGAAAACATCTCCACGATCAACAACACCAACCGCGACTGCAACTCGTGCCGGACACGCACCAGATCGAGAACCTCACCCTTGAGGCCCTCGCCATCCAGTTGCCACGCATCCCGACTGTCCATGCAGCAATCATATTCGAACACAGTTTCGAATACAAGAGAATATCGAGATGAAACTAGCTGCTAATCAACAACTTTCGCATTCCAGACAGAACGGGCATGTTCTTGGGTGGCTGTGGAAACCTCCGCTTGGCCGCCCATGAAGGGCCGGACAAGATCCAGCGGCAAGGGGAAGACAACGGTGGAGTTGTTCTCGCTACCGATCTCGTGAAGTGTCTGCAGATATCGCAATTGCAGAGTGGTCGGATTGCGGCTGATCACCTCGGCCGCCTCGGCGAGCTTGGCCGAAGCCTGAAACTCTGCGTCGGCGTTGATGATCTTGGCTCGACGTTCACGTTCGGCCTCTGCTTGCCTGGCGATGGCGCGCTGCATGTTGGCTGGAATCTCGACGTCCTTGATCTCGACGGTCGTGACCTTGACGCCCCACGGTTCGGTCTGCTGGTCGATGACTTTCTGCAGATCCTCGTTGAGGCGTTCACGTTCGGATAGCAGCGAGTCCAGCTCAGCTTTACCGAGGATGGAGCGCAGTGTGGTCTGGGCGATCTGTGAGGTGGCGGCCAAAAAGTCCTCGACTTCGACTATCGAACGGTCAGCGTCGACGACCCGAAAGTAGGTGACGGCGGTGACCTTCACCGGAACATTGTCGCGGGTAATCACTTCTTGGACCGGTATTTTCAGCGTGACGGTTCGCAGACTGACCCGTTCCATACGATCGATCGCCGGCACCAGAATCACCAGGCCTGGGCCTTTCAAGGTGATCAATCGGCCGAGGCGGAACACCACCGCGCGCTCGTACTCGCGCAGAACTCTCACCGACATTCCCACAAGGACTGCAATCAGCACGACAAACACGGACAACACGACAAGCACGGTGGTCATAGCGGCAGCTCCCACGGTTCACGACGGCGCACTTTCAGAGTCAGGCCTCGTACCTGCTCTACGACGACGGATTCGCCCACGGCAGGCACAGAGTCGTCGTACCCGAATTCCATTCGAGCACTCCATAATCCGCCATCAAGCTCGACCTGACCCTGCGCGCCGGTCCAACTGCGAACGGTCGCGTCGGAGCCGACAAGAGATTCCGTCCCCGTACGCACGGGAGCGCGGCGCGCGGTAAGCGCTTTTCGACTCGCTACCGCCACCACGCCCAGGCCGACTACCGCGACTCCCGCCGTCACCGGGATCGCGATCAATTGGCCGATACCGTCGGATGTGAAAAGCATCCAGACGCCGGCACCGATCATGAGTGCTCCAAGCACACCGAGCACCCCCGCGGTTGGGGCATGCGCCTCGACCACGATCAACAGGACGCCCAGCAGCAGGGCAACGACACCGATCGTCGTCATCACTCGTCTCCACGCTCGCGAGGACGCGGTCACGTCGCGTAGCCATTGTGCGATCGCGCCCTCGGCTTCAACGGTAATCACGTTCGGCCGGATCTGCCACAAGCACTTCACGCCAGTTCAGAGAAGCACTTCACCGATCTGTCGCGCAGTTACCTTGGCAAGGTCGGCGAGGAACGGAATCCGTTCGTCGATCATCAGCTCGACCGGACCACGAAGCCCGAGAGCGTAACGCACAGTGCCGGATCCATCGATGATCGGAATTCCGATCGTTCGGTAATCCGGGGTCAACTCCTCGTCGTTGAATCCGTATCCTCGCTCACGAGTCAGTTCCAATTCCCGGCGGATACCGGCAACATCGGTGATCGCACGCTGAGTGGTCGCTTCACGTGGCAGCGCAGCGAGCTCGGAATCGTCGACATCGGACCACGCCAGAAACGCTTTCCCGAGTGCGCTCGCATGCAAGGGAAGGCGGACACCCTGGAGCACGTGCCCGTCGGCCTCGCGCCATCGGCTGAATCCGAGCAACACCACCTCACTTCCGCTTCGCACTGCCAGGGAGGCGGATGCTCCTGTCGTCGCGGCCAATTGCTCCAAATAGGGCTCGGACAGATAGATCCGATGCTGCCGGTAGGAGACCTGTCCGTAAGCCGCCAGCGCCGCGCCGATGCGATACCGACTGGTTGCGTCGTCCTTCTCGAGGAACCCCGCGTCGACGAGCGACTGCAGCAATCGATGCGTGGTGCTGACCGCAAGCTCTTGTCGCCGCGCAACTTCCGAGACTCCCAGTTCTTCGCCACTGCGAAAACATGTGAGCATGGTCAGGGCACGGGTTACCGTCTGAACTCCCGCGCCGCGTGCGTCCGTCACGAACGATCCTTTCGCTGTGGCCTGATCGACCTGAGAATCGGACGCTAACACGGACCCAGCAGTCCGGCCATCCTTTCCATCAGGTGGAAAGGAACCAGACGCGGACCCACAAAAGCCCAGATGAACAGACTTCCGATGTTGTCAAGATTTCCAATCTCCAGAAAACAAACGGGGGTAAAACAGACACGCACCCAATAGCGTCATCGTCGTCAGTTCTGACGAATCAACGCCTGAAGGAGCCACATACATGTCCCGCTTCCGCCGACTGCCACGAGCTGCCGCTGCGCTCGCCATGATCCCGCTGGCCGGGTTGGCGGTGGCGTGTGGGTCTTCCGATTCCGACAGCGCCGCAGGCAATTCCAGCGCCGACTTCACGCTCAAAGTCTTCGATCCCGGAAACTCCGGTGCCATCGCCGTCGGCAAGCGTGACGGAACCTACGACGAGGCGCTGGCACCGCTGGGCGCAAAGATCGAATGGGTCAAGACCACACCGGGATTCAGCTCCAACCTCAAACTGTTCAACAGCGGTGAGCTCGACATCCAAACCGGCGCATACAGTCCCGTCGTCGGCGCACTGTCGAAGGACGTGGGTGTCCGCATCTTCGCCACGTCCGACCCGTACAACAAGGACCAGGCCGGCATCATCGCCACTCCGGAATCCGGAATCAAGACCGTCGCAGACCTGGCCGGCAAGCGCATCGCCGTCAACCCTGCGGGTAAGGGCGAGTACATCACGCTCAAGGCCCTGACACAGGCCGGAGTGCCGATCGATTCCGTCGAACGCGTTCCTCTGCAACAGGCTGACGCGGCGTCGGCGTTCTCCACCGGGCAGGTCGACGCGTGGGCATCGTTCCTGATTCCGTATCAGGAGGCCAAGGCCAAGGGCGCAGTCGAGATCGCAACCGAGGCGAGCATCGACTCCGTGGACAGCACCATCATCGCCGGCCGCACCGCAGTACTCGAAGCGCATCCCGAGGTGGTCCAGAAGTTCCTCGAGGTCACTCAGGAACTCACCGCGAAGCAGCAGGCCGACCCAGCAGCCTTCGAGAACGTCTTCGAACAGACCGGTCCGCGTGCACTCTCCGGACAGCGACTCGACGACGCGATCACCCTCGGCGGCCAGATCACCAACTTCCGCTACCCGACTGCAGCCGACGCCACCGACCTCGAATCCATCTCCACGCTGTTCGCCGAGAACAAGGTGATCCAGCAGCCCCTCAAGGGCAGCGACGTGATCTTCGACCTCCAGGGTGCTGTGGCAGGTTCGGCAGCGGCAGCGCCCACCACCGAGGGGAAGTGACCCGATGGTGACGCTGACCCGCCCCGCACGAACGGCGTCGCAGTCAGTGGAACATCCGCAACTCGAAACGCCCCGCTACCGGCGCAATCGCAGCAGGCCCAAGTGGGTCTCGATCCCCCTCCGCTTCCTCGTGCCCGCGCTGCTGGTTGCCGGATGGTGGATCGGATCCGCTACCGGACTGATCCGCGAAGAGATCCTGGCCGGACCTCCGGCGGTGTGGACGGCATTCGCCGAGCTGTACCAGTCGGGTCAGTTGGTCGACTTCGGTCTCGCGTCGCTTCAACGTGCTGCACTCGGTGTTTCGGTCGGTGTGATCGTCGGATTGGTGCTCGGGGTTCTGTCCGGTCTCTCCTCGCTCGGTGAAGAACTGATCGACTCGACCATGCAGATCAACCGCGCGGTTCCGTTCCTCGCGCTCGTTCCGTTGTTCATCGCCTGGTTCGGTATCGACGAAACTTTCAAGGTGGTCCTGATCGCAGTCGCGACCGTCGCCCCCATGTACGCATACACCTACCTCGGTGTGCGCGGGGTCGATCGTAAGATGGTCGAAGCGGCACAGGGTTTCGGACTGACAGGTTGGCGACTGGTGTTCGGAGCGATTCTTCCGACCGCCCTCCCCGGTGTTCTGATGGGGCTTCGAATCTGCTTGTCGCTCAGCATCACCGGATTGATCGCCGCCGAACAGGTCGGCACACGTGAGGGGATCGGATACCTGGTCACCCTGGCGCAGGAATACAACCGCACCGACTACATGGTTCTGTGCATCGTCATGTACGCGGCGCTGGGTCTCATCTTCGACGCCGTGGTCAGGCTGATCGAGCGGTACTCCATGCCGTGGCGGAGATTGTCGGTGGCGCGGTGACGAACACGACCGTCGGCTCGCTGCCTACCTCCGAAGCACCTCTGCCGCCGTTGGCAACGCGTGAGCGGACCGGCACCACTGCGGCCGAACGACGAGCCGGATCACCAGTGGCAGTCTCACTCACCGGAGTGCGGAAGTCGTTCGGTGACAAGACTGTTCTGGGAGGTATCGACCTCGAGATCACACGCGGAGAGTTCGTCGTTCTCCTCGGCCCCAGCGGCACCGGCAAGACGACCCTGTTGCGAGTGCTCTCCGGTTTGGAAGCACCGGACAGCGGCGAGGTGCTGGTTCCGCGCGACCGCACGGTCGTCTACCAGGAACCGCGATTGATCCCGTCGAAGCGAGTTCTGGCCAATGTCACAGTCGGACAGAAGCGGTCACGTCAGGTGACCGACAATGCACGCAACGCACTCTCCGAGGTCAACCTCGCGGACAAGCACCGTGCCTGGCCGGCCACCCTCTCCGGCGGTGAGGCCCAACGCGTCGCATTGGCTCGCGCTCTCGTTCGCGAACCTGAACTATTACTGCTCGACGAACCGTTCGCGGCCCTCGACGCTTTGACCAGGCTCCAAATGCAAGACTTGGTAGGCGATCTGGTCGCCCGTCACCGTCCGGCTGTACTACTCGTCACGCACGACGTCGACGAAGCCGTACGACTTGCCGACCGCGTGCTCATCCTCGACAAGGGCGGGCTTGCCGTGGACGTCGACATCGACCTGCCACGCCCCCGCGATCGGAACGATCCCGAATCTTTGCGCTACCGAGCGAGTTTCCTGAAGGAACTCGGTGTCGGCCGCACCTTCCCCGACGGACAGGACAGTCATGACATTGATCGCTGATTCCGCAATCGACACACTCTGGTACACCCGCTGCCCCGTTCCCACCGCCAGCGGTCTCGCCAACAGTCTCGGTTGGCTCGACCGGACGGCAAACGAATCCGGAGTGCGTTTCGGCGTACTGCAAGATGCCGGACCGGAATTGGCAGTGCGCCATTTCGATCACCATCTCTCCGGACTCATTCGCGAAGGCGGCAACGTCCCCGCACTGGCCGCGCGTGCCAGTGGTTCTCCGACGAGGCTCATCGGGCTCACCTGGATCGACGAGGCCCAGGCAATCCTGGTGCGCGGAGACTCCGACATCCGCGAAGCAGGTCTTCTGGCCGGCGCTCGGATCGGTATCCCGGCCTGGGCTGCGGATCAGGCCAGGAGCTTTCCTCGCGCCATGGCCCTGCACGGCTTCGCCTCCGCACTTCGACTGGGCGAGTTGAGTTTTGCCGACGTCACCCTCGTCGGGGTTGCGACGACCGCAGCCCCCGAGGTCCGCACCGCCTCGTCCACCCGCAACACGACGTGGGGTGTCGAATCCCTGCTCCGCGGCGACGTCGATGCCATCTATGTCAAGGGCGCCCGCGCCCAGGAAGTTGCCCGCGAACACGGCCTCGCCGTTGCCGTCGATCTCGATTCCACTGCATCCCTACGTGATCGCGTCAACAACGGCACCCCACGACCGATCACGGTTCATGCCGACCTACTCGAACAGCGCCCGGACATCGTCGTCGGTTTCCTCGCCGAGAGCCTGAGAGCAGCGGACTGGGCCGCAGCCAACATCGACGAGGTCCGAGCCGTGCTGCAGACCGAAACACAGTCCGGGCCCGAAGGTGTGGTGGCAGCCTACGGCGAGAACTTCCACACCGGACTGCATTTGAGCCTGTCGGACGAGCGTGTGGACCTGCTCGGCGTGCAGAAACAATTCCTGTATGCGCACGGCTTCCTTGCCGCCGACTTCGACCTGCGGTCCTGGGTGGCGCACGAACCACTGGAACAGGCACGCGCACTTGTCGCCGCGCAGAAGGGCACAGAAGAATGACGGACGTCTACTGGGAGCTGCCCTCGCGCGGTGACGGACGTCGGGCAGTGTCCGCGCTGAACAGTCGCGGCGGCTTCGGGCCACAGCGACCGACTACCGTCGCGACCGATGTTCGCCCCGGAAACTTCGGGCCCTTCGACGAATTGGCACAGATCGTTCTCGCAGCCGAACTGTCGGGCGTCGACGGCGTTGTCGCACCGTACGATCCGAATGGCGAAGAATCCTGGATCGTTGCTGCCGCCGCCCTACGTCAGACGCGTCATTCGCGAGTGGTCGTGGAGTTTCACCCCACTTTCGGCACCCCCGTCTACGCCGCCAAAATGTCGGCGACACTTCAGCGCCTGTCGGCAGGTCGTCTCGAATGGCGAGTGAAGGTAGAGACGGACCCCGAAGACGCCGCTGCTCGCGGAGACGTGGTTCGAGGTGCCGACCGCTACGCGCGCGCCGCGGAGTTCCTGACCGTCGCACGCGGTGTGTGGAACGAGGAACAGATTCTCCCCGGCGGATTCGGCGGCACGGGTTACGACTTCGACGGCGAGTACTACGACGTACTCGGCGGCGGATTCCGAGGCATCTTGTCGGGACTCCGCTTTCCCCGAGTACATCTGACCGGAGACTCACCGGAAGCTCTGGAACTCTCGGCCCACCATGCCGATGTCCATCAGTTCACCCTTGCCGGTGACGAGTTGTCGACACGGATCACCACCCTCGACGACCGAGCATCCGAACTCGGCAGGAACGTCGAGAAGGTCCTGCGCATCCCGATCATCGCGAGGGAAACAGCCGACGAAGCCTGGGCTCGCGTCGAACGGCAACTGAGAGAAACCGATTCCGCTGCACTCGAGATCGACCGGGGCGGCATCCTGTGGTCCGGATTCGACCGCATCGGCTACGAGCACAGTATCGGCCTCGTCGGAAGCTACGAGGAAGTGGCGCAGCGATTGTCGTCGTATCGCGATCTCGGCGTGGACGGTTTCGTCCTGTCCGGTCGGCCACACATCGAAGAGTTGCACCGGGCGGGCGAGCATCTTCTGCACCTGGTCGATCCCGAGGGTCGGATCCGCAAGGAAGAGAAGGCCACCACAGAAGAGAAGGCCACCGCATGAGCATCGATTTCTATTGGCGGATCGGGATGGAAGGCGACCACGCGTCGCTGCGTACTCCGCGTCGCTACAACCGCGGCGATGCCGGTGGATACGGGCCGGGCAACATCGCTCCCGCGATCCGCGGCGGCGAGTTGGACGGATACAGCTACATCGACCACATGGCCGCGGTGGCAAAGGCTTCCGAGTCTGCCGGCTTCCTCGGTGGACTGCTGCCGTCCTTCCCGATGACCGAGGATCCGTGGGCGACCGCAGCAGCGTTGGCCGCCGAGACCACCACGTACCGTTTCATGGTCGCGTTCCAACCGGGTTTCCTTCACCCGGTACAGGCCGCGCGGATGTCGGCCAGTCTGCAGCGAGCAACCGGCGGACGTCTGGTTTACAACATCATCAGTGGCGGAGGCGGAGCGCCTCAGCTGTGGTGGGGCGACAAGGTCGACCATGACGATCGCTACACCAGGACGTCCGAGTTCCTCGATGTCCTCAAGGGTGTGTGGGACGGCGAACCTTTCGACTTCGACGGTCGCTTCTTCCAAACCCACGGCGCTGCACTTCCACCCGGACTTGCCGGCCAGCCGTTTCCCGAGGTGTACTTCTCCGGGTCTTCGGCAGCAGCCGTCGCCGCCGCCGGACTGCACTCCGATTACTACCTTTCCTGGCTGGAGCCGTACGCCGATCTGAGAGCCAAGATCGACGGCGTGCGGGAGAACTCGGCCAAGCTGGGACGCACCCCGAAGTTCGCCGTACGCATCGACGTCGTTGCCCGGCACACCGAAGAAGCCGCGTGGGCCGAGATCGAGAAAGGCTGGGCTTTCGTCGACAAGGGGGCCGCCGACCGCGCAGCGCAGGGTGATTCGGTGGGCGCCGCCCGCATCAAGGGGTGGGTGCCCGAACACATCACAGGTTACCGAGATCTGGAAGTGCAGCCCAACGTGTGGTGTGGCTTCAGCCTCATCCGCGGCGGACCAGCGTTCGGACTGGTCGGCAGCTACGAACAGGTCGCCGAAAGACTCGACGAGCTGCGCGAACTGGGCGTCGACGCCTTCATCCTCGCGGGTAACCCGCATCTCGAAGAGGCATACCGCGTCGGCGAAGAAGTTCTTCCCCTCCTGCAGCGCACCCCGATCACACCTTCTGGACTGGAGACTCGATGACCACCACCGAAACTCGACTCGACGCCGATACCGCAGCATTTGTCGAAGCAGCGCGCAAAGCAGCAGACAAGGCATTCGACGTCTTCCGCAAGACCGGAACGGTTGCAGCCAACGGGACCGTGAACTTCGTCGAACGCGTACCCGGCACCGAAATCGCGGTCGCCCTGAACGACCCGGGACCGTGGGCGGACGATCCGTCGGTGTCACCGGTTGTCGCTACGTTCGATGGAGAGGTGCTGTCCGGCAACGGATCGGCTGGTTTTGTCACCGGCTACGCGTCAGTGTTCCGTGAGCATCCGGAAATCACGAGCGTCGTCCACATCCACACTCCGTGGCTCGGCGGTTGGGCACAGACACACCGGTCGCTACCCATCCGCTATGCGGCTTCGCAGAGGCTGACGCTCTCCCGAGAGATTCCGCCGCACATCGATCGGTCCCGTTCTGCGGGCGAGTTCATTCTCGAGCGCCTCGAACGCGATCCCGATCTGGTGGCGATCTTCGAAGCCAACGGCGGGGTCAACGTCATCGGCCGCAGCGGGTTGCTCGACCTCGCGAAGTTCGTCGTCCTCCTCGAAGAGGGCGCCCAGTTCCAGGCGATCGCCGAAACCCTCGGCGGTTCGGTCGAATTCGATCCGTCCAACCTCACGGTCCAGTGGGGCCGTAGCGGACTCGCCGACGAGGCGCGTCGACGCGGCCTCATCTAGCCACCCCCATCACTGATTCAGAACAGGAAACCGTAGATCTCATGACCGTTCGCGTCGGATACTTCCCACACAACAATTCGCTGTTCGTACTGCGCCACACCGGAATCCTCGAACGCCGTCTCCCCGATGTCGAGTGGGTGGACCTGCGTGAGCTTCCCGCCAAGCCTGCAGTGAACCCGGAAAACGCCTTGCCGACCCTGCACTCGGACTGGCTGTTCGAGGAGGGCGGATACGACGTGATCGGAACCGGCTTCACGCCGCCCGTCACCGGTTTGGCCCAGGGCCGCGATCTCGTCTACATCGGAATCTCCGGCCCCCGCGTGGAGAACGGGCGCCTGGTAGTCAAGGCAGAGTCCGAGATCAACACGGTAGAGGACCTGCGCGGCAAGCGCGTCGGCATCGCGCACGGATCGTGGCAGACCACACTGTTGTTGTTCGCCTTGGATCAGGCGGGGCTGACCTGGTCCGACATCGTCCCCGTCGATACCGACGTGCGCGGTGGTGGAGCGGACCTCGTCGACGGCACCATCGATGCCTGGGTAGGAGCGTACCCGGGGCTGACCGACATCGAAGCGAACCACGAACTGCGCACGCTGATCGCCACCGACGGACTCTTCAGCCACCCCTCACTGTGGTTCACCCGGCGCAATTTCGCGGATACCAACCCGGAAGCCCTCCAGGCGATCATCGAGGCCCTGCAGGAATCCGACGCCTGGATCGAAGCCAACCCCCGCGAAGCCGCGCAGATCTTCGTCGACGACATCGAGAAGCGTGGCGGGTCCGCGAGCATCGATGCCTGGGAAGCTGCACTGCGCGGACGTCCTTTCGGTGTCAACCCGGTCACCGACGAGTTCCTCGACGAGCAGCAGCGCGCGGCCGATCTCCTGCTGAGCAACGGACTACTGCCGAAGGCGGTCACCGTCCGCGAAGCAGTCGTGCCGTGGATCAGCGAGTTCGTCGGTTCGGATCGTTCGTCGATCTGAGAACCCACACCTGACAGATCCGCTTCACACGTGACAGATACCGAACGGTCTGCCATTGTGAAGGGATGCGGCGGCGCGTGGGTGAGAGTTGGTCCACGCGACCAGTCTCAGGGGTAACCCCTGGGTCGGCCAGAAGAATTGGATACTGCGTCCACCGGCGTTCGGCACGCTCCGCGTGCTTGCCGCCGCACCGGACAAAGGATTTGGTCACCCCGCCCCGTCGCATCCCGGAGTCGAATCATGCGTGACTTCGAGCTCGATCCCGAGTTGGCGCGTCGTCTGGCCGTTGCGGCTGCTGATGCTCCGTGGACCCTCAGCGGACTCGAGGAGGCATTCGGAACCGTCTTCGGCGTTTCCCCGACGCTCCTGGCCGTGCGCGTTCTCGACCTCATGCCCGCCCCACCGTTCGAACCGCAAACGCTGTACCGATTGCTTCGCGAACTACCTCGCCTGCGGCCTGTTCCTCTCTCACTGGACACCAATGAATCTTCGGTGTGGCGGTTCGACGTTCCCCGCTACAACACCAGTGTGGACCTGGCTCGTTCACTGGATCTGACGATCTCCGAACTCGAGTGGTTTGCCGACCGAGGGGAATGGCTCCGCACGAAACCCCTACCGCTACGCCACTACCGGCCCATGCAGATCAGCAAGAAGACCGGCGCTCGCCTCCTCGAGGTACCGAAACCTCGATTGCGCGAAATTCAGCGCAAGATTCTGCGCCGCATACTCGACCTGGTGCCCCCGCACGACGCGGCACACGGATTCGTCCGTGGTCGAAGCCCTCTGACTTTTGCAGCGCCGCACGCACAGTCGGAGATCGTGATCGGTGTGGACCTCGCGCAGTTCTTCCCCTCGATCAGCGGCAGCCGCGTCCACTCCGTCTTCACCGCCCTCGGCTATCCACCCGCAGTGGCGGGAGTTCTCACCGGATTGTGCACTGTTGCAACACCTGCCGATACCCTGCGCGGCCTACCGTATGCACAGGCATCACAGCTACGCACCGCGCATCTTCCGCAAGGCGCGCCAACTTCGCCTGCACTGGCGAATCTCGTCGCGCGCAAACTCGATATCCGCTTGAGTGGACTCGCACAAGCAAACTGGCTCACCTACACCCGATACGCCGACGACCTCGCCTTCTCCGGAATCGAAGTAGCCGACGTCGGACCCCTCCTCTGGACGGTCGAGCAGATCGCCAGGGACGAAGGGTTTGCCGTCCATCCACGAAAGACCAAGGTGATGCGCCCTCATCGACGCCAACACCTCACCGGATTGGTGATCAACGACCAACCGTCGTATCCGCGTGACGACTACGATCGCTTGCGTGCCCTGCTGCACAATGCCGCCAGTACTTCTGCGCAGGAACAGAATCGGGACGGTATCGAGAACTTCCGCGCCCACATCTACGGCCGAATCGCGCACATCGGCGAAACCAGCACTACGCGCCGACGCACATTGCTGCGCCTGGCTGAACGTGTGGATTGGGACGGCTAGTGCCCGCGAGCAGTCAGACCCGCGGCGTGTAGGCCATGCATTCGACTTCCATGTGCGCACCCAGCGCCAGTCCGTCTGTTCCGAACGCACTGCGGGCCGGCAGTCTCGACGCCGGGAAGTACTCGAGGTAGACCTTGTTGAACTCCTGCCAACGAGACATGTCGTCAAGCATGACAGTGCATTTGAAGATTGCTTCGACGCCGGAACCGTAAGCGATCAGCGAAGCCACGATGTTCTCCATGGTCTGTCGAGCCTGCGCTTCGAAGCCGTCGGCCAAAGTCCCGTCCGGGAGCATGCCGATCTGACCCGACAGATACAGAACGTCTCCGACGCGCACTCCGGTGGAGAACGGCGTATCGAAAGCGGGTGGGATGAACTCGACGGTCTGAGATGAATCCATTAGATCTCCTCGGAGTTGGAATATGCGTGACGAGTTGGTGTTTCAGCGCACTGGGCGGGCACGAACATCGGCCAGGAAGTGCGCCACCAACTCGTTCCACGCGTGTGGGTCCTCGAAGTAGGGGGAGTGGCCGCGGTCGGCAAGTTCGACCACTTCGGCGTGGGGCAGGAACTCGGCGGCGCTGCGAATCCGCTCGGGTGTCATCAAATCGTCCAGCTCACCCGCGATCAGCAGAACCGGCGCCGTCACCGCGGCAAGATCGCTCGGCGAGTAGTTGTGGGCCTTGAGAATTCGGAAGAACTCGGTGTCAGGTGGGCGATGACCGAAGGTGCCGAGAGCTTGGTACAGGTATGCCCTCGCCATGTCCAAGCTCGGCAACCGTCCGCCCACAGCGGGGTGTTCCCCCAGTGGCCGCGCCGTGACGGGCGCCGCGGTGAGGGGAGGTGCGCTGTCCGGACCGAATCCGACGGGAATGCCGCCGGTCGTGCAGGCCAGGACTACCGACTCCACCCGGTCCGGAACAGCGATTGCGGCCCCCACTGCGGCCCAACCGCCCATCGACTGGCCGACCACGTGCGCTCGATCAACCGCCAACAGGTCCATGATTTCGATCAGATCCGAGACTGCCGCTACCGGGCCGTGGTTGCCATTCTCGTTGGTGGACCGTCCGAATCCTCGCTGATCCCAGCTGATTACCCGATAATGCTGAGCGAAGTACGGTACCTGTTGGTACCAGACCGCAGCGTTGCCGCCGAGACCGTGCGTGAGAATCAGATCCGGGCCCTCGCCGGCAGTCTCGTACCAGACCCGTTCGCCGTCTGCGACGGTGATGAAGCCCTCGGTCCGTGAAATCATCCTTCTTCTCCTGTGTCGGACGGGCGCTTGCCCGAAGTGTGGTCAGTGAGGAGTTGCTGCACTTCATCGGTGGCCCGCAGCAGGTGTTCTTCGACCATTCGCGTCGTTTTCGCATCGAAGTCGGTATCGAACCCGATCACCGTCAACGCGCAGAGCGGAGATCCCTTGCGGGAAGACACTGCACGCGAGACCGAACCGATGATGTCCTGAGATCGTTTGTGTACAACGGCGAATCCGGTTTTCTGCGTCTCGGCTATGTCGGCGAGAAAGCCGGTGGGGCCTTCCAGCGGATAGCCACTCTTCTCCACCATCGCCAGGTAGGGCGCCCGGGTGTTGTCCTCGAGTGCCGCGACCAACGCGAGCGGACCCGCGAACCGGTGCGGCGGAAGCAGATCCCCGAGCATCCGAGTGATCATCTTGAGTCTCTCGGGACGCAGCGCCGCGATGATCCGCGTTCCGCCGCTCTCGAGAACCTGCAGATTCACCATCATGTCCGTGCTCTCGGACAGCACCCGCATGGTCGGATCGCACAAGGCCGCCAACGAGTGCGCTGCCGCTTCGTGGGAAACCTGCAGTGCAGCCGGGCCGGGGAGATAGCGACCGTCGTAGCGGAAGACCCAACCACGGTTCGCGAGTTCTCCGAGCACTCGGTGCGCAGTCGGGCGGAGCATCCCGACTTCTTCTGCCAGTTCGCTGAGCTTCATCGGCGTGGTCGAGCGCGCGATGGCCTCGAGTAGATCCAGCGCTTTGTCGACGGCGGACGCAGAACCCTTCGTCATCCGATCCCCTCCCGGTGCCGTGGATGTACCCGGCGATCCGAAATCTCGTGTTCTTGGAAAACCCTTGGCATTCGCCTAGGAAATTACTATAGTCACAACAATCGTTCCGGCGTACGGAATTCTTTGAGCGTCTTCACCTTCCCACCGGATTACCGGCAAGGAAGTCATATCTTTCCCAGCGAGAGGCTTTCGGACATGACGGTTGGACATACCCTTCGGTCGACACCACGGTTCAGAGTTGTTGCCCTAGCTGCGGTCGCGACCGCAGCATTGGCACTGACCGGCTGCTCGAGCGACGCCACGGCCTCCGACGACGGGGGCACCCAGACCACCACGATTCGAATCGCACCTCAGCCGATCGCAGACTTCGCACCGATCTGGCTCGGAATGGAGCAGGGATACTTCACCGACGAAGGACTCGACATCCAGCTCGTCGAGGGCGGCGCCAGTTCCTCGGCTCAAATTCCGTTGCTGCTCAGCGGAAATGCAGATATGGCAGCCACGACCGCCGCCGCCGCAATTCAGGCACGCAGCCAGAACATGCCCGTCACCATCGTCGGAGGACTCACGAATTTTGCCGCGAGTGACGACGTCGACCAGTCCGGCCTCGTCGTCGCCAAAGACAGTTCCATCAGCGGCTTCCGTGACCTCGAAGGCAAAACCGTTGCGATCAGCGGATTGAAGTCCGTCAGCGAGGCAGTCATCTCTGCTGCGGTGGAGAAGTCCGGTGGAGCAGCGGACAAGATCTCGTTCATTCAGGCGCCCATGCCCAACCTCGGCGACCTTGTTTCCACTGGCGGAGCCGATGCGGCATTCCTCATCGATCCGTTCCTGAGCAAAGCAACCGACTCGGGGCTGAAGATCCTCGGCCACCCCTTCCCCTTGGCCGCGCCCGGTGTGCCAGGGACCTCGCTGGTCGCTTCGGAATCGTTTGTCGACGCGAACCCGGACTCACTCGCCAAATTCCGCACGGCGCTTGCCAAATCCGTCGACTACGCCAATCAGAATCCGGGCGCCGTCAAGGCTGCACTCTCGACACAAGCCAAGATTCCGCTCGAAATGCTGGCCAACAGCAAGAATCCTCAGTTCGTCGCAGTAGTGGAACCGGGTGCTCTCGGCACGGAGATCGAACTGCTGGTCAAGTACGGGGTACTGACGGATTCGGTCGAGGCCGATTCCTTGCTGACCCCGGCCAACTGAGTTGTCCGCCTTGACAACCCTGCAGACTCGCCGCAGGCAGGTTCTGCTCGGTCGGCTGCTGACGCTCTTCGCGTTGGCAGCCGCCTGGCAGATCTTCGGAATGCTCGGCGACGAGGACGTCAAAGGTATTCCGAAGTTCAGCGACGTGGCAGTGGCCCTTGTGAACGAACTCGGCACGTCCCCGTTGTGGACATCACTGGGACAAACGGTGACCACCACAGCGATCGGATTGGCGCTGTGCCTGGTCATCGGGATCCCGGCAGGACTGCTGCTCGCCGCGCACCCGTTCCTGACGGTCTCCTCCCGTTTCGTCATCGACTTCTGCCGAACCGTTCCGCCGCTCGCAATCATTCCGCTCTTTCTGCTGATCATGGGCCCGACGCAACGGATGGCGGTGGCACTGATCGTGGCAGTAAGTGTGTGGCCGATTCTGCTCCAGACGATTCACGGTGTGCGCAACGTCGACCCGGAACTGCTGGCGACCGCACGCTCCTTCCGACTTCCGCTGTGGCGCAGACTCGCTCTCGTCGTCGCACCGGCGTCGATGCCCTACATCTTCACCGGGATTCGCATCTCGGCAACACTGAGCTTGCTGCTGACCATCGGTGCAGAATTGATCGCGGGCGTGCCGGGACTCGGTAAGGAGATCCTGCTGAGCCAATCCGTCCCCGATCGAATGTTCGCACTGATCATCGTCGCCGGACTACTCGGAATGCTGCTCGCCTTCGCCGTGATGGCGATCGAGAATCGTTTACTTGCTTGGCATTACATCCCGAGGAGGATGACGACGTGAAGATGATGTCAGGACTTCGACTCCTCGCGTGGGAGTTGTGGCTGCCGATCTTGATCGTCGTCGTATGGTACTTCGGTTCGGAGTCGAGCAAGTCACCCTACTTCCCGCCACTGTCGCGTATCTGGAAAGCGTTTGTGGACAACTGGTTCGGTCCGGGATTCGCCCACGACGTCGTACCGAGCTTGACCAACCTTGCCTTCGGTCTCGCCGTGGCACTGGTGGTCGGCATCGGCGCCGGTCTCCTGCTGGCCCTGTTCCCGCTGGCTGCCGATATTGCCGATCCGTTTCTCCAGTTCTTCCGCGCCATTCCGGCGCTGGCCGTATTGCCCGCCCTCTTCATCGTTTTCGGAACCGGTTCGACGGGTAACGTTGCCGCCATCGCCTTCGGCGCGGTCTGGCCGATACTCCTCAACACCCTCGACGGCATTCGCTCCATCGACCCGAGTATCCGATTGGTGGCGCGCAGCTACCGGATCCGTACACCCCTCCTGGTGACGCAGGTACTCCTCCCCGGAGCGATGCCGCAGATAACAGTCGGCATCCGTACCAGTCTCGCGATCGGTGTCGTCATCATGGTCGGCAGCGAAATGTATGTCTCCACTGCAGGAATCGGTCACTTCGTGATCGTCGCGCAACAGACATTCGCCATCGCGGACATGTGGTCCGGAATTCTCCTGCTGGGAATCATCGGATACGTGCTCAACCTCGGATACGGCGTGATCGAACGATGGTTGCTCAGATGGCAGCCGCGGACCCACGACGCTCTCGCAGTGAAAGGAAACTGATGTCATCCACAGAATCTGCGGCATCGATACCCGCAGTCGAACTGAACGGCCTCGGGGTGACCTACGGCGGCCCCACCGGCCGCGAAGTGCTCCGCGGGATCGACCTTACGGTCGCACCGGGAGAAATCGTCTGCATCGTCGGCCATTCCGGCATCGGCAAAAGCACGCTGATTCGTTGCATCGCCGGTCTGCAGAAGCCGACCACCGGTGAGGTCCGCATCGCCGGGATCGCGATCGATGCACCGCCGGCCACTCTGGCTCTCGTGTCACAGGACTACGGACGCACACTGATGCCGTGGCTTCGAGTGGGCGAGAACGTTCGCCTGCCGCTGCGGGGCAACAGTCTGGCGCGGAAGATTCAGAACGAGAGGGTTACCGATGCACTCGCCGTTGTCGGTCTAGGTGGTGCTGCGCGTTCCTACCCCTGGCAGTTGTCCGGCGGAATGCAGCAGAGAGTAGCGATAGCTCGCGCTCTCGCCTATCGGCCGCAGGTACTCCTCATGGACGAACCCTTCGCGTCGGTCGATGCGCAGACCCGCGCGGAACTCGAAGACCTGCTGCTGACGCTTCAACGTGATCTTGGTATCACCGTCCTCCTGGTCACCCACGACGTCGACGAGTCGGTGTACCTGTCCGATCGAGTGGTCGTACTCGGCGGAACGCCGGCATTGATGCAGGACATCGTCGACGTCCCGTTGACCGGAGCTCGAGATCAACTGACCACCAAGGCGGACCCACTGTTCATCGAGTGCCGTACCAGGGTGCTGTCCGCGATCCAGCAGTCCAAAACGGTGGCGCCCGTGTAGTGGGCACCTCGCCTAGTCTGGCTCCGTGATCCTTCTCCTCATCGGCCTCGCGCTGCTCGGATTCTGCGGCTACCGGTTCAGGCAGGATCGGCGGAGGCTGAGCAACGGCGTCTATCTACTTCTCGGAGTGATCTTCACCGGTCTGTGGATGCTGCAGTCGGGTGCACCGGGGACCGAGATCCCGTCGTTCGTCATCGCGACGATCGCTCTGCTCTCGCCGTTGCTGGTGCTCCTGCTTGCAGGATTCCTGATCGTCAACGGGGTCACGATGCTGCGGCGCGAGGGATTCAGCGTGGCGAACCTGCTCTCCCTCGTCGCCGGACTCGGACTGCTCGTTCCCTACGTACTGCTCGCATCAGCGTTGCTGACGCAGAGATATTGGCTCGCAGTCGTTCTCGGATCGTTCAGCCTGGTCGCGTCGTACCTGGGGTTTCTGTTCACGAGCTTTCTGCTCTACTCCTACGTGTACGGACGCCAGAAGTACCAGCCCGGGATGGACGCGATAGTGGTGCACGGCGCCGGGCTTTCGGGTGCCGACGTGACGCCCCTGCTGGCCAGCCGTCTGGACAAGGCCGCGGACGTCTTCCGCGCCGAGGTCCGCGAAGGACGTTCACCACTGTTGGTCGTCAGCGGCGGGAAGGGATCGGACGAGGTGGTCAGCGAGGCTGAGGCAATGTGCGTCTACCTCGTCGATCACGGGATCCCGCGCGAGAACGTGATGCTAGAGGACCGTTCGACCACCACGCTCGAGAACCTCGAGTACACCAGGGACCTTCTCCGCGCCGACACCACGAAGCCTCGAATGGTTCTGGTCACCAGCAACTTCCACATACTCCGAACCGCAACGTTTGCCCGAAGCCTCGATCTGGATGCAGAAGTCATCGGTTCCCACACCGCCCGGTACTACCTGCCGAGCGCTATTCTGCGCGAGTTCGCCGCCGTCACGGTGGAACACAAGTGGCTCAACGGAACGGTCTGCCTGATCCTCGCCGCCCTGCCCCCACTGGTTGTCTGGGCGGCAGGAGGCATTGCGTAGCAAGCATCACCGAATCAGGCTCTCGACGCCCATCGGTCGGCGACCCAGAAGCAGTTCCACGGCAGCACTGCCCGCAAGGAAGTCGTGGTGGTTGTAGAACTCGAACATCGCCGCCAATCGTGAGCTGGCGTTGACGTCCAGGCTGCTGCCGATCTGTTCACGCCATTGATCCACGCTGATCTGTTCTATCGCGACGGTACGTGACGTCTGCTTCTCCACCATCTGTGCCACCTCCATGACGCTCAGAGCTTGCGGGCCGCCCACCTCGTACGTAGCTCCGTGATGTTCGCCCGGGCCCTCGCTCAGGACGACCGCGGCAACAGCTGCCACGTCCGCCAAACTCACGAACGAGAACCTCGTGTCCGCGCTGTACGGCACGACGATGGTCTCTGACCGACCCGTGAGTACCGCTTCGAAATTCTGCGCGTACGCACATGGTTGCAGCACAGTCCATTTCAAGGGCGAACGATGCAGTTCGTCCTCACACCTGGCTTTGTCCAGGTGATGCGGCATTGACGGGCTGAACGGCCACGCCACGGAGTGATAGACAAAGTGCTCCACCCCCGCCGAAGCCGCTGCCGTCAGCGCATTGCGAAGCAGCGCCGGCTCGTCGGGATGGACGTTCGGGGCAATGAAGTACACCCCTCGGCACCCGGCGAGCGCCTTGCGCAGCCCTCTTCCCGTTTCGAGTTCTACCTCGAAGTCCCCGTCGACACGCGCCTTTCGCACCAGTCGCCGAGCTGTCACGCTCGGCGGCAGTGCAGCGACGACTGCCTCACCGGTCTTACCCGCGGCGCCGATCACCGCGATGTCGGCGCCGCGAGCAATTCCGTTCTCCATGAGAGTTTTCCGTCCTAGACGTAGTCGTAGACCGCTGAGGTGGCGCCACCGGAAAGCTGCGCGTAGCCCGGACCCCGATCGAAGAAGGGTTCGTTCTCACCGCGCTCCGAGCGCAACTGATCCCGTAGCTCCGTGGTAGCAGCCTCGTCGACCGACGGCTCGTCACCCTCGATCAGGACAACACCGTAGTCGTCGCGTGCACCCTCCACGGAAACCTTGCGCCACTGAATGTCTCGCAAGACCTCTTCGATCGGGCGCTCCAGTGGATCTCCCCAACCGCCACCACCGGTGGTGCGAATCCGTACGACCTCGCCGGCCTTGATCGGCTCGGCATCGGTCAGCGCGTCGAACTCACGCTCGTTCGGTCCACCCGGATCCAGGACCACGGAGAACGGCCGACCGGCCTTGCCGCCCTTGACTCCCCAGCAGGCGAGGATCGAACGATCCGCAATGGACATGAAGTGCGCATCCTTGAGCATCCGGATGTGCTTCTCGTATCCCAGGCCGCCGCGGTAGCGTCCGGCTCCGCCGGAATCCATGGCCAGACCGAGCTTTTCGACGATGAAGGGGAAACGGCTCTCGGTGAATTCGGTCGGCAGGTTCCGTGAATCGGGAACGACGTGAATCGTGTCCTCACCGTCGGCGTAGTAGCGTCCGCCCGAACCGCCGCCGAGCACCTCACGCATGAGGTACGAGTGACCCTCGAAGTCCTCACCGTAAACACCGGTGTACCTGATGGTCTCCTGATCGGCGGGCATGTTGCCGTCCACAGCCTTGGCGACGACGCCGGCCAGCACTCCGAGAAGACGGAGGATGACAAACGTGCGAGCGTTGGTGGGGGCAGGGAAGATCGGGGTGATCAATGTTCCCTTCTCGGGGAACTTCATCTCGATCAGCGGTACGACGCCCTCGTTGACATCCAGTTCGGCCATGCGCTCCGGGGTGTCCGCGAGGTTACGCAGAATCGGGGCCAACCACTTGATGAGGAAGTTTCCGTCCGCGTAGTCACCGCAGTGGTTGATCGGGCCCTTTGCCTGCGGTCCGGTTCCGTTGAAGTCCAGGATGAGTCGCTCGCCGCCCTCGTCCTCCGGTCGCGTCTTCGTGAGCGTGATGCGCTGGATGTGGAGCATCGGCTCGTCGACGCCGTCGTGCTCGGCGTAGTCCTCCCACGTGTACTCACCGACCGGGATCTTGCTGAGGATCTCGCGGCGGTACGTCTCGGTGGTCGCGTCCATCATCGCGTCGAAGCACGACTCGACGGTGTCGACGCCGTAGCGCTCGAACAATTCGGTGAGTCGACGCGCACCCATCAGGCACGCCGAGCACTCGGCGTCGAGGTCAGCTGCGAGAGCGTCCGGCATGCGGGAGTTACGCGTCATGATGCGCAGCGCCGCCTCGTTGGGAACTCCCTGGTCCCACAGTTTGATCGGCGGAACCATCAAACCCTCTTCGTACACCGTGGTGGCGCCGGACGGCATGGAGCCGGGGCAGCAACCGCCGATGTCGTCGTGGTGACCGAACGCCTGAACGAACGCAACAACCTTCGGCTCGGCATCGGGAGTGACGCGGGCGAAGACAGGCACCGTGACGCAGAGGTCGGGGAGATGGCCGATGCCACCTTCGGACAGGTAGACGTCGTTGTGGAAGTACACGTCTCCCGGCTTCATCGTCTCGAGTGGGAAGTCCCGGGCGATCGGATGAACCAGGGCGGAATACGAACGGCCCGTGAGCTTGCGGAGGTTCCGGTCGTGAATACCGGCGCGGAAATCGTGAGCGTCACGGATCATCGGCGAACGCGAGGTGCGCGAAATGGAGGTCTCGACCTCCATTTCCACGCTGGCGAGGTAACCGGCGACGATCTCGACCAGAATCGGATCAGGTGACGCGCCGTCGGTAGCGGTGAGTCGGTACGGCTTGGCCGCGGTGGCAGCAGCAGCATCGAGAATGGCGGTCATCACTTCACTCCGTTCGAGTCGGAAGACTTCGAGATACGAATGTTCCCGAAGGTGTCGATACGTGCCGAGAATCCGGGGTGGATCGGGACAGTCGAGCTGAACTCCTCGATCACGGCCGGTCCTTCGATGACGTCACCCGCACCGAGCAGCGTGCGGTCGTAGGTAGCAGTTTCGACCCAGCTGTCGAAATACGATTGCCGCGAACCGGTTCGGGCGGTGTCGGCGCCGGTGCCGGCGGGGATCTCCTTGAGCGTCGGACGCTTGATCGGGCCGATGCCGCTCACGCGCAGGTTGACCCACTCCACGTGCTGCGACGGGTCTCCCCGGAAGTCGTAGCCGTACAGTTCGCGGTGCGCCTGGTGGAACGCCTCGGCCGCGTCGTCCATGATCTGCGCCGTGACGGTACCTTCCGCCACCGGGACGCGTACCTCGAAGGCCTGACCGAGGTAACGCAGATCCGCAGTACGGGAGTACTTGCGCTGCGTCTCGTCGAATCCTTCTTCGGCAAGCGCGATCTCGGCTTCGCCGGCCAACGCGTCGAACTGGCTCTGCAGGTCTTCAGCCTTCAACCGGTCGTGACGACTGACATGCGTCTGGACGTAGTCGTTGCGGACATCGACCGTCAGCAGACCGAACGCGGAGACGTTACCCGGATTGAGCGGGACAAGAACGTCTTTCAGACCCAGGATGTCGACGAGACGGCAGGCGAGCAGGGAGCCGGAGCCGCCGAACGTCACGAGGGTGAAGTCGCGAACGTCGAGGCCACGCTTGACCGTGATCTGACGCAGGGCATTGGCCTGGTTCCACGCCGAAACCTCGAGGACACCGACCGCACACTCCTCGAAGCCCAGACTGAGCTGTGTTGCAAGCTCTTCGAGGCCCTTGCGTGCCAGTTCTGTGTCGAGGGGAATTTCGCCGCCGAGCAGATGGGGTGGGATGCGTCCGAGCAGGACGTGCGCGTCGGTGATGGTCGGTTCGCTGCCGCCCTTGCCGTAGCACAACGGTCCGGGATCGGCGCCGGCCGACTGAGGGCCGACTCGGAGGGTGCGTTCCGGCGTCATCCACGCGATCGAGCCACCGCCGGCGCCGACGGTCACGACGTCGATCATCGGGATCTTCGACGGGTAGTTTCCCACTCGCCCTTCGGTGGTCAGCGCGGGCTCGCCGCGAACCACGACGGTGACGTCCGTCGACGTTCCGCCGCCGTCACAGGTCAACACCTGCTCGACGCCGGCCGCATCGGCGATCAGCGCAGCACCGAGAGCTCCGGCAGCCGGTCCCGACAGGACTGTCGTAATAGGCTGGTGAACAACCTCTTTGGCCGACAGGACACCGCCGTTGGACTTCATGACGTAGAACGGGATGTCCCGGGGTTCACCGTCGGTGGTCGAGAACTCACGCAGACGATTCGCGATGTTGTTCACGTAGTTTCGGATGTTCGGCTTGACCGCGGCGTCGACGAGAGTGGTGATGGACCGCTCGTATTCGCGGTACTCACGAAGCACCTGGCTCGAGATGCTCACCGTCGCATCGGGGAAGACCTCGAAGAGGATGTCGCGAACGCGCTCCTCGTGCGTCGGATCGGCGTACGAGTGCATGAGGCAGACGCCGATGGTCCGGATGCCGCGGTCCTTGAAGAACTGCGCTGCGCTGCGGACGCTCTCTTCGTCGAGCGGACGAATCTCGCTGCCGTCGAAGGAAAGCCGTCCACCGACGGTGCGTACACGATCGGCGGGAACGATGCGTTCGGGCTTGACCCAGAAGTACGAGTTGCCGTAGCCGTCCGGCACCGACTGACGAGCGATTTCGAGAACGTGCTCGTAGCCTTCGGTGGTGATGAAGCCGAGGTTCTCGACCTTGCCTTCGAGCAGCTTGTTGGTCGCAACGGTCGTGCCGTGGCTGACCGCACCGATCGAGTCGCCGCTCTCGCCGAGCTTGGCGAGTACCTTCTCGATACCGGCGAGAAAGCCCTCGGCGGGGTCCGCCGGGGTGGACGGGGTCTTGGTGGTGACGATGGCGCCGGTTTCGTCGTCCACTGCCACGATGTCGGTGAACGTTCCGCCGGTATCGATACCGACCCGAATCTTCCTGGGTTCCACGCTTCCTCCTGAGATCTTTGGCTCGTCTCGTCTGGTACCGATCGACGGTTGCGGCCTAGCCGGTGAGTGGCTCGTACCTGACGTGTAGTGCTATTCCACAGGTTCGGAAGGGCGGATTCTTTGTCACAATTCGCCGAATCGGGGGGCCAAGGTTCGGCGCACGATCACGAGCGGATCTTCGCCGGCGCCCCCGTGGGTTACGCGGACGTGAAAAACGCCCCGAACCTGGTCGGTTCGGGGCGTTTCCCTCATCGTGAATCAGCTGTTGACACCTGAGTGAACTACTCGCGACAACCAGAACGCGCCAGGAATCCGCCTATAGCAACACCTGACAAAGCAATGGCTGCGCCGACGACGGCGCTGACCATCACCGTGCGAGCATCTGTGCCGCCCGCTGTCGGTGCAGCGGCCGGAAGAATCGCCGGTGCCGCGACAGCTCCGGAGACTACCGGCGCGCCTTCGACCGCCACTGCCGGTATTGCCGCCGCCACGGCGGCAGTGACCTTCTCGGGGATGCCGTTGGCAATGACGCCGTCGATGCTCTTGAAGAACACCCCGGCCATCTTCTTGGCTACACCGGTGATCATGCGCTGCCCGACGCCGCCGACCATCCCGCCGACCACGGCATCGGCGTCATACGAAAGCAGCGTGCCACCCTCGTTCTCCGTCAAGGTGACCGTGACGTCCGCCTTCACCGTGCCGGGAGCACCAGCCCCCGAAGCCGTCATGACAAACGAATTGGGCCGATTCTGTTGCGACAGAACAACCTCGCCGTCGTAGACGCCCTTGATCGACGCAACTCCGGCCATGATGGAGAGCTTGTAATGATTGTCTGTGAGCTGCTCGAGCGACTGCACACCGGGAATGGTCGCGGCCAGTACACGACCGTCCTGGAGCTTGTCGTAGACCTCTTCGCGAGGTGCCGTCAACTGCGCGGTGCCGGCGATTCTCATGAATTCTCCTCTGATGACGAACCCGCATGTGCGAGTCGAAGTTCGAACAGTTCGGACGGTGAAATGGGCATGGACGTGATCGAGATTCCTTCGGCGTCCTCGATGGCGGCCGCGATGACGGCACTGGTGGGGATCACACCGGCCTCACCGGCACCCTTCATTCCGAGTGGGTTGAGCCCTGACGGCGTGACGGTGTGATCCATCTCGAGCGAATCCGGCATCTCGGTGACGAACGGCATCAAGAAGTCCATGTACGACGCGTTGAGCATCTGCCCGTGCTCGTCGTAGACGATCCGCTCGTAGAGTGCGCCGCCGATACCTTGCGCGACGGCGCCCATGACCTGACCTTCGACGATGCGGGGGTTGATCACGTTTCCGCAGTCGTGGATGACAACGTAACGACGGACCGTGATCTCGGCTGTCACGGGATCGGTTTCGACGATCGCCGCGTGCACTCCCGAAGCGAAGGTGGAACTGGGCGGCGAGTAGTAGCCGGTTGCTTCCAGACCGGGCTGCTCACCCTCGGGAATCGGCGGCTTCGACATGTCCGTGTCGGTCTTGGCGAAACCGGTGGCCAGCTTCGACTCACGGTCGAACGCATATCGTAGCGGGTTCGACAGCACGGCAACAACACTCAGCGGTACGGACGTACCTTCCACACCTGCTTCGGTGCCGATCTTGCACACGTGGCCTTCCCGGAGTTCCAGTTCGGTTTCCGGCAGATCCAAGATTCCGGAGGCGATCTTCTTCGCCTTCTCCGCGACCATCTGCGCCGCGACATGGAAGGCCGAACCCGACATGACCGCCCCACGCGAGGCGAAAGTGCCTACGGCATAACCGAACCGGCGGGTATCACCCGTGACGATCTCGACGTCGGAGACCTTGACTCCGAGATCGTCCGCAACGATCTGGGCGAACGCGGTCTGATGGCCTTGGCCTTGCGTCGTCAAGCCTGTTGCCGCCTTGACCTTTCCGGACGTCTCGACCACGACGTGGGCACCCTCGTAAGGTCCCGGGCCGGTTCCCTCGACGTACGCACCGATACCGATTCCGACCGACCGCCCTTCGGCGCGAGCCTTCCTCTGGTACTCGGGAAATCCGTCCCAGTCGATGAGCTTCTTGAGCTTGTCGATGCCTGCCTGGTAGTCGCCCGTGTCGTAGATCAACGGGCGTCCGTCCTGGAACATCAGGCCGAAGTCGTACGGCATGTCCTCAGGGCGAATGAAGTTCGCCTCCCGCACCGCGATCTTGTCCTTGTTCAGGTACTTGGCGATGGCGTCCATGGATCGCTCCATAGCGAACACTGCCTGCGGACGTCCGGCGCCGCGGTACGGGGTCACGATGACCGTGTTGGTGTACAGCGAATAGGCGTTGACCCGGAACGACTTCGGCTTGTACGGCCCGAGAACCTGCGTCGCGGTGTTGATCATGACGATGATCCCGTACGGCAGGTAGGCACCGTTGTCGTGCCAGAACGTGAAGTCGAACGCCAACAGGCGACCCTCGTCGTCGAATCCGATGTCGACCTTCTGGATCTGCCCACGCTCGTGCGCGCTCGAGATGAAGTGCTCACGGCGATCCTCGACCCACTTCACCTCACAGGAGATGCCGGCCTGGCCGAGGCGTCGAGCGGCCCACGTGATCATCACTTCTTCGGGCCACGGGTGAACGATCTTGACGCCGAATCCACCGCCGACGTCAGGAGCGATGCAGTGAACCTTGTTCAGTGCCATCCCCAATCGCGCGGCGATTGCGGCGCGGGCGGACGTGGAGGTCTGGGTGGATGTCCAGAACGTGAGGGTGTTCTCGTCGCCGTCCCAGCGCGCGTAGACACCCTTGCCCTCCATCGGCATGGAAGCCGAACGCTCGATTTCGAGATCCAGCGTCAGTCGGTGCGGCGCGGCGGCCAGTTCGGCATCCAGATCTCCGAACCCGTGCTGCAGGTGAGCGGCGACGTTGTCCGGAACGTCGGCGTGGACGGCGTTGGCGGCAGTGCGAGCAACGTCGATCCCCACTACAGGCTTCAGCGCCTCGTAGGTGACGTCGATCTTCGCGCAAGCGTCCTCGGCGATGTACCGGTTGTCGGCGACCACCATGGCGATGGCTTCGCCGACATGCTTCACCTCGTCCTTCGCGAGGGGATACCCGTTGCGCGGAGCGATGATTCCCGGATGCGGAATGAGCAGTGGCAGGTTCTCCGCCATTTCCGGCGTGTCGGCCAGGAGATCTTCGTAGGTGTAGATGGCATGCACACCAGGCACTTCCAGCGCCTGGTCGATGTCGATGTCGATGATTCGCGCATGAGCGTGCGGCGACCTGACGAATGCCGCGATCAGCGCGTTGTGGCCCAGATCGTCGAGGTATCGCCCCTGACCGCTGAGCAGACGCGTATCTTCCTCGCGCGGAATCGGTTTACCGAAGAACTTGCCGTCGTCGGCAACCGAATGATCGGCCGTCGAATGATCGGAAGCGGGGTGCTTCGCCCCGTTGCGCTTTGCTGGTTTGACCGGAGTACTCATGCCTTACCCGCCCGTCCTCCGACGGGATTCGTCGTTCCCCGCACCTTGCGATCCAACGCCTCCCGAGTGGACGCGTCGTCGATTCCGAGCGGGAACTGCCCGGCCCGTTCACGCTTGATCTCGGCTGCGCGCAGAACCGACGCCCTGATGTTCTGGTATCCCGTACAACGGCAGAGGTTTCCCGCGATCGCGTCGGTTGCTTCCTCACGTGTGGGATTGGGGTTCTCCTCGAGAAACGCCGCGATGGTCGTCACGAATCCCGGTGTGCAGAATCCGCACTGCAAACCGTGACAATCCTTGAACGCCTGCTGAACCGGATGCAAAGTACCGTCCGGCTCGACGAGGCCTTCGACGGTCGTGATCGATCGACCTTCGAGGCTGGCAGCGAGGACGAGGCAGGACCGAACCGGCTTTCCGTCGAGCAGCACGGTGCACGCACCACACACGCCGTGTTCACAACCGACGTGCGTGCCCGTCTTACGGAGGTGGTGACGAATGGCATCCGAAGCCAAAGTGCGGGAGGGAAGAACGACGGTGCTCGTCACCTCGTTGAGCGTGAACGTCACGGCCACATGGTGCTCACCGGTGTCTGCTGCCAACTCGGCAAGTTGATCATCGATGGAGCGATCGTTTTTGGACATTGTCACCACTTTCCTGCCAGTACTGCGTTCTCACTGAGAGCATCCGTTGCCGCCGCGAAGCCGACCCGCGCCGTGAGCGCGGACACCAACTGCGAGCGGTACGCCGCCGTCCCGTGAATGTCTGCCTCGGTATCTATCTGCGCGCGGGCGCATTCTCCGAGAGTGCGCCATCGCGGGTCTCGCTGATCCGTCGCGGACGCCCCCGCCAGCACGTCCGTGTAGTCCACGACCTGCCCCAGTTCTCCGGCGGACACGTACGTCATGTGCGCTTCGGCCACCAGACCGTCGACCACGCGAATCCGGGCGACGACGCCGACCAGTGCATAGTCACCGTGACGACGCGCGATCTCGTCGATGGCGGTCCCCACTCCGGGTTCGGCGCCGGGCACCGACACCGACACCGCGATCTCGTCCGATTCCAGGCTCGACTCGAGAGGACCGGCAAAGAGATCCGTCGACGCGATCTCGCGGGTGCCACGCACCGACTGGACGGTCACGCTGCCGCCGAGCAGTGTCAGGACTGCCGGCATCTCCGCCGACGGGTCGGCATGGACGATGGAACCGACGCTCGTCCCGCGGTTACGGATCGTGGGGTGCGCTACCAACTGCAGAGCACGGTTCAGTAGAGGCTGAACTCGACGAGCACCTTCGTCGGCCGCCAGCACCGAGTGCGTGGCCAGGGCCTGGAACCGCACTCCTTCGTCTTCGGACGAGGTCACCGAAGCGAGGTTCGGGATCGATCCGATGTCGACGATGTGGGCGGGCGCGGCGAGGCGCATGGACAGCAGCGGCACAAGCGATTGCCCACCGGCGAGCACCTTCCCCTCGTGAGAGACCTCGGAGAGGATTCGGCACGCGTCCTCGACCGAGGACGGTCGGTGATAAGTCAGCGGCGACGGTTTCATTACTCAATCCTGCCTCTATGAGTCACTTCACGTTTTGTGCAGATGTGACAACGGTCACGGGTCATACCTGGCATACATTCAACTTGGCATCACGTGAGCTGCGCCACGGGCTCTTCCCGTTCGTCATCTGACGTATCCGGACCCGTCGTGGAGCCCGGTCGCCTGCCGGGCTCCGGCCTGTTCAGTTCGGGGTTCCTGGACCCGACGAACTGGCAGAAGTGGTACATCACGATCAAGACGATGGTGCCGAGCGCGATGCCTCCGAGTGAGAACGTGTCACTGAACTTCAGAGCCGTGTCGCCGATACCGATGATCAGACCGGTGGCGATCGGCATCAGATTCAGCGGATTCCCGAAGTCGACACCGTTCTCTTTCCAGATCTTGGCGCCGAGCAGACCGATCATGCCGAACAGAACCACAAGAATTCCGCCGAGAACGCCGCCGGGAGTCGCCGCCATGACCGCCCCGAACTTGGGGGAGAAGCCGAGCAGGATCGCGATGACACCCGCGATCACGTACGCGGCGGTCGAGTACACCCGAGTGGCCGCCATGACACCGATGTTCTCGGCGTGTGTCGTCGTGGGAGAGCCGCCTACTGCGCTGGCGATGGCGGTGGCAAAACCGTCACCGGCAATTGCGCGTCCGATGTACGGGTCGAGATCGTCGCCCGTGATCTCGGCGACGGCCTTGACGTGACCGGCGTTTTCCGCGACCAGTGCGATGACACCGGGAAGGACCAGAACGATGAACGTGAGGCTGAACGAGGGAGCGTGGATACCGACGATTCCGTTGGCTTCGTCCGAGAACGGCGGCAACCCGAACCATGACGCCGAGTGCACCGAATCCCAGTTGACACGAAAGTGCTCGGTGGGTGCTCCACTACCGCCGGCGGACGTGATCGGACCGGAGACCCGGTCGAGGACCCACGAGAAGATGTAGCCGAAAACCAGCGCGACGAGAATGGCGATACGTCCCAGGAAGCCGCGTAGCGCAACGCTCATCACGATCAGGGCAACCATCACGATCAGTGCCACCCATTGGTCCTGCGGCCAGTACAACCCCGCGACAACGGGCGCCAGGTTGAAACCGATCAGCATCACCACAGCGCCGGTGACCACCGGCGGTAGCGCTTTACTGATGACGCCACCGCCGAGAAAGTGGATGGCGATGCCGACGAATCCCAGAACCAACCCCGACACCAGAATCGCACCGGTCACTTCCGCCGTCGTTCCACCCTGAGCACGAATAGCGGCAACGCCGCCGACAAAGGCCGCCGACGTACCGAGGTAACTGGGGACGCGTCCTTTGACCACCAGGAGGAAAAAGAGCGTACAAAAGCCCGACATCATCACGGCAAGTTGAGGATTGAGCCCCATGA